>NZ_JAEIJE010000003.1:0-284081 GCF_016772095.1 Comamonas sp. NyZ500 | reverse complement strand
GCAGCAACAGCAGCAACAGCAGCAACAGCAGCAACAGCAGCAACAGCAGCAACAGCAGCAACAGCAGCAACAGCAGCGGCAGCGGCAGCCGCCCCCATCAGCCTGCAGGCCGCACTGGCGCTGGCCATGGAGCACAACCCTGGTCTGCGAGCGGCAGCGCAGGCCCTGGCGGCCAGCGAGGGGGCATTGATCCAGAGTCGCGCCAGACCCAATCCCGAGCTGGCCTATTCGCAGGAAGACACGCGCCGCGAAACCAGGTCCATGACTCTGCAATGGAACCAGTCCATAGAGATCGGCGGCAAGCGCGAGGCCCGCATGAAGGCGGCCGGGCATGGTCGCGAACTGGCCAGGGCCGAGCTGGAGGCCGCGCAGGCCGGTCTGCGTGCCGATGTGCGCACGGCTTTTGCCAATGTGCTGGCCGGCCAGCAACGCGTGCAGCTGCACCAGAGGACGCTGGAGATTGCCCGCAGTGCCCGCGATGCCGCGGCCAAGCGCGTGCTGGCAGGCAAGGTGGCTCCGCTGGAGGAAACCAAGGCCCGCGTGGCCGAGAGCAGTGCCGAGCTGGCCCTGGCGCAAGCGCGCTCCGGTCTGCGTGTGGCACGTCAGCAGCTGGCGGCGCTGTGGGGAGCGCAGCCTGCGGCATTTGGCAGTGCGGTGGGGGAGCTGGCGCAACTGCCTGTGCTGCCCGATGAAGGCCTGATGCTGGAAAAGCTGGAGCATTCACCGCAGATGCTGCGCGCGCAGCAGGCCGTTTTTCAAGCCAGGTCCGTCGCCGAGCTCGAGCGTGCCAAGCGCCTGCCTGACCCCAGCGTGAGTCTGGGCATGAAGCGTGCACAGGAAGTGGGACGCAATCAGCTGGTGGTGGGTATCTCGGTGCCGCTGCCGATTCTGGACAGCAACCGCGGCAATCAGCTGCAGGCGCTGCGTCTGGCCGACAAGGCCGAGGACGAGCTGCTGGCCACACGCCAGCAAATGTACGCACAGTTGCAGCAGCAACGCGAGCAACTGCAGTCCAGCCGGGCCCAGGCCGAGCAACTTGCACAGCAGGTCCTGCCGGCAGCCGAGTCCGCTTACGAAGTCGCAGCCAAGGGCTTTGCCCTAGGCAAGTTCAGCTATCTGGAAGTGCTGGATGCCCAGCGCACGCTGGCCGAGGCACGAAGCCTCTATCTGGAGCAGCTGGTGGCAACCCATCAGGCGGCTGCGGACATCACCCGCCAACTGGGCGATGTGCCCGGTCTTGAGTAAGAACAAGCACATATCATGAATTCCACATCCCCTAAGCCCCGCCGCACGGCGATTGCCATCGCCATTATTCTGGCGCTCGGCGCGGCCGCTGCAGCAGCCATTGTCTACGGTACGCAGCCGGCGGCTGTCAGCGCTGAAGGCCACGGTCACGGTGCTGCAGAGAAGAGTCATGCCCATGAAGAAAACAACGGGCATGAGCATGACGAAAAAGAGGGGCATGACCATGGCAGAGAGCCTGGGCATGAGCAGGCAGCAAGCACCGGAAAACCCGCAGCCAAGCCCGAATCCGCTCATGCCGATGATGAGGATGAAGGCCTGCTCAAACTCGATGCCGAGCGCGCCAGGGCTGCGGGCGTGGCGCTGGCCGAGGCCGGCCCGGCGTTGATAGCCAGCATGCTGCAGTTGCCGGGCGAGATTCGCTTCAACGAGGACAGGACGGCTCATGTGGTGCCGCGGGTGGCGGGCGTGGCGGAGAGCGTAGCGGCCAATCTGGGGCAGGTGGTGAAGAAGGGCCAGTTGCTGGCCACCCTGACCAGCCCTGCGGTATCCGAGCAGCGCAGCGAGCTGATGGCCGCGCAAAAGCGTCTCGCACTGGCGCGCACCACCTACCAGCGCGAAAAGCAGCTGTGGCAGGAAAAGATCTCGGCCGAGCAGGACTACCTGCAGGCCCAGCAGGCACTGCGCGAGGCCGAGATCGCGTCCGCCAATGCGCAGCAGAAGCTGGCTGCAATCGGTGCCGGCTCAGGCTCTGCCGGGGCGCTGAACCGCTTCGAGCTGCGCGCGCCCTTCGATGGGGTGGTGGTGGAAAAGCATCTTGCCGTGGGCGAAGCCGTGCAGGACAGCACGGCCGTGTTCACCATCTCCGATCTGCGTTCGGTCTGGGCTGAAATGAAGGTGGCCGCCAGCGACCTGCCCTTTGTGCGCGTGGGCGAAAAGGCCACTGTGCATGCGACGGCCTTTGAATCGAAAGCCACGGGGACGGTAGCCTATGTGGGCGCATTGATAGGGCAGGAAACCCGCACGGCACCGGCACGCATCACCCTGGACAACCCGGATGGCATCTGGCGTCCGGGCCTCTTCGTGAATGTGGATCTGACGGCATCCAGCCAGAAGGCGGCGGTGACGGTGGCCAGTGCGGCCATCCAGAAGATCGACGGCGACAAGCCCGTGGTGTTTGTGCCGGTGGACGGCGGCTTCAAGGCGCAGGCCCTGAAGCTGGGCAAGACCGACGGCCAGAACACCGAAGTGCTGCAGGGCCTGAGCACAGGCCAGCGCTATGTGAAGGACGGTAGCTTCGTCCTGAAGTCCGAGCTTGGCAAGGCAACAGCCGAGCATGTGCACTGATTAGCCACCCACTGAGGCGCGGCGCGCCTTCCCGTTGCACGGCGCCTCCAAGGGGGACGACACCCTCGCCTGGGTGGCCCCGCCGCGAGGCGGCTCTTGCTCGGTGTCTCTGGTTTGGATTGCGCCAGTGTGACAGGGCAGATGAAGATATTTGGAGTTTGAATGTTTGAGCGCATCATCCGCTTTGCGATTGCCCAGCGCTGGCTGGTCATGCTGGCCACGCTTGCCCTGGTGGGCCTGGGTATCTACAACTACCAGCGTCTGCCCATCGATGCCGTGCCCGACATCACCAATGTGCAGGTGCAGATCAATACCTCGGCTCCAGGCTATTCGCCGCTGGAGACCGAGCAGCGCGTCACCTTCCCCATAGAGACCGTGATGGCCGGCCTGCCGGGGCTGGAGCAGACCCGCTCGCTGTCGCGCTACGGCCTGTCCCAGGTGACGGTGGTATTCAAGGACGGCACGGACATCTACTTTGCACGCCAGTTGGTTAACGAGCGCATGCAGCAGGCGCGCGATGCCCTGCCGGCGGGTGTCGCGCCTGCGCTGGGACCTATCTCCACGGGGCTGGGAGAAATCTATCTGTGGACCGTGGAGGCCGATGAGGGCGCCACCAGACCCGACGGCTCGCCCTATACCCCCATGGATCTGCGCGAGATCCAGGACTGGGTCATCAAGCCCCAGCTGCGCAATGTGGCGGGAGTGACCGAGATCAATTCCATCGGCGGTTTCGCCAAGGAATATCTGGTGGCACCGCAGCCGCAAAAGCTCGCGGCCTATGGTTTCACGCTGGCCGATATCGTCGCGGCGCTGGAGCGCAACAACGCCAATGTGGGCGCCGGTTATATCGAGCGCCAGGGCGAGCAGTATCTGATCCGCGCACCGGGACAGGTGGGGGGCATTGCCGATATTCGCGAAGTCATCGTGGGCTCGGCGCAAGGCCAGCCGATTCGCGTGCGCGATCTGGCCGATGTGGGCCTGGGCCGCGAGTTGCGCACGGGAGCTGCCACGGACAACGGACGCGAAGTGGTGCTGGGGACGGTGTTCATGCTGATTGGCGAGAACAGCCGTGCCGTGGCGCAGGCGGTGCATGAGCGCATGCAGGTGATCAACAAAAGCCTGCCGCCCGGCGTGAAGGCCGTGACGGTGTACGACCGCACCAATCTGGTGGACAAGGCCATTGCCACGGTCAAGAAGAACCTGATCGAGGGAGCAGCGCTGGTGGTGGCGATCCTGTTCCTGTTTCTGGGCAATCTGCGGGCAGCGCTGATCACGGCGCTGATCATTCCGCTGTCCATGCTGTTCACCTTCACGGGCATGGTGCAGATGCGCGTCAGCGCCAATCTGATGAGCCTTGGGGCGCTGGACTTCGGCATCATCATTGATGGCGCGGTGGTGATCGTGGAGAACTGCGTGCGCCGTCTGGCCCATGCCCAGGCAGCAGCAGGCCGATCATTGACCCGCAGCGAACGTTTCGAGGAAGTGTTTGCGGCAGCCAGGGAGGCAAGGCGTCCGTTGTTGTTCGGTCAGCTCATCATCATGGTGGTCTATCTGCCCATTTTTGCGCTTACCGGTGTGGAAGGAAAGATGTTTCACCCCATGGCGCTGACGGTGGTGATCGCGCTGCTGGGTGCCATGCTGCTGTCCATCACCTTCATCCCTGCCGCGATTGCGCTGTTCATGGGCGACAAGGTGGCCGAGAAGGAAAACCGTTTGATGGAGTGGGCGCGCCGTGCCTATGCGCCGGTGCTGGACAAGGTCATGCATGCACCAGCAGTGGTGTTGACGGCGGCCAGCGTCATCGTTGCCCTGAGCCTGCTGCTGGCCACGCGCATGGGCAGCGAGTTTGCACCCAATCTCAATGAGGGCGACTTTGCGATTCAGGCGTTGCGCATACCGGGCACCAGCCTTACGCAGTCGGTGCAGATGCAGATGCAGATCGAGAGCGAGCTCAAAAAGCAGTTCCCTGAAATCGAGCGTGTGTTTGCGCGCACCGGCACTGCAGAGATCGCCTCCGACCCCATGCCGCCTAATATTTCGGATGGCTACATCATGCTCAGGCCGCGTGAGCAATGGCCCGATCCGGCGCGCTCGCGTGACGATCTGCTGGCTGCCGTACAAGAGACCGTGGAAAGGATTCCGGGCAGCAACTACGAGTTCTCGCAGCCGATTCAGCTGCGCTTCAACGAGCTGATCTCGGGCGTGCGCAGCGATGTGGCCGTCAAGATCTTCGGCGATGACATGGTCCAGCTGGAAAAGTCCGCGCAGGCCGTAGCCGCCATGCTGCAAAAGATTCCTGGTGCCTCCGAGGTCAAGGTCGAGCAGACCACGGGCCTGCCCATGCTCACGGTGCAGATCGACCGCGAAAAAGCCTCGCGTTACGGTCTGAACATGGGTGATGTGCAAGATGCCATCAGCACGGCTTTTGGCGGGCGTGAAGCCGGCACGGTGTTCGAGGGAGATCGACGTTTTGCCATCCAGGTTCGCCTGCCCGAGGCCATGCGCAGCGATGTGGACAGCATAGGCCGCCTGCCGATTGCGCTGCCGCGCGGCGGCGACGGGCGTCTGGGCTTTGTGCCGCTGTCATCGGTGGCGACGGTGGAGCTGGCACCGGGGCCCAATCAAGTGAGCCGCGAGGACGGCAAGCGCCGCATCGTTGTCAGCGCCAATGTGCGCGGGCGAGATATCGGCTCCTTTGTGGCACAGGCTCAGCAGGAACTCGAAGGTGTTGCGTTGCCTGCAGGTTACTGGACACGCTGGGGCGGAACTTTCGAGAACCTGGAGTCGGCCCGCCAGCGCCTGATGGTCGTGGTGCCCGTGTCGCTGGCGCTGGTGTTCACGCTGTTGTTTGCCATGTTCGGCAATGTACGCGACGGTCTCATTGTCTTCACCGGCATTCCGTTTGCCTTGACCGGCGGGATTGCGGCGCTGTGGCTGCGCGGCATTCCGCTGTCCATTTCGGCGGCCATCGGTTTTATCGCCCTATGCGGCGTGGCCGTGCTCAACGGCCTGGTCATGATCTCCTATATCCGCAGCTTGCGCGAACAGGGCATGGATCTGGAACAGGCCGTGACCGAAGGGGCGCTCACGCGTCTGCGTCCCGTGTTGATGACGGCCCTGGTGGCATCGCTGGGCTTTGTGCCCATGGCGATTGCCACGGGAACGGGGGCCGAGGTGCAAAGGCCGCTGGCCACGGTGGTGATTGGCGGCATTCTCTCGTCCACGGTGCTGACGCTGTTGGTGCTGCCGCTGCTGTACAGACTCGGTTACCAGAAGCGCCAGTAGCCGTGCAAGCGCCAGCGTTCTGACTGGCGTTTCGATGTTTTCTGCACAGGGCCGATGCGAATGCATCGGCCCTTTTTGCATGGCGCTTCGTGCCGGGCAAGGCTTGCGAATCTTGAGCGCTGGCCCGATGCGAAGAAACGTACTGAAACACGGACGTCATCGGGATGACACGAGCTTTTCCTAGATTCTTGCCGGTCGAAACCTGTCGACATCAAAGCGAAAGACTCCATGCAATACAAGCGTTTGATCAAGGCGCTGGCGCTCGCCTGTCTGACGGCCGCCACGCTGGCCGCCTGTGGTGGCAGCGATGACAGCCCGCCTGCTCCCACAAACCCGACCAATCCCACGACCCCCACGACCCCCACCGAGCCGGCCAAGCCGGAGATGCGCTGTGCTCCCTGAGCGCGGTGACAGACAAGGCTTCACCATGATTTCGCGACGCAACCTTCTGCAGGCCGGCAAGAACGCCGCCTTTTCCGCTGCCGCACTGGCGGCCTTTCCGCCCAGCATCCGCCGTGCGCTGGCCATTCCGGCCAACAATGTCACAGGCACGGTCATGGACGTGCAGCATGTGGTGATCCTGATGCAGGAAAACCGCTCTTTCGACCAGTACTTCGGCACACTCAAGGGGGTGCGCGGCTTTGGCGACCGGATGACGATTCCCGTGCCCAACGGCCGCAAGGTCTGGCAGCAGGAGCGTGCCAACGGTACGGTCATCACGCCCTACCATCTGGACGGAACGGCCAACAACGCGCAGCGCGTTTCCGGAACCCCTCATTCCTGGCTGGACAGTCAGCAGGCCTGGGACAACGGCCGCATGTCGCGCTGGCCCGTGGCCAAGACGGACACCTCCATGGGTTATTTCAAGGAGCAGGAGCTTCCCTACCAGTTTGCGCTGGCCAATGCCTTCACGATCTGCGATGCCTACCACTGCGCCATGCACACCGGCACCGACGCCAACCGGTCATTCCACATGACAGGTACCAACGGTGCCATACCGCAGAACGTGGCCTTCGTGAACAACGAGTGGGATGCCATCAACGGTGTGCCCAGCGACGCCAACACCGGCTACACATGGAAGACTTATGCCGAGCGGCTGCAGGAGGCCGGGGTGAGCTGGATCAGCTACCAGAACATGCCCGACGAGTGGGGCGACAACATGCTGGGGGCGTTCCAGAACTTCCGCAGAGCGAATCTGGCCTCCGGCTTTCCTGTCTCCAGCGGCGGCGCGCCCAATGCGCCGTATACCAACACCGGCCAGGCCTTGCCCTACCACGCCTATGATGCGGCCAGCGACAACGCTGCCAACCCGCTGTACAAAGGCGTGGCCAACACCTTGCCCGGCAACAAGCCCGAGGAATACCTGGACGCCTTCAAGCGCGATATTCGCGAAGGCAAGCTGCCCCAGGTGTCCTGGGTCAATGCACCGTCCATCTATTGCGAACACCCCGGCCCATCCAGCCCGGTGCAGGGCGCCTGGTTTCTGCAGGAGGTGCTGGACGCGCTGACGGCCAATCCCGAGGTCTGGAGCAAGACCGTGCTGCTGGTCAACTTCGACGAGAACGACGGCTACTTCGACCATATGCCTTCGCCCTCGGCGCCATCGCAGAACGCCGACAAGACCTATGCAGGCAAGACCACGCTGCCGGAGGCCGATCTGCAGGCCGAGTACTTCACGCATGGCGCGCCGGTCGGCAGCCGCAGCCAGCCCGCCCCCGATGGCCGTGTCTACGGTCCCGGGCCGCGCGTTCCGCTGTATGTGATCTCGCCATGGAGTCGTGGCGGCTGGGTCAACTCGCAGGTATTCGACCATACGTCGGTGCTGCGTTTTCTAGAGGCCCGCTTTGGCGTGAAGGAACCCAATATCAGCCCGTTCCGTCGTGCGGTATGTGGAGATCTTCTGAGCACCTTCAACTTCAAGACGCCGAACAACGAGACCCTGCCCCTGCTGGCCGGACGATCCACACGTGATGTCGCCGACCAGCTGCGTGCCGATCAGCAAAAGCTGCCCGCCGTGCCGGTGCCGCGCGATATGCAGCTGCCTTTACAGGCGGTCGGTACGCGTCCCTCGCGGGCCTTGCCCTACGAGCTGCACACCAGTGCGCGCTGTCAGGCCAACAGCCAGGTGGAGTTGGTGTTTGCCAACACCGGTACACAGGCGGCCGTCTTCCATGTCTATGACCGCTACAAGCTGGATCGCACGCCGCGTCGCTATATGGTGGAAGCGGGCAAGACGCTGTCCGATACCTGGGATGCCGTGCGCGACAATTTCGGCAAGTACGATCTCTGGGTGCTGGGCCCCAACGGTTTTCACCGTCACTTCAAGGGTGACCTGAATCGCCTGGGCAGTACACAGGCTGCCCCCGAGGTGCGTGTCTGCTACGACATCGCCAATTGCAATGTCTATGTGGATCTGATGAACAAGGGCGCTCAGGCTGCGGTGTTCACCATCACACCCATGGCCTACCTGAGCGACGGTCCATGGACGGTTAGCGTTGCCGCTGCCGCCAGCGCCGAGAGGCATTGGGAGCTGAAGGCCAGCGGCCAGTGGTATGACTTTGCCGTAACCTGCAACAGCGATCCGGCGTACTACCGGCGCTTTGCCGGCCGCGTGGAAACCGGTCAGCACACGATCAGCGACCCGGCCATGGGCGAGGTATAGCGACCATGCGGCGCCTTTGCTGACCTGTCTGGCACGCACCATTGGCCCTAATATGGCGGTCTTGTATGACGATGGATGCCTGCCATGACTTTCCCCGCACTGCGCGACCTTGTTGAAGACCTGCGTCATGCCCGGCCCGCGCTATGGGCCGGGCGCAGCGAGGGGGCTCGGTCCACGCACTCTATAGACGCAGCTCAGGTTCAGCAGGCTGTACAGCGTTTTGAACGTTTTGCACCCTTGCTGGCGCAGCTGTTTCCAGAGTTGCAGGCGTCTGGCGGACGTATTGAGTCGGCGCTGCTGCACGTGCCGCAGATGCAGCAGGCTTTGCAGCTGCCCGAGCAACTGGGTCGGCTCTGGCTCAAGGCCGATCACAGCCTGCCAGTAGCGGGCTCCATCAAGGCACGCGGTGGCGTGCATGAGGTGCTGGAGTATGCGGAGCAGATCGCTTTGCAGCATGGCCTGCTGGCCGATGGCGACTATCTGCAACTGGCCTCCGATGCTGCGCGTGCGGTGTTTGCCAGCTACCAGGTGGCGGTAGGCTCCACGGGCAATCTGGGCCTGTCGATTGGCGTCATGGCTTCGGGCCTTGGCTTCAAGGCAACGGTCCATATGTCTGCCGATGCCAAGGAGTGGAAAAAGCAGCGCCTGCGAGCCCGTGGCGTGAAGGTGGTGGAGCATGCCGGCGACTATGCCCAGGCCGTGGCCGCAGGCCGCGCGCTGGCCAACCAGGATACGCATTGTCACTTTGTGGATGACGAGCATTCGCTTTCGCTGCTGCTTGGCTATGCGGCGGCGGCTCCGCACCTGGTCGCGCAACTTGCAGAGAACGGGATTGCCGTGGATGAGACGCATCCTTTGTTTGTCTATATTCCCTGCGGCGTTGGGGGTGCACCCGGCGGCGTGGCGCTGGGTCTGCAGCAGGCATTCGGCCCGCATGTGCATTGTTTTTTTGCCGAGCCCGTGCAGTCGCCCTGCTTCATGGTGGAGATGCTCGCCGGTGCTGCAGCGCTGCCTGGTCTGGAAGCCCATCCTTCGGTCTATGAGCTGGGCCTGAACAACCAGACCGAGGCCGATGGCCTGGCAGTGCCGCGTGCATCGGAGCTGGCTGCCGACGTGGTGCGTGGTTTTCTCGGCGGAGTTTTCACGGTGCAGGACGAAACCCTGTTTCGCCATCTGTGCCTGTTGAAGGATAGAGAGGGGCTGCAGATCGAGCCATCGGCCGCAGCGGGCTTTAGCGGTCCGCGCGCCCTTTTGGAGAGTGTTGCGGGTCAGGATTATCTGCAGCGTCAGAAGCTGCTGCCGCACATGGCAAACGCGACGCATATTGTCTGGACCACGGGCGGCCTGTTTGTCCCCGACGAGGAGTACGCGAGGTTTCTGGCACGTGGACGCGATCTGCTGAGCTGAGCACCTTACCTGGTTACCTGGGTCTTGGCGCCGTGCCCGCTTCACTCATCAGCATCAGCAGGCTGCGGTTGAAGTCCTCCACCACCAGCAGGCGGCCCGCATGATCGAGGCCCATGCCCGTGGGGCGCCCGCCGGGGCGCAGACCGGGCCTGGCGTCCCAGTTGCTCAGCCATTGAATGGGTTTGCCAGAGGGCCGGCCCTTGTCGTCGCGCGCAAAGCCCACGAGGCGTTGACCGTCTGCGCGCTGGCCGTGCCAGGCCACCAGCAATTGCCCGCCAAACGCGCTGCCCACAGGCGTGGCCAGCATTTGCAGCGGAGCCACGTGGGCGGGCCAAAGCATATGCGGTGCCTCGGTCTTGCTGCAGTCAAAGCGCTTTTCATAACCCTGTGCGTTCTGGCGTGCGCCTATGCAGTAAGGCCAACCGTAGTCGGCACCCGCGCGCAGCAGGTTGAGCTCCTCCGGCGGTTGCCTGGGGTCGCGGTAGTCGATATTGTTTTCGCCTTGCCAGACGGTGCCTGCCGCAGGGCCGTCGGGCATCACGGCCAGCGCCATGGAGTTGCGCAGGCCGCTGGCAAAGGGTTTGAATTCCTTGACGGGCTGCTTGCCGGCCTGCAGCACCATGCGCCAGACGGCAGCGCGCGGCATGGCCGCGCTGCGCTCGGGGCAGGGCACGGCTTGCTTCTGGTCTTCACCCCGGCAGGCATCGGTGGCCGATCCCATATTGACGTAGAGGCTGCCGTCCGGCGCAAACGCCAGCTCCTTGAGCAGGTGCGCACCGTCGGCCGGCAGGCCGCTGGCCAGCAACTCGGGCTGAGGTGTCTGTCCGGGTGAAGGCACTGCAGCGCGCCATATCTTGTCGGCCTCGCCGATATAGATTTTTCCGTCCGGACCGCGCGCCATGCCCGAAGGGTAGTTGAGCTTGCTCAGCAACACTCTGGCTTCGACGGCCCTGGCCGTGGTGTTGGCATTGACGGGAGTCGCCGCGTCTGGCGGCAGGCGCAGCTCGATCAGCTGGCCCACCTGGGGCATCCAGTTGCCCATGTCCAGCACCCAGATACGGCCCGGCTCAATCTCCAATACGCGGCGCGGAAAGCGCAGACCATGGGCATCGTCGGCTATCAGCCCTACGCAGGTGCCCGAGGGACTGGTGATGGCCAGGCGTGGATAGATACCGCATTTGCCGGTGGAGGCATAGCCGCGTGCATGCGCACCTGGGCTGGCAACCATGAGCAGCAGCGCAGACAGTCTCAGAATCAACCTGTATTTGCGCTGCATGGTTCTCCAGGAGGTTAAAAGCGCGGCAGATCGGGGTGGGCAATCTGTCCGCCGCGCACCAGCATCTTGCCGTACTCGGCGCAGCGGTTGAGCGTGGGAATCACCTTGCCGGGGTTGAGCAGCGATTGCGGATCAAACGCCGCCTTGAGCGCGAACATCTGGGCGTTCTCGGTCGTTGTGAACTGGGTGCACATGCTGTTGAGCTTTTCCACGCCCACACCATGCTCGCCCGTCACCGTGCCGCCCATGGCCACGCTGGTTTCCAGAATGTCGGCTCCGAACAGCTCGCAGCGGTGCAGTTCGTCGGGGTTGTTGGCATCGAACAGTATCAAGGGGTGCAGATTGCCGTCTCCTGCATGGAACACGTTGGCGCAGCGCAACTGGTATTTCTTCTCCATCTCCTGAATCGCCAGCAGGATGTCGGCCAGACGCTTGCGCGGAATGGTGGAGTCCATGCACATGTAATCGGGGCTGATACGACCGCTTGCGGGGAAGGCGTTCTTGCGCCCGCTCCAGAAGCGCAGACGCTCTTCCTCGCTTTCGCTGACGGTGATGGCCGTGGCGCCGGCGTGGCGCAGAACTTCGCTCATGCGGGCGATCTCTTCCTCGACCTCCTCGGGCGTGCCGTCACTCTCGCACAGCAAGATGGCCTCCGCCGTGAGGTCGTAGCCGGCACGCACAAAGTCCTCCACGGCGGCCGTCATGGGCTTGTCCATCATTTCCAGTCCGGCGGGAATGATGCCGGCCGCGATCACCGCAGCCACTGCATCGCCCGCTTTGCGCACATCGTCGAAGCTGGCCATGATGCAGCGCGCCAGCTGGGGCTTGGGTACGAGTTTGACCGTGACCTCGGTCACCACGGCCAGCATGCCTTCGCTGCCTATCATGACGGCCAGCAGGTCCAGGCCGGGGGTGTCGAGCGCATCCGAGCCGAACTCGACGGGCTCGCCTTCGATGCTGAAGCCTTTGACCCTGAGCACGTTGTGCACCGTGAGCCCGTACTTGAGGCAGTGCACGCCGCCCGAGTTCTCGGCCACATTGCCGCCGATGGTGCAGGCGATCTGGCTGCTGGGGTCGGGCGCATAGTACAGACCGTAGGGGGCAGCGGCTTCGCTGATGGCGAGGTTGCGCACACCGCACTGCACCAGGGCTGTACGGCTGTAGGCATCGACCTTGAGGATTTTGTTGAATTTGGCCAGCGACAGCGTCACGCCCATGGGGTGAGGCATGGCGCCACCCGAAAGCCCGGTGCCCGCGCCACGTGCAATGACGGGCGCTCCTATGGCGTGGCAGGCCTGGAGCACAGCCTGCACCTGAGCATAAGTCTCGGGCAGGCAGACCAGCAGAGGGCGCTGGCGGTAGGCCGTCAGTCCGTCGCACTCATAGGGCGTGGTGTCTTCGCTCTGATAGAGCAGGGCATGCGCCGGCACATGGGGGCGCAGTGCCTCCACCACCTCGGCCTGGCGCCGAGCACGCTCGGACTGCTCGGGCGGGTGGTGCGCGGCATTGGCCGCTGCGCTGGAGGTGGCGACGAGATCGGTAAAAGTGCTGGCGAACGTCATGCCTGCAAATGTAGGGGATGCGCCCGCGCATTGGTGTGAGCTTTATTGCAAAGCTGCTTGAAATGCTTTGCGACGATGATGATATTTGCTCTTGAAACAATAGCTGTTGACGATTGTTGAATAAGACTTGGAGTTGATTTATTCCCTGAAATGACCGCTCGCATCAATCATGGTCAGCCCCACATAGCTGGAGCCGCTGCGCGGCGGTGTGAAGCGCAGATGCATGGCGCCGTAGCGAATCTCGCCCATGGCGTCGAGGGCGGCCAGCAAGCCCGCTCGATTGCTTGTGGGCGCAGCTTTACGCAGCGCATCCAGCAAGGTTCGGGTGTTGAGAAAGACTTCCAGGCCCAGATAGGAGGCCGGCGGCATGCCGCCGTGGTCGAGGAGCTGCTGGTAGTCCTTGATGGCCGGAACCGCGCCCTTCCAGGGGCTGGGTACCAGGGTGGTGAAGGCAATGCCGCGTGTATAAGGGCCCAGCCCTTGCACCACCGCACGGTTGGCCTGAGCGGCCAGGTTGTAGAAAGGCGCCGTGACATGAGCCTGTCTGGCCATGGTGATCAGACCTATGGTGGCAGGGGCGCCCGCCAGCACGATGACGCCTTGGAGATCGGGCAGGGCGGCCAGCTGTCTGGCCAGGTCCGGGGTGTTGCTGCCCGAAGCCTCCACGGCCAGAGTTGCCGCGGCCTTGAGATCATTGGCTGCAAAGGCATTCAGGGCGATCTGCAGGCTGTTTTTGCCGAAGCCGTCGTTCTGGTGAACGATGGCGATCCGCCGCAGACCTATGGTCTGCATCTGCTGCAGCATGGCCGCGACTTCTGCCTGGGTGCTGGCGCGCAGCGGATAGATGAAACGGCCCGGCTGCTGGCGCATGCTGCCGGCTCCGGCAATCACGCCCACCAGGGCCGTCTGGCCTTGCTGTACCTCGGGTTGCATGGCTGTGCAACTGGCCGTTCCCCAGCAGTTGAGCAGGGCCAGGGCTCCTTCCTGGATCAGTTGGCGTGCATTGCCGGCGGCGCGCTGCGGCTCGTAGCCATCGTCCAGCACCTTGAGTGTCAAAGCTTTGCCGCCCAGGCCTCCCTGCTTGTTGAATGCCTCCACCTGCGCCTGCATGATGCTCATCCCTTCCTTGCCGGCCTCGGCCTGCGAGCCTGACAGTGGCAAGCTGGCGCCTATGGTGAGCTTGTTCTCCTGCGCATGCAGGGTCAGGCTGGCGGTGATGCCGGCGGCCAGTAGCCAGGCGCAGCGCGATGGGGTTTGCATGGGTCTCCTCCTCGTTGTTGTGAGCCCATGGTGGGAGGACTGCAACAAGGGTGGGAGAGGGCAACTGTGGCCATGTCGGCTGGGGGCGACGTTATGGTGTTTTGACCCGCTTATGAGGTACGGACTTGATCTGCATCGCCCCATGGCCTTGCGTCGTCATCTGCTCTCCAGTATCCACAGGCGCTTGCTGGCGCGGGTCATGGCGACGTAGAGCATGTTGCGCTGTGGGTCGCTCGCATTGGGCGAGAAGTGCCTGGAATTGACAAAGGGCACGGCCACATACTCGTATTCATGGCCTTTGCTGCGTTCTACCGTGAGCAGTTGCAAGCTGGGTTTTTCATGGCGCTGATGCTGCGCGATGCTCGACTGGACCATGAGGCTGAGGCGGCCCAGGAATTCATCGACGGAAAGCCCGGCGCAGATGCGCGACAGCGCTTGCAGGCTGGCCAGGCACTGGCGCAGTTCGTCCTGGCTGATGGGGGCCTGGGCGAAGAACTGTCGCAACAGAGGGTGCAGAAGCAACTGTCCCGCATCGGCGCACTGGTCTGCGGGCAAGGCCAGCAACCGGGCACAGGGGGAGTCTGGTGCGATGTAGGCGGCGAGGAAGCGGCGCATGGCGGCTTGCTGTCCCATGAGTTCGGCGGCAATGCGCAGCGTGTCGGACTCCGGCGGGGCGTCGCCCAGTGCTGTCATGTCGAACAGGCCGTTGGCCAGCAGATCCCGGTCGGGCGGGCTGGCATGGCGCACATAGCGCATCAGACCTTCGGCAGCGCTGCTCAGAATGCCTTGCGAGAGCAGCGCACCGCCGCTGCAGCCCTGCATGGCCCACAGCACGGCCAGCACCAGGGCGATTTCGCGGCGTTGGTAGAAGCGCTGCATGCCTTTGCAGGCATAGTGCACGCCCTCGTGGGCGAACAGCCATTCAAGCAGTACCGAATCTTCGGGTGAATGCAGGATGACTCGCAGCACGGCCGGCGGGTCCTGCGGTTTGCGGGGCAGGCGGGCCACGGCGGCATGAATATCCAGCAATTGCCGGGCGCAGTCCTCGTCATCGCCATGGCGATGTTCGAACCAGGCCGAGGCGTTGCGGTAATGGGCGTCGAACTCCACGCCGAAGCGCTGGTTCAGTTCCTGGCAGATGAGGGGGCCGAAGCGATAGGTCGTGTTGAGCGTTGCCTGGCCGGTGCCCGCGGGCAGCTCCTGCAGGATGCGCTGGGCGCTGTCGCCAAAGATGGAGGAGGCGCCCGGCAATATGTGCTGGTTGAAGTCGCCGACACCGATGAAGCGTCCGTTGCCGCGCGCCAGATGGCGCAGCACCAGCAGCGCGGCTTCGTCAAGGTCCTGCAGTTCGTCGAACAGTACGGCTTCGAAGCGACCCTGCAGCAGCGGGAAGCCGGCGTCGAAGTCCAGTGCTGCCAGCTGGCAGGCGAGCGCGTAGGTGCAGTCGCCGGGTGCATAGAACAGCGGCTCCTGGGTGGGGCCTGCGCGTAGCCGCTCATAGCTGCGCAGCAGCCGGTACAGGCCGTAGTCCAGAGCGTTGTCGCGGCAATATGCCAGCGCGCTGAGGCCGCTGTCGTCGATGTCGAGTTCCAGCATGCACTGCTTGGCCAGGGCCTCGAAAGCGAGGAAGGCGCTGATGTCCAGAGGCCGTGCGAAGTAGTCCGCCAGCTCGGGTATGTCGAGTTCGGCATGCCGTTCGGCCTCTTGCGACAGCGCTTCATGCGCCTGCTGGATGAGCAGGTTCTTTTCCAGGCTGGAGGAGAGCATGGGGACAGGGTCGCCCTGCTCTTCGAGTAGGCGGGCGCAAAAATGCTCCAGAGTGAGCAGATGCAGGCCTTCGAGTCGCACGGCGGAGATCCGGTCCAGGCGCGCCTGAATGGCCTTGATGCCGGCCTCCGAGTAGGCCAGCATCAGCACGTTGCGCGCGCCCTGGGTGCGGATCAGGTCGGTGGCCTTGATGGCCAGCGTAGTCGTCTTCCCCGTGCCGGCCAGGGCGCGGATGAGCAGCGAGGACGCTTCGCTGTTGAGGGCCTGGTTCTGGTCAAGGCCGGGGTACAGCCTGGGCTGCAGGTTCATGCAGTGGGTGCTCCATCTTCGTTATCCATCGAGCTATCCGTGCAACGGCTGTTCGCCGGTCCAGGGACTGCGAGCAAGAACTGCGCCGCCGCGAAGCCGCCGGGTTGCAGCTCAGCCCATGGCCTTGCGCAGCCACTCGGCGAAGGCCGCACATTCCCAGCGGTCCATGATGCCGGTCTTCCAGCACAGATAGTGTGCGTGGGGACTGGGAGCATCGACATCGAACAGGCGCACCAGCGTACCGTTTTCCAGCCAGGGGGCGCCGAGCTTGTGGCGTACCAGGGCAATGCCCATGCTGGCCGATGCGGCGTCGCACATCAGACCGATGTCGTTGAACTGCGAGCCTTCGTTGGGTTCGGCCATGTCGAGGCCGGTCGCTGCGAACCAGGTGCGCCAGGGCTCCAGCGGGCTGCGCAGCAGCGGCATGCCTTCCAGGTCGTCCGGGCGCTCGAACGGGCCATGTTCGCGGATGAAGCTGGGCGAGGCCAGCGGCGTGACCGTGTCGCGAGCCAGCTCGATATGCTCCACATCGGCATAGTGGCCGGCGCCGAAGCGCACCATCAGGTCGGCATCCTCGCCGATCACATCCAGCAGCGGAATCGACACCTGCAGCGCAATGTCTATCTCGGGGTAGGCCTCGGTGAACTGGCGCAGGCGCGGGATCAGGATCACGCGCGCAAAGGTGGGGGTGACGGCCAGCTTCAGGCGTCTGCGCCCAGGCGAGGCTGACGCTCCTGGAAAGCGTTGCAAGGCGCCCAGGCCTTCACGCACATGGGCCAGATAGGAGCTGCCGTCCGTGGTCAGCGAGAAATCCGTTCGGCCGAACAGGCGAGCCCCCAGAATCTGCTCCAGCTGCTTGACTCTGTGGCTGACGGCACTGGGCGTTACGCACAGCTCCTCCGCCGTCAAGGTGACCGAGCGCAGCCGCGCCAGAGCCTCGAAGGTGAGCAGGCACTGTATCGGCGGAATCCGCCTGGCCGTAATGCTGTTCAAGGCGCCGGGGCTGCGGGTCATACAATCAATCCCAAGCCCAGGGATTTAGCGGAACACAACGGTCTTGTGACCGTTGAGAATGACGCGGCGCTCGCTATGCCACTTCACGGCACGGGCCAGAACCTGGCTCTCGGTGTCGCGGCCGCGGGCCGTCAGGTCCTCCACGGTGTCAGTATGGTCGGCGCGTGCCACGTCCTGCTCGATGATCGGGCCTTCGTCGAGGTCGGCCGTCACATAGTGGGCGGTTGCGCCGATCAGCTTCACGCCGCGGTCATGCGCCTGGTAGTAGGGCTTGGCGCCCTTGAAGCTGGGCAGGAAGCTGTGGTGGATATTGATGGCGCGGCCGGACAGCTTTTTGCACAGGTCGTTGGACAGCACCTGCATGTAGCGTGCCAACACCACCAGCTCGGCGCCTTCTTCCTCGATGATCTCGTACTGGCGCTCTTCGGCCTGGGCCTTGGTCGCGGCAGTCACGGGAATGTGATGGAAGGGGATGTTGTAGCTGGCCGCCAGCTGATAGAACTCGCGGTGGTTGCTGATGATGGCCTTGATCTCGATGGGCAGCAGGCCCGACTTCCAGCGGAACAGCAGGTCGTTGAGGCAGTGGCCTTCCTTGCTGACCATGATGACGGTCTTGATGCGCTCGGCCTTGGAGTGCAAACTCCACTGCATTTGATATTGATCAGCTAATTCGGCAACGGATGCCTTTAAAGAGGCGGCGTCTTTGCCATCGCAGGCAAACTGCACGCGCATGAAGAACAGACCGGTTACCGGGTCGTTGTACTGCGCTGCTTCTTCAATATTGCCGCCTTGTTCAAGCAAGAATCCGGAAACGGCATGCACCAGGCCCAGTCGGTCTGGGCAGGATAAAGTCAAAATATAGGCTTGGGTCATAGCTCGGCAATTGTCGCAGCAAGGCGAGGACCCTGCGGACAAAGGAAATTCATGAAAAGCGAGGAGGGGCATTCTGCGCTCACACCCTGGGTGATTGTCACCCTCTATTTGTGCGTGGGGATGCTTTGGTTGGGGGCGCAGGCGGGCGTGCTCGGCTATTTTGATGTATCGCTGAATCGACAGTCTCTGCGTTGGCAGATAGGCCTGTTCATTGTTTGGTTGCTGGCGACAGCGCTGATTGCACTTTGGTTCATGCAGCGCAAGGCGCGCGCCGACCAGCGTGGCCGGGAGACGGCGCAGGAGTTGGAGCTGGTGGTGCGCCACGCACCGGCCGGTATGGCTCGCGTGCATGTGGGCGGTGCAGAGATTGTCTGGGCCAATGCCAAGCTGGCGGGTTGGCTGGGCTGCAGCGTCGAGTCGCTGCGCGGTCAGGATTTTCGTGTTCTGGTGCCTGTGAATGACCAGGACGACGTTGCTCTGCAGCTGCAGCGCCTGCTGGACGGCAGCACCGATTACTTCCAGGTGTTGCGCCAATGCGTGAATGCCGACACCGGCAAGGTTACGCCCGTGCTGTGCACCACCAGCCGCGTGGCGGCTTCGGGTGTGGACGGGCCGGTGGCCCTGGTCTGCGTGCTGCAGGATCTCAGCGAGATGGTGAGTGCGCGCAATGCCATGATGCGCAGCGAGACCATGCTGCGCCTGGCGCTGGAGGGCAGCGGCAACGGCGTGTGGGAGTGGGACGCGCTCGAGCAGCGGCTGAACTTCTCCACGGGCATGAGTGCCTTGCTGCGCTATCAGGGCCAGGATCTGGCCCGCGAGTTCGATTTCCATCAGCGCCTGCACCCCGAAGATGCCGCAGGTGCGCGCGCCCAGGCCGAGCAAGCACTGGAGCAGGGCAGCATGCTGGTGTTGACGGCGCGTCTGCTGTGCTTTGACGGTCTGTATCGCTGGTTCCGCGCACGCGGCCAGGCTTACAAGGATGAGAGCGGACGCCTGATACGGATCTCGGGCCTGCTCTCCGACCAGACTGCGAGTCGCGAGGCCGATGAGCGCAGCCGCCTGGCTTCCACGGTGGTGGACAACACCATCGAGGGCGTGGTGGTGACCGATGCACACAGCCGAATTCTCTCGGTCAACCACGCGTTCACGAAGCTGCTGGGCTTCAGCGAAGCGGAAATGCTGGGCAAGACGCCGCGCATGTTCAAGTCCGGCCGGCATGACAAGGCCTTTTATGACGCCATGTGGGCCAGCATGCATGCCACAGGGCACTGGCAGGGCGAAATCTGGAATCGGCGCAAGAATGGAGAGGTCTTTCCCGAGCGCATGTCGCTGAGCGCGGTCAAGGATGCCAACGACAAGGTGACGCATTACGTCTGCATGTTCACCGATATCTCGGCCGAGAAGGCGCGCGAGCAGCAACTGGAGTTTCTGGCCCATCGCGACACCTTGACCGGTCTGCCCAACCGCTCTCAATTCACGCGCATGCTGGGCGAGGCGGTGGAGTTGAGTCAGAGCACCAACCGTCGCATGGCCGTGCTGCTGTTCAATATCGACCGCTTCAAGGACGTGAACGACAGCTATGGCCACTCCATCGGCGACGAGGTGCTCAGGCATGTGTCTGTGCAGATGCAGGGTGCTTTGCGGCACGGCGACATTATTGGCCGCCTGGCGGGCGATGAAATCTGCGTGGTGGCGCAATCCATTTGCGGTCGTGACAGCGCGGTGGACGTGGCCGAGCGCCTGATGGCCGCAGCCGGCCAGCCCTGGACCACGCCGGATGGCCTCTCGGTGGTGGTCAGCGTCAGCGCAGGCATCTGTCTGTATCCCGACCATGCATTGACAGCTGACGATCTGCTGCAGGGGGCTCATGCAGCGGTGTATGGAGCCAAGGCCAGAGGCTCCAATGCCTGGTGCTTCTTCCATGAGAACATGACCCAGGCCGCCCGCGAGCGTCTGGCGCTGGAGGCGCGCCTGCGCCGTGCGCTGGAGCTGGGCCATATGCGTCTGTATTACCAGCCACAGATCGAGCTGGCGACGGGGCGACTGGTGGGGGCTGAAGCCTTGTTGCGCTGGCTGGACCCAGAGGAAGGCCTGATCTCACCGGCCCGTTTCATTCCCGTGGCGGAAAACTCGGGTGTCATCGGCCCGCTGGGCCTGTGGGTGCTGGGTGAGGCCTGTCGTCAGGGTCAGCAATGGCGCGCCGCCGGACTGCCCGATCTGGCGATTGCGGTCAATGTCTCGCTGCACCAGTTTTTGCTGACCGATATTGCCGGGGCTACGGCCGAAGCGCTCAACAAATCGGGTTTTCCGGCCAGTCTGCTGGAGCTGGAAATCACCGAAAGCGCACTGGCCGAAAAGCCCGAAGAGGCGTTGGCCGTGCTCAACCGCCTGCGCGAGCTGGGCCTGCGCCTGGCCATCGATGACTTTGGCACCGGCTATTCCTCGCTGGCGCACCTCAAGCGTTTTCCGCTTGATCTGCTCAAGATCGACCAGGGCTTTATCCGCGACATTCCGCACAGCGCGGACGATATGACCATCAGCAGCTCGGTCATTGCCCTGGGTCATGCCATGGGTCTGAAAGTCCTGGCCGAAGGCGTGGAAACCCAGGAGCAGCTGAGCTTCCTGCAGCAAAAAGGCTGTGACTACTTTCAGGGCTATTTCTGCAGCCGGCCCTTGCCGGCCGAGGACTTCACGCGCCTGCTGGAAAAGACGCGTGAGGGGCAGCCGCTGGTGGCTGTCGCGACCGCGGGCTGAGGGTCACCAGCGCTGCAGCAGCCCGTCAAGGCTTGGTCGCAGGTCTGTTCTTCCACTGTTCGCGCAGTTGGCTGCACTGGTCTTCGGAGGCGTTGCCCTCCAGCGTCAGCAGCTTGTCTGCCTTCATGGCGATAGCAGTCTGAGCCTTGTCTGATCGGGCTATCGCCACCTTTTGCTTGAAATCGCCGGGCAGCCAGGTCGGCACGCCGATATCGCTGCGCACATGGCCGCGGCCCGCCACCAGCAGCACGCTTTTGCCGGGCTGGCCCAGCTCGCGCACCGCTGTTTCAGTCACCCTGGCCATGGATTCATCGCGGGCCAGCTGAATTCGGGCCATGGGCGCGAACTGCGATTCGGGCAGCAGGCCGCAGTGGCCGTCCTTGATGGCCTCGAGCTGCAGCTGCCAGCCAGCAGCCGGCAGGTGTCCGTCGTAGCGGGACTCGCCCATGGCCTGCTTCATCCGGGCACGTGGCAGATTGCCACCGAGCACGGGTACGCCGGCTTTCACGGCAGCCATCACCACCGGGCCATAGTCCTGCCAGGGCCAGCCGCCCGGGCCGCCGCCCTGAGCCCATTGCAGAGCAGCTTTCACCTCCTCATCGCTGGCCGATGCGGGCAGGCTCCGGGTGCTGCCGCCTGCAGGGGCCATCTCGACCACCAGGGCAGCGAGCCTGCCTTGCGCTGCCAGGTGGCGCACGGTAGCGGCTTCCCACTGATGATGGGCGATCTGGTCATGCTGCTCGCCGAGCAGAATGATCGATGTTCCGGCCCACTGCCCAAGTGTCTGCTGCCATTCGGTGTCGGAGGTCAACTGAGCGCTTTGATGGGCGCAGCCGCCCAGCAGCAGGGCGCTGGCTAGAGCTGTCAGGGCCAAAGGATTGAAACGCTGGCGCGGCTGCGCCGCAGAAATGAAAGTCCACATATGAGCTGATTGCGTTCGTCTGAGACGGGGCATGGCTTCGTAGCTGTAGATTTCGTACCGGCTTTGCCCACCGAGTTTTGCCGCGATACTGCGGGGCATTGCCCCTGTCGCGCGCCCATTGTCGTGCCTTGCCGGATTCCCGTGCACATGTCCGTATTGCTTCCTCCCGTGTTTCTGGCCCGTGTGGCCGCTACTTTGCTGCTGGCCTGGCTGGCAGCCCAGCTCTGTCTGGTGCTGCATACGCCGCTGCCCTGGATGCTGGGGCCGCTGATTTCCATCTCCCTGCTATCGATTGGTGGAGCGCCCACTCAAAGCTGGGCCAGGCTGCGCGATCTGGGGCAGTGGACGATAGGCGGCGCGCTGGGCCTGTACTTCACGCCTGCGGTGACCGAACTGGTGGCCGGCCTGTGGTGGGCGATTGCGTTGGCCATTGCCTGGGCCTTGCTGCTGGGCTGGGTCTTCGGGCGCTGGCTGTATCGCGTGCAGGCAGCCTCCATGCTGGCGCAACCGGGCATGGACGAAGAGCGCTTGCGCGCCACGACCTATTTCTCGGGCGCGATAGGCGCAGCCTCGGAAATGACTCTGCTGGCCGAGCGCGAGCATGCGCGCACCGATCTGGTGGCGGCGGCGCACAGCCTGCGGCTGGTGATAGTCACGGTGAGCATTCCTTTTGCCTTGCAATGGGCGGGGCTGCAGGGCGACCCCGGCCTGACGCTGCCCAGCGTGCGCACCGTGCAATGGCCGGGCTTTGCCTGGCTGGCGCTGGCCACCGGCGCCGGGGCATTGCTGATGCTCGGGCTCAGGCGTGCGAACCCCTGGTTTCTGGGCGCGCTGGCCGTATCCATGGGCCTGACCATGGCAGGCCTGGAGCTGTCCGCCGTGCCGCAATGGTTGATGAATGCCGCCCAACTGGTGATCGGCGTCAGCCTGGGGGTGCGCTTTCGACGTGAGTTCCTGCACACGGCTCCGCGCTGGCTGGGCATGGTGGCGCTGGGTACCGTGGGCCTGATGGCAGTCTGCGCCGGCTTTGCCTGGCTGCTGCACTGGGCCACCGGCCTGCCCTGGGTCACCTTGCTGCTGGGCACATCGCCGGGCGGCATTACCGAGATGGCCATCACCGCCAAGGTCCTGCAACTGGGCGTGCCCGTGGTCACGGCCTTCCAGGTCTGCCGGCTGATTGCCGTGCTGCTGCTGGTAGCGCCGCTGTACCGGTGGCTGAACAGAGCGCTGCCGGGGGCGAGGCCATGATCCGCAGCAGGCGAAATCCCTGGAAGTCGGTCCTGATCACCAGCGCCTGCGCCGGCTTTGCGATGGCCGGACTTCTGATGTGGATGGCCTGGGAGCACAACCCCCAGTGCGAGATTCACTGCGCAGAGCAAGGCATTGACTGGGGCTACTGGCTTGCGCTGGGTGCGGCTGGGGGGCTGCTGGGCTTTTTGGGCTGCATGCTGAGTGCCTGCGTGTTGATGCTGTTGTGCAGAAAGTCATAGCGGCTCGCGCTCTTCCGGCAAGCACTAGAGTGTGCTTTCAGTGACCCGTCCTAGATTAGGTTGACACCTAGAACGGTAATTCAAGCCGGCAGATACCGGCCAGGGACGCCCGATGCACTGCATCGGGCGTTTGCATTTTCAACGATTGATGGGGGCGCTCGATGTTGTAGATCCTCACCGACTCGCACACCATGTGCCGGGCCTGCTCCAAGTTGGCGGGCCGCTGCAGCAGCAACTCGCCTTTGAGGATGCCGTTGACCCGCTCGGCCAGCGCATTCTGGTAGCAGTCGTACCCATCGGTCATCGAGCAGTCCAGGCCGTGGCGCTGGTGGATGCTCTGGTAGTAGCTCGAGCAGTATTGGATGCCCCGGTCCGAGTGGTGCACCAGGCGCTGGTGGCTTTGGCGGGCACGCAAGGCCATCTTCAGGGCCAGAGCCATCGGCTCGGTTTGCAGGCTGTCATGCACATGCCAGCCCACTATCTTGTGCGAGTAGGCGTCGGTGACCAGGCTCAGGTAGACGAACTTGTCGGCCGTGGGCAGGTAGGTGATGTCGGCCACCCAGACCTGCTCGCTGGCCCTGGCGCACACCTGCTGATCGCCCGCCTTGAGCAAATTGGGATGACGATGAAACCGGTGATGGCTGTCTGTGGTCTTGTGATACGCCCGCCTTACGGGCACCAGCATCCGGGCGTTGCGCAGCACATCGAACAGCGCATCGCGCCCCAGACGCATACCCGCCTGCCCCAGGGGCTCGCGCAGCAGATGGTGCAACTTGCGCGTACCCAGCCTGGGCTGGCGAACCCGCCGATCGCGCACCATCTGCACCACCGCCTCGGCCCGGCTCTCACGCTGGGCGTGGCGCTGTTGACCCTGGTAGTACGCCTGTCGACTCAGCCCCATGCAACGGCAAGCCCTCGCCACGCTCAGCCCTTGGACGAGCCGCTGCGCGAGGACTTGCCCGAAGGCTTTTTTACGACGCGCACTCCATAGTCCTTCTTGAGAACATCCAGCATTGCTTCGAACAGCTGGGCCTTCTCGTTGGCCTCTTTGAGCTGCACTTGCAAGGCTTTGATCTGTTGCTCGGGCGTCAGTGCTGGGGGGGTCTTGTCAGGGGGCATGGCTGCACATGATGCACCACGTCCCCAACCTTGGCGACCGTGCTTGCGCAGCCACACCAGCACCGTCGATCGTCCCTGGATCCCGTAGCGCGCCTGTGCTTGCCTGTACGTCAATTCGCCTTTTTCCACCTGCTCGACCACTGCCAGCTTAAAAGCCAGCGTGTAATCCCTCTGGGTTCGCTTGGAGCCTGATTCCATGAGACCTGCCTTTTTCCTTCAAGAAAAGGTGTCAACCTCGGGCAGGACGGGTCACAGGCATCAAAAAAGCCACTCTTTCGAGTGGCTTTTTGCAAGGTGTTCAGTGAATGATGACTGGCTGCTGGGCCAGGCCCGTGTAGGTGTCGAGAATTTCCTCCACCTCCTCCTCGGTGGGGGCGTCCTGCTGCCAGGCAAGGATCTGCTTCTGGAACATTTCGGCCCAGGAGCCATCCAGATACACCTCCTTGCCCGAGCGCTTGTCCACGATTTCAAAGCCGTGGCGCGGCAGTTGGTGGGCTTGCTCGGTCTCGGCCTTGGCTTTGCCTGCCGGAACGTCTGCCTCCATATCGGGACGCAGATGGAGCACCGCAAAGGATTCAGAGTCGTAAAGCATTTGCATGGTGTTCCTCCTTTCACTTCCGTTATGAGCATGCCTGCCATGGATATGGCGACAGGGTGCCGCATTTCAAGGTGGAAATGCCTGCTCTTGGCACTTGGGCACAGTATTCCATGGATTTGACATGGTTGTGGGCAACCGGCTTTCCCGATCTGTAGTAGGCAAGTCCTTGAATGGCGCGACAGCGTTCAGCCCGAGCCGATGCAGGTTGCAGGCCTTGGCTGGGAGGTGAGTGAGCGCTTGGGGCGCGGTGCTCCCGGGGTTTACGCCAGGGGGGGCAGCATGGAGGCTATCGCGGCGCGGGCAGATATTTCTTGAGCTGCAGGTCGACAAAGTCGTCCTGTCCCTGAGTGAGCTTGATGCGCACGGGCAGGTATTGCATGGACGGAGCCAGCCAGACCGAGCCGCGCTGGTCGCTGCTGCTTTTGCCGGGCAGTTTGTCCAGGCGCAGCGCCATGACGCTGCCAAACGGCAGCTCCAGCGCCTCGCTGGCACCCACGCGGAACTGCCAGCGCACGGCCGAGCGTGCGCTGCTGGTGGTCAGCTCTATCAGCGTGCCTGGCGGATATTTCTCTGGGGCGGCGGCCATCAGGGCCGAGAGCTGCAGAAACACGCTGAGGCGGTCCTGCACTCCATCGCCGATGGCCGCATCGGTCTGGCCGCCGCTGTAGTGCGCCTTGCCACTGGCCACATCAAAGGCGGCGGACTGGGTTTTGCGCCCCTTGTCGCTGAAGTTGAGCGGTTGCAGGCCCTTGGGCGTGATCAACCCCTCGCTGGTCTGGGCGCGCTCGCCGAGCAAGAACATGCTAATCGACTGTCTGGCCTGGTAATACTGGCCGTCATGCTGCCATTGCAGCTGGGCGCCGGCCGAATATTGAAAACCCTTGACCTGACCCGAGGCATTGAACTCCAGTGTGGCGGAGTTGGGCAGGGTGACGGGCAGCACAGAGTCAGGTGGCAGCGGCGCGCCGCCTGCGGGCGTGACCTGGATGGGGCGGGCCGTGTCGGCACCATTGGCTTCGGGAGGCTCGGCCATGGGCTCGGGAGCCGGCTCTGCAGCAGCAGTGGGCTGCCCTGTATGGGTGGGTGCTTCTTTTTCAGGCGCTTCTTGCGTTTGTGGTTCCTGGGCTGGAGGCGGATTTGGCTCTGATTCCTGTTCGTCCGGTGCTGGGGCAGGCACGGGAGCAGGAGCCTGCGCCCGGGGTGAGGCCTGGGGTTTGGGCGCTGGAGCTGGAGCCGGTTTGGGCGCTGCGGGTGCAGGCGGCGGAGGAGGGGGCGCCTGCAGCATGCGCGTCTCCATCACGATCTGGTCGTCCGCCGCTTTGTCCGGCGGGCTCAGTTCGGGCAGGCCCCAGAGCAACAGCCCATGGGCTGCCAGCACCAAGCCGGTGATGGGCAGCAGTGTCTTGCGTGCCTGGCTTGCCTGAGGGGAGCGGCCCATGAGCGTGATTCTGAGATTGCGGGTTTCAGTGGTTGGGGTCGGCGCGCCAGCCCAGATCGCAGGAAAGCTGGCGGGCGGCCGCCTGCAGTGGCGCGTCTATGGCTCCACCATAGTCCGGGTCGAAAGTCGCCAGCGAGCCCAGGGTCATCAGCCCCAGCACGATATGGCCGGATGCATCGAAGACAGGCACGCAAAAGGCCACGATGCCCGGCAGTACGGTGTCGACCACGCGGGCCGTGCCGCGCGCACGGACTTCGGCCAGCATGTCCGCAACGGCCTCTTCGGTCTGGGGCAGGTCCTGGCGTCTGGCCTTGCGTGCACGTTCGATCTCGGGCTCCAGCAACGCGGCCGTCGCCTCGCGCGGCAGCCAGGCACCGAAGCAGCGCCCTGTGGCCGAGGCCAGCATGGGCATGACGTCGCCCAGGCGCAGATTGGCGGTGACGGACTGCGCCGATTCCTCCCAATGCACGATGGTTGGGCCGTGGTTGCCCCAGACGGCAATGGCCAGCGTGTGGTTGAGAGTCTCGAGCAGCGCCGGAATGCGCTCCCGCGCCAGACGCACCGGGTCGAGGCGGGCCAGCGAGGCCAGGCCGATCTTGAGCGCCGCAGGTCCCAGGTCGTAGCGCGAATTGCGCTCGTCCTGCGCCACCAGGCCGATGCGCTGAAAGCTCACCAGATAGCGGTGCGCCTTGGCGGCACTCATGCCGGCGGCGGCGGCGACATCCTTGAGCATCAGCGGGCCGCTGGCCTGCGCCAGCGCTTCGATGAGGGAGAAACCCACTTCGACCGACTGAATCCCTGC
Organism: Comamonas sp. NyZ500; assembly: GCF_016772095.1. NCBI lineage: Bacteria > Pseudomonadati > Pseudomonadota > Betaproteobacteria > Burkholderiales > Comamonadaceae > Comamonas > Comamonas sp. NyZ500. The sequence goes on along the minus strand of NZ_JAEIJE010000003.1, from coordinate 256,954 downwards.
GCGTTCCTTTTCCATTGCAATAGAATCGTGTTTTGTTTAGTTAAATCAATTTAACCAATCGTAATTTTGGCTAGCGTTGTCAGGCATTGTGCCAGCACCGCTGCCGTGAGCAGAGGGACAGAGAATGAAACTGGCAACCTACAAGGATGGCTCGCGCGACGGGCAACTGGTCGTGGTCTCGCGTGACCTGAGCCAGGCCTGCTATGCCACCGGTATTGCCAGCCGCATGCAGCAGGTGCTGGACGACTGGAGCTATATGGCTCCCCAGTTGCAGGATCTGTCGCATGAACTCAATCACGGCAAGGCCCGCCACGCGTTTCCCTTCGATCCCCAGCGCTGCATGGCACCGCTGCCGCGAGCTTATCAGTGGGCCGATGGCTCGGCCTATATCAACCATGTGGAGTTGGTGCGCAAGGCGCGCAATGCCGAGGTGCCGGCCAACTTCTACACCGACCCGTTGATGTACCAGGGCGGCAGCGATGATTTCATCGGCCCCTGCGACGATGTGATCGTGCCCAGCACGGCCATGGGCATAGACTTCGAGGCAGAGATCGCCGTCGTCACCGGCGATGTACCCATGGGCACGGATGCCAAGGATGCGCTGGATGGCGTTCGTCTGGTCATGCTGGCCAATGACGTGAGCCTGCGCAATCTGATACCTGGCGAACTGGCCAAGGGTTTCGGCTTCTTTCAGAGCAAGCCCGCCACGGCTTTCAGCCCTGTGGCCGTGACACTGGACGAGCTGGGCGATGCCTGGAAGGGCGGCCGTCTGCATCTGACGCTGCAGAGCACCTGGAACGGCCGCAAGGTCGGCATGTGCGATGCGGGCGAGGAGATGACTTTTCACTTCGGCCAGCTGATCGCCCATATCGCCAAGACCCGCAATGTACGCGCCGGCTCCATCGTGGGCAGCGGCACGGTGAGCAACAAGGGCGTGGAGACCGGCAGCGGCAAGAACAAGCGCATGGAATGGCCCAAGGGCTATAGCTGCATCGCCGAAAAGCGCTGCATAGAGACCATTCAGGACGGCGCGCCCAAGACCGAGTTCATGCAGTTCGGCGACACCATCCGCATCGAGATGAAGGGCAAGGACGGCCAGAGCATCTTCGGCGCCATCGACCAGAACATTGCGCCGCCCGGCGGCAGCAAGGATGACTTGCCCGAAGTTCAGCCTCTGGATAGCTCTGAAGACTAAGCCTCCGTTGCAGTCGCCATGCCCATGCCAAGTCTGAATCTCTCGCGCTGGATTTTGCCTCTGAAGGCCGTGTCGGCCATGGCGCTCGCTTTGTTGACGGGCCTGTCCATGGCGGCAGAGCCAGCCGCCGAATCTGCTGCCAGTTGCCCGCCACCGTTCAGCCCGCCAATGCCGGCCGAAGTGCAGGCCATGGCCCCCCATATGCAGGACAGAGGCCTGCTGTGGCGCGTGCAGGACGGCGAGCGCACCAGCTGGCTTTACGGCACTTTGCATGTGGGCAAGCGGGAGTGGATCTTGCCCGGCCGCACCATCTTGCGTGCCATGGTTGCGACGGATTTGCTGGCGCTGGAGCTGGATGTGCTGAATCCGCAGGTCATGCAGCAGTTGATCGACGGCTTCCAGGCCCGTGTCGACGCCCCTGCGCTGCCCGCAGATCTGGACGCCCGGCTGGCGCAGCAGCGCAAGCGAACCTGTGCCGAACATCTGAGCACGCAACGTCCGGATGCCCAGTTGCTGGGCCTGGTCAGCCAGCTGGGCCGCAAGCAGGGGCTGGTGGCCGAGTTTGGCGCCGACCTGTTGCTGGCGGGCATGGCCCATGCATTGCACAAGCCCGTGCTGGGGCTGGAATCGGTGCAGACCCAGCTCGAGGAGCTGCTTTCCGACGACCCCTTGGAGGTGCAGGAAAGCGTGCGCGATGGGCTGGACCAGCTCGATGACCCCAAGGCTCCGGAAATCCTGCTGCAGCTGGCGAATATCTGGGCCAGCGGCAATGAAAAACAGCTGGAGAACTATGCCGACTGGTGCGACTGCATCAAGACCGAGCGTGACCGGCTCAAGTACGCGCGCCTCATGGATGGACGCAATCCGGGCATGGCAGATGGCATTGTTCGTCAGCTCCAGCAGGGCAAGACCGTGTTTGCTGCCGTGGGTGCGCTGCATATGGTCGGGCCCAAGGGCCTGCCTGAGCTGCTGCGTCAGAAAGGCTACCGGGTCGAGCGCGTGAGCTTCAAACTGCCACCCATACAGAAATCGGAGTCAAAGCCGATTCAAACCGAATAGAGACAAGCGCAGGCAGCTATCAATTAATAGGAAAAGGCAGCCTGGCGGGGTCCAAAAAACATTCCACAACCCCCTACATCACCCTCAAGGAGACAAACGATGGATCGTCGTCAATTCCTGGCTGCCGTGGCAGCCAGCTCGGCTGCTGCCGCATCCCCCTTCGCCATGGCGCAGGACTGGCCCGCCAACCCTGTGCGCTGGGTCGTTCCCTACCCACCCGGAGGCGGTACCGATGTGCTGGCCCGCACCGTGGCCGAGTCCATGCGCAAGACGCTGAACCAGACCATCGTGGTGGACAACCGTCCCGGCGCCTCGACCAATATCGGCGGCCAGCTCGTTGCCGCGGCCAAGCCCGATGGCTACACCATCATGTCGGCCGACAACGCCATCCTGGCGTTCAACGAGCACCTGTTCAGCAAGCTGCCCTTCAGCCCCGACAAGGATTTCACCTATGTGGGCGGCATCAGCCGCTTCCCCATGGCGCTGGTGGTCAACCCCGCGTTCGAAGCCAAGGATTTCAAGGAATTCCTGGCCTATGCCAAGGCCAACCCCGGCAAGCTCAACTACGCCTCGCCCGGCAATGGCTCGCCCCACCATCTGGCCATGGAGCTGTTCAAGAACCGCACCGGCACCAGTCTGACCCATATCCCCTACAAGGGTGCCGCGCCCGCCCTGGCCGATGTGATGGGTGGCCAGGTGCCCTGCATGTTCCTGGATCTGGCATCGGGCCTGCCCGTGATCCAGTCCGGCAAGGTGCGGGCCCTGGCCATAGGCACGGCCAAGCGCGTGCCCAATCTGCCCAATGTGCCCACGCTGGCCGAACTGGGTCTCAAGGATTCCGAGGTCTATGCCTTCCAGGGCATTCTGGGTCCCAAGGGCTTGCCGCCAGCCATCGTGCAGCGCCTCAATGCAGACCTGCAAAAAGCCCTCAAGGATCCCGACGTGGTCAAGCGCATGGCCGACTTCGGCATGGAAGCCCTGCCCGGCACGCCCGAGCAGTTCCACCAGCTGGCGCGCACCGAAGCCAAGCGCTGGGGTGAGGTCATCAAGGCGGCCGGCGTGAAGCTGGACTGATCGTTTCGTCCCTGAGCTTCGCGAGGTCCTGGGCATGGCTTGAGCCGTTGCCGCAAACCTCGTCGGCTCGCATCGTAGCGGCCCTGCCACCTTGAGTTGCAGGGCCGTTTTCAGTAGGGAAGTATGCCGGGCAGCAGTGGGCGGTTCAGGCGCTCGCGCCACCATTGCTGGGCCCGGCCACGGGCATCGCTGCGCCAGGCCAGCCAGAAGGTTTCGGGTGGGCGCGGTTCTTCCACCGCCAGTTCCACCAGTACCCCGGTCTCCAGCTCCACACGCACGCATGCGCGCGGCACAAAGCCGTGGCCCAGCCCGGCGGCCTGGCAGGCTATCTTGGCCTGCATATCGGGCACGGTGATGCGCCGCTGGCCGGTGAGCAGGCCCACGGTGCGGTCGGCCAGCGAACGGGCGCCGTCGCCCACCACCACGGCGGTGTGCTCCAGCAGGTCGGCGCGCGCCAGCGGACGGCCAAGACGCGTCAGCGGGTGGCTGGCAGTCACGCAGAACACGAAATCGAGCTGGCCCACGGCCACGGCCTTGTGGCCGCCGCCGGCTGGACCCTCGCCCGCTGCCACGATCAGGTCGGTGCGGCCTTCGCGCAAGGCTTCCCAGGTGCCAGTCAGGGTCTCGCTGCCGATGCGCAGCCGCGTGCCGCTATTCAGTGCCTCGAATGCCTGGATATCGGCGCCGAAGGCGCTCGTGGGGATCAGCGAGTCGTGCACCAGGCGGATCTCGGTCTCGAAGCCCGTGGCGATCTGGCGCAGCCGCGATTCGAGCTGGCGCGCGGCCGCGAGCAGCCAGCGCCCCTCCTTGAGCAGTTCCTCGCCCGCGGGCGTGAGGCTGACGCGCGGGCCGTTGCGCACAAACAGGTTCAGGCCCAGCTGTTCCTCGAGCTTGGACACGGCATAGGAGATGGTCGAAGGCACTTTGTGCAGGCGTTCGGCCGCACTGGCAAAGGAGCCGTGGCGCGCAATGGTGTCCACCAGTTCTATGGCTTCCAGAGAGAGTTTAAGCATGCTTTAAGTGCGTAAAAAACAATCATCGAAATTATCGATGATTAAGAGGATTTTCTTTCAGCATAGGCGCCGATCAGGCCGCCGATACTTCACCCATCGCAACACGAAACTCAGTGAAGCAAGGCAGAAAGACCTGCTGCAGCAAGTGTGAACGCCATCGATTGTTTAGGAGATAAAAATGCTTGAAGTTCGCCCATCCAACCACCGCGGCCGTGCCAATCATGGCTGGCTGCAATCGCGCCACACCTTCTCCTTCGGGCATTACCGCGATGCCAACCAGCAAGGCTTTTCGGATCTGCTGGTCATCAACGACGACCATGTGTCCCCCGGTCAGGGCTTTGGCACCCACGGCCACCGCGACATGGAAATCTTCTCCTACGTGCTCGACGGCGCGCTGGAACACAAGGACTCCATGGGCACGGGCTCGGTGATCCGTCCCGGCGACGTGCAGATGATGAGTGCCGGCACCGGCGTGGAGCACAGCGAGTTCAACCACTCGGCCCAGGATCCGGTGCACTTTCTGCAGATCTGGATCGTGCCCGACGAGCGCGGCGCCGCTCCACGCTATCAGCAGGTCCATGTGGAGGATGCCGACAAGCGCGGCCGCCTGCGCCTGATCATCGCCCCCGAAGGCCGGGACGGCACGCTGGCCGTGCGCCAGGACGCCCGGGTCTATGCCGGCCTGTTCGATGGCGCTGAATCCGCCGAACTCGATGTGGGCACCGATCGCCATGTCTATGTGCATGTGGCCCGCGGCAGCCTCAGCGTGAACGGTGAGCGCCTGTCCGAAGGCGACGGAGCCCGCATCCGTAACGCCGGGGCTCTGCGCTTCGATCAGGGCGAGCAGGCCGAGGTGCTGGTCTTTGACCTGCGTCCCCGTGAATTGCCCAGCTTGTAAGCACCGGTTTTCACACCCCGGCTTTCATCTTGCTTTCTCGTTTCCCTGCAGCCTCTCACTCAGCTTTTACCCAGGAGTTTCACCATGACCAACGCCAATGCCTCCATCGCCCGTCCCGTCGCCGTCGCCAAGCCCGGTGCCAAGCTGCTCAATCCCCATGACCACACGCTGATCATGATCGACTTCCAGTCGCAGATGGCTTTTGCCACGCACTCCATCGATCCCGTGCAGCTGCGTTCCAACGCCGCCCTGGTCGCTTCGGCCGCCGCCGGCTTCGGTGCCTCGACCATCCTGACCACCGTGGCAGAAAAAAGCTTCTCCGGCCCCATGTTCGAGGAAGTGACCGCGCCTTTCCCCGGCCAGACCCTGCTGGACCGCACCTCGATGAATACCTGGGAAGACGAGGCTGTGATCCGGAAGGTCAACGAGATCGGCAAGCCCCGCATCGTGCTGGCCGGCCTGTGGACCAGCGTGTGCATCGTCGGACCGGCTCTGTCGGCACTGGACCAGGGTTTTGAAGTCTTCGTGATCGCCGATGCCTGCGGCGACATCTCCACTGAAGCCCATAGCCGTGCCATGGAGCGCATGGTGCAGGCTGGAGCCCAGCCCATCACGTCCTTGCAATACCTGCTGGAAATGCAGCGTGACTGGGCCCGTACCGAGACCTATGACATGACCACGGGCATCGCCAAGAAGCTGGGTGGCGGCTACGGCATAGGCATCACTTACGCCAAGACCATGTTCGGCGCCCACGAAGGCTAAAAAGAGCACATCATCTTTCTGCAGCGCAGACCGATCTCGCGCCCGCGGTTCTCGCCGTACGCATGTACGGATGCGGTCCTCAATGCGACCTCGGTCTGCTCGCCAAGAAATCTGGCGCACTCTTCGCGCCGCTGAACCACCGGAGACTTCCATGACCCTGCCCTCCGCCCCCGATCTGATCCTGTTCAACGGCCGTTTCACCACGCTGGACCGCAGCAAGCCCGCGGCCACGGCCGTGGCTGTGAGCCGGGGGCGCTTCAGCGCCGTCGGCAGCGACCGTGAGGCCCTGCCTCTGGCCGGCCCGCAGACCAAACGCATCGATCTGGGCGGACGTAGCGCTCTGCCGGGTTTGATGGACAACCACCTGCATCTGATCCGCGGCGGCCTGAACTTCAACATGGAGCTGCGCTGGGACGGCGTGAAGAGCCTGGCCGATGCCATGGCCATGCTCAAGGCTCAGGTGGACGTGACCCCTGCGCCCCAGTGGGTGCGCGCTGTGGGCGGCTTCAGCGAGCAGCAGTTCGTGGAAAAGCGTCTGCCCACGCTGGCCGAGCTGAATACCGTGGCACCCGACACCCCGGTCTTCATCCTGCACCTGTATGACCGTGCCCTGCTCAACGCCGCTGCCCTGCGCGCCGTGGGCTACACCAAGGACACGCCCGAGCCGTCCGGTGGCCAGATCCTGCGCGACAGCGCCGGCAACCCCACGGGCCTGTTGCTGGCCAAGCCCAACGCCTCCATCCTCTACGCCACGCTGGCCAAGGGCCCCAAGCTGCCGCGTGACTACCAGCTCAACTCCACACGCCACTTCATGCGCGAACTCAACCGCCTGGCCATGCCCGACTGGTCGCCCGTGCGCACCTTCAAGGGCTATGGCGCCTGGGGTGTGCAGGAGGCTGCGCCGCTGCAGTCCGTGATGCGCAATGCCGCCGCCAGTTGCGCCTGTGCCAGCAACTGCAATCTGCACGGCCACGCCCATGCCACGGCCTGGAGCAGCAAGCTGCCCGTGGCAGATCTCAAGGGCTTCTGGGGCGCGCTGGGCTGTGCCTGCTGGGCGGTCTGAGCATGGACGCGCTGCGTTCCGCTGCCACCGCGCCCTGGCTGCAGTCGCTGGCCCTGCTGTGCCTGTGTGCGGCCTATCTGCAGGGGGGATGGCACCGGGCCCGGGATTTCCGTGGGGTTGTGGCCGAGGTGAAGGCCTTGGGCCTGACCCCGGCTGCTCCCATTGCGGCCACCGCTCTGGTGCTGCAGCTAGCGGTCTCGGCCTTGCTGGCCGACCGCTTCCGGGCAGCGCCGCAGGCCGAGCGCCAGCGTGCTGTCAACGCATTTTTTGAACACTGGGGCCTGGTCGGCGGCATGCTGCTCGTCGCCTGGCACGATTTAGGAGACTCCCATGCCGGATAACACCAAAGCCGCCTCGGGCAGCTTCGCGCCCCTGGCCATTCCCGTCTTTGCAGTGCTGTGGGCCGCCACGGTGCTGGGCAATATCGGCAGCTTCATGCGCGATGTGGCCAGCGCCTGGATGGTGACCGAGCTCTCGTCCAGCCCCACGGCCGTGGCCCTGATCCAGACGGCGGCCACGCTGCCAGTTTTTCTGCTGGCCATCCCGGCCGGCGTGCTGTCCGACATCCTGGACCGCCGCCGTTTCCTCATCGGCGTGCAGGTGTTGCTGGGCGCCGTGAGCGGCACGCTGCTGGTGCTTGCCCAGACCAACACCCTCACGGTGGAATACCTGGTGGCCCTGACCTTTGTGGGCGGCATTGGCGCCGCCCTCATGGGTCCGACCTGGCAGTCCATCGTGCCCGAGCTGGTGCCGCGCAGCGAACTCAAGAGCGCCGTGGCCCTGAACTCCCTGGGCATCAACATCGCCCGTGCCATCGGCCCGGCCGCCGGCGGCCTGCTGCTGGCCAGCTTCGGCGCCGCGGCGGCCTACGGCCTTGATGTGCTGAGCTATGTGTTCGTGATCGCCGCCCTCATCTGGTGGAAGCGTCCCAAGGCCGAGGCCTCGGCGCTCAACGAGCAGTTCTTCGGCGCCTTCCGGGCCGGTGTGCGCTATGCCCGTGCCAGCCGCGAGCTGCATGTGGTGTTGCTGCGCGCCGCTGTGTTCTTCCTGTTCGCCAGCTCGGTCTGGGCCCTGCTGCCCCTGGTGGCGCGGCGCATGCTGGGCGGCACGGCCGGCTTTTATGGCGTGATGCTGGGCGCTGTGGGCGCCGGAGCCATCCTGGGCGCCGTGCTGTTGCCCAAGCTGCGCAAGCGTCTCGATACCGACGGTCTGGTGTTGCTGGCTTCTGTGGTTACGGCCTTGGTCATGGGCATGCTGACCCTGGTGCCGCCTCAGTGGGCTGCCGTGGCACTGATGCTGGTGCTGGGCCTGGGCTGGATTGTTGCGCTGACCACGCTCAACGGCGTGGCCCAGGCGGTGCTGCCCAACTGGGTGCGCGGCCGGGGTCTTGCCATCTACCTGATGGTATTCAACGGTGCCATGGCCCTGGGCAGCCTGGGCTGGGGCCTGATTGCCGGCCAGTTGGGCCTGCCGGTCACGCTGCTGATCGGGGCCCTGGGTCTGGTGCTGGTGTCCCTGGTCTTTCACCGCGTCAAGCTGCCAGCAGGCGAGGCGGATCTGCAACCGTCCAACCACTGGCCCGAGCCCCTGCTGGCAGAACCCGTGGCTCACGATCGTGGCCCGGTCATGATTCAGATCGAATACCGCATTGCCCACGAAGATCTGACCGCCTTTTTCCAGGCCATGCAGCAAGTGGCCCAGGAGCGCCGTCGCGATGGGGCTTATGCCTGGGGCGTGGCCGAGCACACCGGCGAGCCAGGTCGGGTGATCGAGTGGTTTCTGGTCGAGTCCTGGGCCGAGCACTTGCGCCAGCATGGTCGCGTGTCCAAGGCCGACGCCGATCTGCAGGCCGCCGCTTTGCGTTACCACCAGGGGCCGGACAAGCCCGTGGTTCACCATTTTCTGGCCCTGGATGCGCGCAGCGCCCAGCAGGGATCTGGCTCCACCGCTCACTAAGCAGCGCATGAATCGGCATTCATCGCTGACGGTACAGGCGATGAATGCCACCCGATTTATTTTTCCAGGGGCTGGAGCGTCACTTACTTGACGGGCTTGGCGGCACGCACTGCCACGACCTCGATTTCCACATACCAGGCCGGGTTGGCCAGGGCTGCAATCTGGAAGGCCGAGCGTGCGGGCAGGTTGGGCTGGGCAGCCGTGCCAAAGAACTGGGTGTAGCCACGCATGAAGCCGGCAAAGTCCATCTTGTTGCCCTTGGCGGGATCGGCCACCAGGAAGACCTGCATCTTCACCACATCGCTCATGCCGAGATTCATGCTCTTGAGCTGCTCTTCCAGGCTCTTGAGGATGGCCACGGTCTGGCCCTCGGTATCTCCGCCGTAGGCCGCAGGATCAGTGGCGGGCTTGGATTTGTCCACCACGGGCGGCACCTTGCCCGAGAGGTAGACGGTGCGGGCATCGGTGGGGATTTCCACGGCTGCGGCGATGGGGAAGGTCGAGCCCGGTGTCTTGTAACGCAGGACATCGCCACCGCCGGAGGAGGTGGTGGCGGCGCAGCCGGTGAGCAGGACTGCAGCGCCCAGCAGGGCGGCTGTGGTAGCGGTCTTGAAGATGGATGGAACGTTCATGTGATCTCCTGAATGGGTTTATGGGGTGACGCGAAAGGGTTTGACGTCGGCGGCAGACAGCTTGTCCGGGTACTGATTGCCGAAGCTGCTGCGCACATAGTTCACGACGTCGGCAATCTGCTCGTCGGACAGCTTGCTGGCAAAGGACGGCATGCCGTGCAGGCCGTTCATGACGACCGAGGCCGGGTAGGCAGCGGCTGCCAGCTTGGGGTTGGAGGCCAGCGCTGGGTAGAAGCCGGCGCCCTTGGCGCCTTCGCCCTTGACCATGTGGCATCCCTGGCAGATGGCCTGGTACAGGGTCTCTCCGCCGCTCTGGCTGAAGCGTGGGCGGACTGCCGAGAAATTCTGCATCAGCGCCTGGGTGTCGGCGGGCGAGATGGAAAGAACGGCGGCAGACTGCAGTGTTTGCAGGTTTTTCACATCCTGGGTTTTCATGCCCTGTGATTGGGCCAGGACGGCGCCGGAGAGACCCAGGGCCAGGGCGAAAGCGGAGCAAAGACGGTGCAATGTGTGCATGGTGAAGTTCCTTGTTGCAGACATGGGCGATCAGAGGCTGGAGGCCTTGGCGTGCAGGCGCTGGATGGCGTCCAGCGAAGACAGCACGGCACCTTCCTGCCAGGCGGGGATGTACGAGACATGCTCGCCCGCGAGCACCAGGCGGCCGTCGATCTGGGCCAGATCCTTGTAGTGCTGCTCGCGCAGCGCATCTGTCCAGTTGCCGAAGCAGCCATTGATCCAGGGCATGCGATGCCAGGCTACTGACACACCGTTGAGGAACTCCTGCTTGTACTGCGGATGGATCTGCGCGCCGTACTCCAGCGCCAGACGAATGCGCTCGGCCGGCTTGAGCGAGGAGAAGCGGTAGCTGTTGGAGTTCTCGAAGGCATAGGCGCCCAGCAGCACGGCGGGGCCGTTGCCCATATAGCCGGTGGAGGGGTAGGAGATCTGCTGAATCGGCAGATCGGTGTAGCTGATACCGCCGTAGATGCGCTCGTCCTCTTCCCAGAAGCGGCGCTTGAACTCCAGACCGACCTTCATGGAGCTGCCGTAGGGTACGGCAGCAATCGCGTTCTGCATGGCGCTGCCGGCCTGCACTTCGATCTGGCTCAGGATGGACAGCGGAATCGTGCACACGCACCAGTCGGCGCGGGCCTGCTGCGTGGCGCCGGGCTTGAGGGCGTCCACATAGTCCACGGTCACGCCCTTGGCGTTCTGGGCGATCCTGGTGACCTTGGCGTTGTAGCGTATGGCCGAGCCCAGATCGCGCGCCATGGCCTGGGCCAGCATGTCCATGCCGCCTTCGGGCTGGAAGATGGCGCTGTGGAATTCGTAGATATTGCCCACGCCCATCTGGCGCCACAAATTGGATTCGAGCAGCTCGTGCAGGCCCATGGGCGTCGAAGGTTTGGCCTGCGCCATCAGGCCGCCGCCGGGGTCGATGTCGTAGCCACGGAAATCGCTGACCGCATTGCTGGCGCGGTAGCGGTACTCCTTGTCCAGCACGCCCCAGGCCTTGAGGCTCTCCAGCAGGCGTTCCTTGTCTTCCCGGCTGACGCTCTGGTCCAGCGCGCCCTGATTGGTAGCCTTGGACAGCAGCTCGGCCACATGGCCGTAGACATCGGTCTGCACATGGCGAAAGCGCTGGGGCTTGCCGGCCAGGGCCTTGCTGTTGTGCAGATAGGCGTTGTAGTTGACCTGGTTGAAGGCTTCGAGCTTGATGCCGAAGCGCTTGTAGTAGTCCAGCATCGCATGGTGGTGGTAGGGCACGCGCCAGGGGCCGGGGTTGAAGTAGTTGCCCTTGGCAAAGCCCACTTTCTGACGTGTACCGTCGAGTTCGCTGAACTCATCGCCGCCGCGCAGCGTCCAGCAGCGACCGCCGGCGCGACTCTGGTATTCAAGCAACTGCACCTTGTAGCCGGCTGCGCGCAGCTCGTGGGCTGCCACCATGCCTGCCAGGCCCGCGCCCAGCACCAGAACCGACGCGCCAGGTCTGGCGTTGCCGAGCTTGACCGGACCACTGTAATGCGACTCGGCGGCGTAGCCCAGTGAACTCATGGCTTGGTACATGGCACTGCCGCCCGCGACCTTTCCGATCATCGAGAGCAGTTGTCTGCGACTGACATGCTTGCTTGGCTCTGGCATCTGAAATTCCTTTGCTGTTGTGTATTCCGCTGTCCATCCGGGGTTGCGGGGCAAGGGTTTTCAGCAAGAGCTGTGCCAGGTCAGAGGGCTCAAGGCATTAGTTCAATGAAATCAGTCACTTGTTATGAAATTCAGATCAATTTGCGCTCAATCCCTTTAACGCTTATGGTGCATGCTCACTAATTTGAAGCGTCAATGGCCAAATTGGTGCAACGGAGTCACACAATAAGCTGCAAAAAAAGCGTATCGGCTGTGACAGCGGATACGCCTTGAGTGTGGGAGCGGAACTACGGTGCTGCCGGGCTCAGAGCTCGCTGGGAGGCTCGCAGGCCTCACTGACCATGACACGATTGCGTCCACCTCGCTTGGCTGCGTAGAGCATGGCATCGGCCTGCTGGAAGACGGCCTTGATATCGGGATCGCTGTCGGGCCAGTGGGCCACGCCCAGCGAGATGGTGATATGGCCCACTGGCGGTATCTCCATTTTCTCGACCAGCTGACGCAGGCGCTCGGCGGCATGGGCGGCGGCCTCCAGCCCCGTGCCGGGCAGCAGCAGCAGAAACTCCTCGCCACCCACGCGGCAGGGCAGGTCATCGACACGCGAGACCTCGCGCATGGTGCGTGCGAGCTGTCTGAGCACCTCGTCACCTGTATCGTGGCCAAAACCGTCGTTGATATGCTTGAAGTGATCGATGTCGATGGCAATCACCGAGAACGGCAGCGCTTGCGTCTGAAAGGCGCTGATGGCTGCTTCCAGATGACGGCGATTGCCCAGCCCGGTCAACGGATCGGTGTTCACGTCCTCGCGCAGCTTGGTGATATTGCGTTGCAGCAGGCCCAGGCCCTTGAGCATGGCTTTCTTGAGTTCGTAGGACTCGAAGTACCAGGACTTGACGGCCTGGATGTTCTGCGCCGTCTCGGGCTTGTCCATATCGTGAGCGCCATTGGCGAGCTGGCGCAGCGGGCTGGCAATGCGGCGCGCGCTCCACCAGATGACCACCAGCATCAGCAGGGCGATGGGCAGGGTCTTGTAGAGCACGGAGCGCATCAGCTTGTTGAGCGGGGCCAGCGTGGCTGCCTTGGGGCGCTGGGCCACAATGCCCCAGCCCGAGGCATGGATGACGGCATAGCCGGCCAGCATTTCCACGCCCTTGCTGTTGACGACCGGCGCCGTACCCGACTCGCCTCGGATCACGGCGTTGATGACATCGTTGTTGATCACCTGATCGCCGATACGGTGGCTGTCGGGGTGATAGATGATGTGCTTGTTCTTGTCCACCACATAGACATAGGTGCCATCCTGGTAGAAGTGCGAGCCCAGCAGGGTGTCGAGGATGCTGTCTTCCTTGAGGTAGATGCTGCCGCCTACCGCTCCCAGGAATTCGCCCTGAGGGTCGAAAATGGGCTGCGAGACAAAGACGATGTAGTTGCCGGCCGTGGACATATAGGGCTGGCTGATGACGGGCCCGCGAGTGCTCAAGGTCTGTGTCACTCCGGCGCTTTGCAGTGTCTTGCCCTTGATCTGCAGGGTTTCGGGCGATGTCGCCAGCACATAGCCCGTAGGATCGATGATGGTGACGGAGTTGAAGCTCTTGGTTTGCAGGCGCAGACGTGTGGCCTCCTTGGCCAGATAGTCCACGTCATCCATGTGCGCGCCCATCAGATTGGCGCTGTATTCCAGCTGCTGCAGGGCGGATTGCAGAAAATCATCCGTGCTCTGCGCCAGCTTGGTTGCATAGGCATGGTGACCTTCGAGCGTGTTGTCTATCAGCTGCTGGCGCTGCACCAGATAGCCAGCATAGAAGGTGTTGAGAAACGGGATCAGCGCGCTGCAGATGGTCAGGACCAGGATCAGTCGACGCAAATCAAGCCGGTTAGGCGCAAGCCGGCGGTGCCAGGGGAGAGATTTCTTCACAGATGATGTCGCGAGAGCAGGGCGGCTCTGCGCTGTACCTGTGTGCTCTGACAGGCTCAGACCCCGGCCGCATATTCATTGAGTGCCTGCATTATGGTTGCTCGCGCCGTGGCCCTGCTCATGGTCAACCACAATGCAGCCGCGTCAGGCTGACAACTCCTTGAACTTTTCCACCTGTACCGCGCAGTCGTAGAAGCAGGGCGCCCGGCCAATATCGGTGAGCTGCTGATGCGTCAGCTCGTTCACATTCGTGCCGTTGGCTCCCTGCTTGCGCCACCAGATGCCCAGGCCCACCACCACGCCGGTGCGAGCGCGGCCGTTGACGGCGGCGTGGCAGACATGCTCGCCGCGCTGGTTGAAGACGCGTAACCGGTCACCGTCGGCAATGCCGCGCGCAGCTGCGTCATCGGGGTGCATCTCCAGCAGTGGACGCTCTTCCATGCGGGCCAGACTGGCCACATTGGCAAAGCTGCTGTTGAGGAAGTTGCGTGCGGGTGGCGAGATCATGGCCAGCGGGTAGGCGGCCGTGGGCGGCTCGTAATTGGGCAGGTAGTCGGGCAGGGTGTTGATGCCCAGCCGCGCCAGGGCGGGGTTGTCGAATTCGCATTTGCCCGAAGGCGTGGCAAAGCCACCTTCGGCAAACGGCGCATCGGGCAGCGGGATATGGGCAAAGCCCTGTTGCAGAAGATCGTCGAAATCAATGGCTGTCTGTGCTAGCGCTGCGCGGCACAGCGCTTCGTCGGAATCAGAGAAGCAGGCTGCGGCAAAAGCGGGGTCCAGCCTGGCCATATGCATGGCCAGATCACGAAAGATCTGCGCGTTGCTGCGCGCCTGGCCTTGGGGCTCGATCGCGGGGCGATTCAGCAGCACATCGGTATGGCCGTAGCTGCCGTGGATGTCCCAATGCTCTAGCTGCGTGGTGGCGGGCAGCACATAGTCGGCATGGTCTGCGGTGTCGGTGAGGAAATGTTCAAGCACCACGGTGAACAGATCTTCGCGCGCAAAGCCCGCAGCCACCTTGGCCGACTCTGGCGCCACCGCCACGGGATTGCTGTTATAGACCACGACGGCTTCCACCTTGGGGCCGAAGCCGGCATCGCCCTCATGCAGCAGCACATCGCCAATCTGGCTCATGTTCAGCGTGCGTGGGCGACGCTCGCCCAGCAACTGCGGCATTTGCAGATCTGCTCGCTTGAACGGCGAGACCCCCGAGGCGGACAGCAGCAGCCCGCCAGCGCGGTGGCGCCAGGCGCCGACAAGAGCCGGCAGGCAGGCCACGGCGCGCACGGCATTGCCGCCGCCGCGCGCGCGCTGCATACCGTAATTGAGGCGGATGGCCGCAGGCCTGGTCGTGCCGTAATCGCGGGCCAGGGACTGAATCTGTTCCACGCTCAGGCCACAGACACTGGCGGCGCGCTCGGGCGGCCATTGCAATGCTCTGGCCCTGAGTGCCTCCCAGCCCTGAGTGTGTTGGGCGATGTAGTCATGGTCCAGCCAGTCGTGCACGATCAGCTCGTGCATCAGCGCCAATGCCAGTGCCGCATCGGTGCCAGGCAGCAGTTGCAGATGCTCGTGGCATTTGTCGGCGGTCTCGCTCTTGCGCGGGTCTATGCAGATCAGCTTGGCGCCCTGGCGCTTGGCTTCCTGCGCATAGCGCCAGAAATGAAGATTGCTGGCGATGCTGTTGCTGCCCCAGATCAGGATCAGCTTGCTTTCGGCAAAGAACTCCACACGCATGCCCAGCTTGCCGCCATAGGTAGCGGTCAGCGCCTCGCTACCGGCACTGGCGCAGATGGTGCGATCCAGCAGGCTGGAGCCCAGCTGGTGGAAAAAGCGCCGGTCCATGCTTTCGGCCTGTACCAGGCCCATGGTGCCGGCATAGCTGTAGGGCAGTATGGCTTCGGGCGCGCGCCGGGCAATACCGTGCAGGCGCTGGGCAATATCGCTCAGGGCCTCGTCCCAGCTCACGGGGGAGAAATGGCCGCTGCCTTTGGGGCCGCTGCGTTTGAGAGGCTGCAGAACTCGCCCGGCGTGGTAGGTGCGTTCGGTGTACTTGCTGACCTTGGCGCAGAGCACGCCGCCCGTGTGAGCGTGTTCAGCATTGCCTTGCACCTTGGTGGCCGTGCCATCGACCACCGTGGTGAGCAGGGCGCAGGTGTCCGGGCAGTCATGCGGGCAGGCACCGCGTACTTGAACGATATGAGGCATGTCGTGGGCTCGAAAATCTGGATCGGTTTGCGTCTGAAGACCGTTTTGTGGGCCTATTATGCGGCGCGCATCCATGTCAAAAAACCTGAGATGCAAGACCCCAGAAACGGGCCGATCCAGCCCGTAGCAATGAGTAGCCCGTACAGAGAGATCAAGAGCAATGCAGTACAAGCGAGTGGAGTGGAACCGTCGTCAATTCATGACTGCTGGCGCAGCTGTGGCAGCCGGGAGCTGGATCGGCGCAAGTCATTCCCAGGATTCGAGCGGGCCGATTGTGCTTGGGCAGTCCTGCGCGCTGAGCGGCCCCTCGGCACAGCTGGGTATGCAGTTTGTGCAGGGCGCCAAGCTGTATTTCGATCAGCTCAATGCCCAGGGCGGCATCGGCCGCCGCCAGGTGGAGCTGCGCACGCTGGACGATGGCTATGAGCCAGAGCGCTGCGTGGCCAATACCCAGAAATTCATTGCCGATGATGTGATGGCCTTGTTTGGCTATCTGGGCACGCCCACCAGCATGGCCGCACTGCCTTTGCTGCAGAAAGCCAGGCTGCCGCTGATTGCTCCACTGACGGGGGGCGCCGGCCTGCGCGACCCCAAGCTGGCGCAGGCGGTCTTCAATCTGCGTGCCTCCTATGCCGATGAGACCGCGCTCATGGTCAGACAGCTGGTTTCTTTGGGCCTCAAGAAGATCGCGGTGTTTCATCAGAACGACGCCTATGGTCAGTCAGGTCTCGAGGGGGTGATGCAGGCGCTGCAAGGCCATGGCCTCAAACCCGTGGGTGCAGCCACAGTGGAGCGCAACTCCCAGGATGTGGCCAAGGCCGTCAAGACTCTGGTGCCGCTGGGTGCCGATGTCATCGTGCAGGTCGGCACCTATGCGGCCAGCGCTGCCTTTGTGCGAGCGGCACGCCAGGCGGGCTATGGCGGTCAGTTCTACAACGTGTCGTTCGTGGGAACTTCTGCACTGGCGCAGGCTCTTGGCAAGGAGGCCGAGGGCGTGGTGGTCACCCAGGTCGTGCCCTCGCCCTTCAAGACATCGCATCCCCTGGCGCGTGAGTTTCAGGCCGCACTGCACAAAGGAGGCGCGTCGCTGCAGCCCGATTACTCCAGCATGGAAGGCTATCTGGCTGCCCGTGTCGTGAGCGAGGCGCTGAAATCCGCCGCTGCCGCAGGCCGGCTGCAGCGCGATGGCCTGGTGGCGGCACTGGAGGCAATGAATGGTCAGCAGGTTGCGGGTTTTCCGATCGCCTTCCGCCCACAGGCCGGCAAGCCGCGTTTTGTCGAGCTGTCCATGCTCACGGGCGACGGAAAGGTCCGGGTGTGAGGCTTTGAGGCGCGCAGGGCGCAAGCTCTCTCGCTTTGGGCCATCATGGCATCTTTGCCATTGATGACCCCAAGGAGAGAGCGCATGGCCCTGCTGCCCGAACTTCAAGCAAGCGCCCCTGACATTGCCGCGCTGCGTCGCGATATCCACGCCCACCCCGAGCTGTGTTTCGAGGAAATACGGACCTCGGATCTGGTCGCGGCGAAGCTGGAGCAATGGGGCATAGCGATCCATCGCGGTCTGGGCAAGACCGGTGTGGTGGGCGTCATCCATGGCCGCGACGGCGGCAGCAGCGGCCGAGCCATCGGCCTGCGCGCCGATATGGATGCCCTGCCCATGCAGGAGTTCAACACCTTTGACCATGCCAGCCGCCATGCGGGCAAGATGCATGCCTGCGGTCACGACGGCCACACGGCCATGTTGCTGGCGGCGGCGCAATATCTGGCCGCACATCGCGACAGCTTCGAGGGCACGGTCTACACCATCTTCCAGCCTGCCGAGGAAGGCGGTGGCGGTGCCCGCGAGATGGTCAACGACGGACTGTTCGAGCAGTTCCCCATGCAGGCTGTGTTTGGCATGCACAACTGGCCGGGCATGAAGGCCGGCACCATGGCCGTGGGTGCGGGGCCCGCCATGGCATCCAGCAACGAATTCAGGATCGTGGTACGCGGCAAGGGCGGCCACGCGGCCATGCCGCATATGGTGGTGGACCCGGTACCCGTGGCGGCCCAGCTCATCATGGCTTTCCAGACCATCGTCAGCCGTAACGTCAAGCCCATTGAGGCGGGCGTGGTGTCGGTCACCATGGTCCATGCCGGCGAGGCTACCAACGTCGTGCCGGACAGCGTGGAGCTGCAGGGCACGGTGCGCACCTTTACGCTGGAGGTGCTGGACCTCATCGAGCAGCGCATGCAGCAGATCAGCGAGGCCGTCTGTGCGGCGCATGGCACGCAATGCTCGTTCGAGTTCGTGCGCAACTACCCGCCAACCATCAACACGGCCCCCGAGGCCGAATTTGCCCAGGCCGTGATGCGCGAGATTCTGGGCGATGCCGGTGTGGTGCCGCAAGAGCCATCCATGGGGGCCGAGGACTTTGCCTTCATGCTGTTGGAAAAGCCCGGAGCCTACTGCTTTATCGCCAACGGCGATGGTGATCATCGCGCCCTCGGGCATGGCGGTGGCCCCTGTACCTTGCACAACCCCAGCTACGACTTCAACGATGCGCTGATTCCGCTGGGTGCGACCTTCTGGGTCAAGCTGGCCCAGCGCTGGCTGGACCAGCCTACGCGCGGCTGAAGGCTTGGCCCCGCCGCTGCGGGCTGGGTGGAAGATTTCTTTCACGCCAGACCTCGGGCGGGCAGCCAAAGAGCGTGCTGAACCAGCGTGTGAAGGCACTGTGGCTGTTGTAGCCCAGCATGGAGGCGATCTGGCCCACAGGGTAGTCAGGGTTGCGCACATAGCGCTGGGCAAGATCCGAGCGAACCTCCTGCAGCAGGTCGGTAAAGCTCAGGCCTTCACCATCAAGCTCGCGCTGCAGGGTCCGTACGCTGCGCCCCAGACCCTGGGCCACGCAGATGCAGGTGGCATTGCCCGAGGGCAACATGAGATAGATGGCCTTGCGCACCTGCTGGCCGATGGAGGCCTGACGGCCCTGCTGCGTGGTGTCCACCATGGTCTTGGCATAGCGCACCAGAACCGGGTCGGCCAAGGGGTTGGGAGCATCCAGGTCCTCGGTGCGAAACACAATGCCGTTGAAGTCCGCCTCAAACTCCACGCGGCAACGAAACATCTGCTTGTGCAGGCCGGTGTCGCCGGGCGCGGGGTGGCTGAAGCAGACCCGCAGCGGGCGCCATTGCTCATGCAGCAGCAGGTTGCAGGTACGAAACAGCACGCCGATTGCCAGTTCCATGGATTGCGGCAATGCATCCGGCAGGGTGAACTCTTCGCGCAGCACCACGACGCCATTGGCGTCGTCCATATGAATCACCAGCGACTCATTGAGCATGTGTACATGCTCGATCAGCGTGCTCAGCACCTTGCGCAAGGTGGGTTGGTGCAGCAACAAAAGGCTGACGACACCGAAGTTTGAAATCTGCCGTGATTGCGCCATGCGCAGCCCGAAGTTTTCGCAGCCCGTGATGCTTGCAGCTTCTTCCAGCAGACGTCCGGCCGTCAATGCATCGATCAGCTGATCTTGCTCGCGCACCACGGCTGGGCGCAGGCCGGCACGACGCAATGCCGCATCAGGGTCTCCTCCCAGTTCGCTGAAGAGTTCCGAGAAATTCGTCAGAGATGCCGCGCGCACAAAAGTGACCATGACTGCTCCACGCAAAAAGTCGGAGAAATTCTGGCATGAGATGCATAGCGTGCGGCATGAAATGCACAACCTATGTGACACAGGTTTTCTACAGTGGACTTACCGGGCGGCAGAGACTAGCAACAAGCCTGGGTTCAAAAAAGTGTAGGAGACAGTGATGCAGATAAACCCTCTGACCTGTGCCATAGGCGCGGAGTTGGTCGATGTGCAACTGGCGGATGCGCTGCGCGATGATGGGCTTTTCGCAGAGATCAAGACGGCCTTGCTCAAGCACAAGGTGCTGTTCTTGCGCCGCCAGAGTATCAGTCGCGCCGAGCATGTCGGTTTTGCCCGGCGTTTTGGCGAGCTGGAGGACCATCCGGTGGTCGGCAGCGACCCCGAGCATCCCGGCCTGGTGCAGATCTACAAGACGCCGGACAAGCCGCTGGACCGGTATGAAAACTCCTGGCATTGCGATGCCACCTGGCGCGAGGTGCCGCCCATGGGCTGCGTGCTGCGCTGCGTCGAATGTCCACCGGTCGGCGGCGACACCATGTGGGCCAATATGGCGCTGGCTTACGAGATGCTGCCATCGCATATCAAGGACGTGATAGCCCCGCTGCGGGCACGCCACAGCATTGAGTGCACCTTTGGCGCCGCCATGCCTGCGCAGAAGCGTCTGGCCCTCAAGGCGCAGTTTCCGGATGCGGAGCACCCGGTGGTTCGTACACATCCGGAAACCGGTGAAAAAGTGCTGTTTGTCAGCGGCTTCACCACTCATTTCACGAACTTCCACACGCCCGCCAATGTGCGTGTGGGCCAGGACTTCACCCAGGGCTCATCCAGTCTGCTGCAGTTCTTGATCAGCCAGGCCGCGATCCCCGAGTACCAGGTCCGCTGGCGCTGGGAGCCCGGCAGCATCGCTATCTGGGACAACCGCGCGACACAGCATTACGCGGTGATGGACTACCCGCCCAGCCATCGAAAGATGGAGCGCGCCGGAATCATCGGCACACCGACTTTCTGAGCATCGAAAGACGTTCGTGGCAAGGCGCAGAACCTGGCCGGGCGGTGCGAAGCACAGTTGTACGCAAGGCTCTGAGTGCGGGCATGGCATTCATATAACAACGGAGACATCATCATGAATTTCCTCGAC
The DNA here is from genome assembly GCF_016772095.1 of Comamonas sp. NyZ500. Lineage (NCBI taxonomy): Bacteria > Pseudomonadati > Pseudomonadota > Betaproteobacteria > Burkholderiales > Comamonadaceae > Comamonas > Comamonas sp. NyZ500. Next base: position 236,264 of record NZ_JAEIJE010000003.1, on the reverse strand, counting down.
GGTCACCTGGTTGCCGAAAATCAGCAGCCTCTCATCATCACTGCAGCTCCTTATGCACCTTCGTGGCTGCCGGAGGACTTCCCCGGCGAAATTCCCGTCACGATGGAGGAGCAGATTCAAAAAGCCGTGGACTGCTACAACGCCGGCGCCCAGGTGCTGCACTTGCATGTACGCGAGCTCGACGGCCGCGGCAGCAAGCGGCTTTCCAAGTTCAATGAGCTGATTGCCGGCGTGCGTGCTCGTGTCCCGGACATGATCATCCAGGTAGGTGGGTCGATCAGCTTTGCACCCGAAACCGATGGCGCGGCCGCCAAATGGCTGTCTGACGATACCCGCCACATGCTGGCCGAGCTGGACCCCAAGCCCGATCAGGTGACGGTGACCATCAATACCTCGCAGATGAACATTCTGGAGCAGTTCGATGCACGGGATATCGAGGGCACTTCGATGGAGGACCCTGCGGTGTTCAATGCCTACAAGGAAATGACCGTGCCAGCACAGCCGGGCTGGGCCGAAGAGCATATACGCCGCCTCAGTGCGGCCGGCATTCAGAGTGCCTTCCAGTGCTACAACATCAACAGCTTTGAGTCGGTGGAGCGGCTGATGCGTCGCGGCATCTACAAAGGACCGCTGGTGCTGAACTGGGTGGCCATCGGCGGCGGAATGGACCAGCCCAGCGTTTACAGCTTGGCCAATTTTGTGCGCGCCGTGCCCGACGGTGCGGTGCTCACGGTAGAGGCCTCGGTGCTGAACGTGCTGCCCATCAATCTCATGGGCATTGCCATGGGCCTGCATGTGCGCTGCGGCACCGAAGACAATCTGTGGAATCAGACCCGAACCCGAAAAATGGGCACGGTGGAGCAGATCGAGCAGTTGGTGCGCATTGCCAAGGAATGCAGCCGCCCCATCGCCACTCCTGCCCAGGCGCGCGAAATCTGCCAGATCGGCGTGTTCTACGACACGGTGGAGGAGAGCCTGGCAAGGAACGGCTTTGCTCCGAATCGCAACGGTGCTCAGCAGGGTTTTCTGCGCAAAGTCGCCTGAGGTCAAAGGAGCGCACGATGCAACGCATTCCAGTCCTGCTGTCCATTGCTCTGGCTGCAGCTTTGCCAACTGGCAGCGCCTTCGCTTTCACCGACAAGCCCGTCAAGCTCATTGTTCCTGCCCCGCCCGGCGGCACGATCGATGTGTTTGCTCGCATCATCAGCGATCAGCTGGCGCATGAGCTCAAACAGCCTGTGATTGTGGAAAACCGCCCCGGTGCCGGCGGTGCCATGGCGGTGAAATACATGCTGTCCCAGCCCTCAGACGGCAATACCCTGCTGGTGACGGTGACCAATATCCTGACCGAGGTTCCGCATGTGCTCAAGGGGGGCTTTGATGCCATGAAGGATGTCAGACCCGTCTCGCAGATGGCACGCTCCGTCATGGTCTTCATTGCTTCGCCTCAGTTCCCGGCCAAGGATGCCAAGGAGGCCATTGCCTATATCAAGGCCCATCCGGGTCAGCTGTCCTTTGCCTCCTACAGCCAGGGGACGGCATCGCAGTACGCAGGGGCAATCCTGAATCAGAAGGCGGGGCTGGACATGCAACATGTCCCGTTCCCTGGCTCGGCACCGGCGCTGGCACAGATCATGGGCAATCAGATCCCGCTGATGTTCGACGGCTCCGTGACCACCAAACCGCTGGTTCCCAGCGGCAAGGTCAGGCTGCTGGCCGTGGCTTACAAAAGCCGGCTGGCCGACTACCCCCAGGTGCCGACGATGGCAGAGCTCGGTTATCCGGAGCTTGATTTCAGCAACTGGGCGGGTGTGTTTGCTTCGGCAAAGACGCCGCAGCCGTTGCTGGAGAAGATCAATGCCACGCTGCAGAAGGTCAATGCCAGCCAGGCGGTGCAGGCACGTTATGCGGCCACAGGCTTTGAGCCGATTCGCCAGGAGCGCACTCTGGAGCAGCTGTCTACCGATCTGCAGGCCGAATACCAGCGCAATGGCGAGATCGTCAGGAATTTCGGCATCAAGCTGAACTGAGTCGGCTCGTCAATCGGTCCGGGCATGTCTGCGACTGAGGATGCCCGGACTTGCACCTCAATAGATACAGGAGCATTTCATGACTCAGGCCATTCGCTTTTACGAGACTGGCGGTCCAGAAGTCCTGCGACTGGAAAACGTTGCCGTGGGAGACCCCGGCCCAGGCCAGGCGCGCGTGCGGCATAGCTATATCGCGCTCAACTTCATCGATGTGTACTTCCGCACCGGGCGCTATCCGCTGGCCTTGCCCAACGGGCTGGGCTCGGATGCCGTCGGTGTGGTCGAGGCCGTCGGAACGGGTGTGACGGATATCCGGGTGGGTGACCGCGTCGGCTATCTGACCGGCCCGCAAGGCGCTTATGCACAGGCGCGTGTGATGCCTGCAGAAGTGCTGATTCCATTGCCCGACGGAATTTCAGACCGTACTGCAGCCACACTCATGATGAAAGGCATGACGGCCCAGTATCTGTTCCGTCAGGTCTATCCGCTGCAAGGCGGTGAAACCATTCTCTATCACGCAGCTGCCGGAGGCGTAGGCCTGATTGCCTGTCAGTGGGCCCGCGCCATGGGGGTCAACATGATTGGTACGGTCAGCACGGATGAGAAGGCCGAGCTGGCCAGGGCGAACGGATGCGCGCACACCATCGTGACTTCGCGTGAAAACATCGTCGAGCGAGTGAAGGAAATCACGGCAGGCAAGGGCGTTCCCGTGGTTTACGACTCGGTAGGCAAGGACACACTGATGGACTCGCTCGATTGCCTGCAGCCGCGTGGCTCGCTGGTCAGCAACGGAACCTCTTCCGGCTCCGTGGTGGTGGACTCATCGCTGCTGGCCGCCAAAGGCTCGATCTGGATGACCAGGCCGGCCATGATGCATTACATCCAGCCCCGTTCACATATGCTGGAGATGGCTGCAGAGCTGTTCGAGCACGTGCTGGCGGGGCGCATCGTGAGCGAGCCTCAGCAGGAGTTTGCCTTGGCCGAGGCGGCACAAGCCCATCGCGCATTGGAAGCGCGCAAGACTGTGGGGGCCACGGTACTCGTGCCATGAGTTGCTGGGCGCAAATATTGGGCGGGTAAAACCATTGCGAAAATCCGTGCCGGTGCCTTTCCCAAGGCTCCGGCTTTTTTTTGTCTGACATTGGCCATGCGGCAGGGCGACATTCCTAGGGATTTCACCTTGGGAACATGGCACCAAATAAGCAATGAATGGCATCAACTGCACAAGAGCTGCAGCCTTCCTTTTCTAGAGTGATTTCGCGGATCAATACCGCGAATTCATAACGAAAAGGAGAGATGAAATGCCACGTATTTCACGCTATATCTGGAGTCTTTTTGCCTTGTCCGCCAGCAGCCTGGCCAGCGCTCAGTCATCCGTGACGCTGTTCGGTGTCATGGATGCGGGCGTCAGCCGCTACATGGTGCGCAGCAATTCCTGGGATGGCTCCGGCCGTACGGCCAGCCAAGGTATCTGGGCACTGTCACCCTCGGGTAATCTGGCCAGCCGTCTGGGTGTTCGTGCCGTTGAAGATCTGGGGGCTGGAATGTCTGCCAGCATGTGGCTGGAAGCACCAGTGACCAACGACACGGGCGGCGGCGCGCTGAACTTTGGGCGACGCTCCACCGTCAGCCTGGCGGGCAATTGGGGCGAGCTGCGCCTTGGGCGTGATCACACGCCGTCGTTTCTGAATGACTGGGCCTTTGATCCCTATTCCGTCAACGGCGTGGGCGTCAATTTGCTGGCGGTGGTCAGCAGCAACCTGGCTATCAACCGTGCGCTGAGTACGCAGACCAGCGGCACGCTGCCCGAACGCCTGCTGGGAAACGGTTTGTCGGCAGGCACGGACAATTATCTGCGCGCCAACAACTCCATCGGCTACCACCTGCCGACAGGGCTGGGCGGAATTTATGGTCAGCTGATGTATGCCTTCCCGGAAAATGATGCCAGGCGCGGCCGCTATGCCGGTGGGCGCATTGGCTGGGCCAGCGGTCCCACCGATATTGCGCTGGGCTATGGCGAAAGCATGCTGGGCACTTTCAACGGCCGCAAGGAAGCCATCAAGTCCTTGAACCTGGGCGGTTCGTACAACTTCGGTCCGGTCCGCGTGTTGGGCGAGTGGTCGCAGGTGCGCAATGCGCGCAGCGATGTGCGGGCCACAGACCGCTATGACGGGCTTCTGGCTGGTGTGCAAATCCCTGTCGGACTGCATCAGCTCAGGGCGTCGGTGGCCAGGGTGCAATTCAAAAATGGGCAGGGAGCCGGCGACGCATCGGTGAACAAGCTGGCCTTGGGCTATGTGCATAACCTCTCCAAAAGCACGGCGCTCTACACCACGGTGTCACGTATCAGCGTGAGCAATGGACACAACAATCCTGCGGTGATGGGTGTGACGCCGCTGGCCGTCAGCAGCCCGGTCATCATGCCGCAACCGGCCTACAGCAACAGCCCCGGAATGCAGCCACGCAGCGCATTGGGCTTTGATGCGGGTTTGCGCATGATGTTCTGAAGGCAGTCCGTTGCTGCTGCCGCGAGGCGAATCACGAAGAGGCGGATTTGAGGGAGTGCGTGCCGCAAAGGGCTGCTTGTCGGCGTTGCAGTACTTTGTGAAATAAAAAGAACGGTCGTTCTAATTTCCCGGATTTTTGGCTACACTGGCCTCGACTATTAAAGCCCAGGAGACCTTTCATGTCCGATCTGAACGCCCGGTTTGAAGAGACCGTCAAGAATTCCACCTCGCTTGGCGAGCGTCCCGACAACGCCACCTTGCTCAAGATTTATGCCTTGTACAAGCAGGCAACCGAGGGTGACAACGAAGCCAAGAAGCCCAGCTTCACCGACATGGTGGCCCGCGCCAAGTGGGATGCCTGGGCCAAGCTGGAAGGCACAACGCCGGATGAGGCCAAGCAGCAGTACATCGATCTCATCGAGTCGCTGCGCTGATCCGCGCCACCCCTGATCGCCGACAAGGCCCCGGGCTCCGGGGCTTTGTCGTTTCAATTCGGGCCACATCACACTGCACCAGAGACGGGGGGCTGGAAACTGGCGCCCCCCCAGCCAGGGACACCGAGGAAGGGCCGCCCCGAAGGTGTCGTCCCCTTGGAGGAAGCGGCAGGGCTGCTCAGGAGGGGTCAGTACCTGTTCGAGAAATTGGCGCTGATGCGCTGACGCAAATATTCCGCTCCTGTGATGGGCGGATATTTTTTGGCCGGCCCTTCTATCACCGCATCCTCATTGGCCTGGCAGAAGAAGGCCAGGCTATAGCGGGCCCCCTGGTACTCATGGGGCTGAGGGTTGCGCACGCGGTGGAAGTTGCTGGGCAACTGGTCGTCGCTCCAGCGCATCAGCATGTCGCCGATATTGCAGGTGATGACGCCATCCACGGGCTTCACGGGCGTCCATTGCTGGGTCTCGGCCTCCTTGCCGGGCAGCACCTGTAGCCCACCCTGGCCGGCGCGCTGGAACAACAGCGTCAGGCAGTCGAAGTCCGTATGTGCGCCTGCACGCCACAGGCCGATTTCGTCCTTGAGCGCCGGGTCCACTGCAAAGTAATGCAGCATGCGCAGCGTGCTCTGGTAGCTGGGCACGGCGGGGTCATGTGCGCGGGTGAAGAATTCATCGTCAAAGCCCAGCTTGTAGGCAAAGCAGGACAGCAGCTGCATGCCAATCTGCCAGCATTGATGCTCAAAAGCCAGCGTGGCCTGCTTGAAGCCGGGCAACTCCTGCTCGCTGGGCCACAAGCCTTGCATGCGCGGGCGTGTGACCTGATAGGACTCTTTCTGGTCGGGAGTGCGCGTGGAAGGGCGAATCTGCGCCTTGTGCTCCCAGCCTGCATTGCGCGATAGCGGCCATTGCGACTTGGTTTCGGGCGGCAAGGCGAATAGCTGCTCGGCTCTACCGAACGCGGCGTCGATATCGGCCTGGGCAATGTCGTGGCCGGAAACCTGGAAGAAGCCGATTTCTATCGAAGCGCTCCAGATCTGCTCGGCAATCTCCTGCTTGCGCTGCTCGAAGTCGCTGATGTCTATGACGCGAACTTCGCGCGCCGAGGTTTCTGCGCCTTGCCCGCCCATGCGGGCTTCCTTGTCCAGCTCGCCAAGGCTGTAAGAGTGGCTGGTCATGGTCTGCATAAGAATTTCTCTTGCGATGACTTCAGACACCGGCTTTGCCAGTGAGGCTTGGTGCGGGCATCTGAAGTGTGGATACCAGGCGCGGCTGTGTGCCGCACCCACTTCAAGAGCAATGACCCGCGAAGCTGCTGACCGGGGGAAGGTCAGAGCACCGTGCTGAACGCTTCTACTCTTGATTTGAGTGCAGCAAACAGCGTGCCAGCCATTTTCCAGGGCGCGGGCACTCTTGGTTTTGGTGCATGGCTTCAATCTGGTGCATTGCCGTGCATGAATCCATGCATCCATCTCTTTTGCATGCACTTTGTTGATACCTGGCAAGGCGCAACCCAAAGTAGGCACGCCAATTGCTAGAAGGTTGAACGAGTAGAAGCGTTCAGCCTGCATCCGCGTGCAGTGCCCGGAAATTGCTCAAGTCCTGTCAGCAGCGGCAGCTGCTGGCGTTCCTGTCGCCAGAGACCTGAGAGTTCCACCATGCTACGTCGCCAATTTCTTGCCGCCCTGCCTCTTTGCGGCGCACCCTGGGTTCATGCCCAGGGCAAGTCGCTGACTCCGCTGAAATTCACGCTGGATTTCCGCGTCAACGGCCAGACGGCGCCGTTCTTTCTGGCCCAGCAAAACGGCTACTACCGCGATGAGGGGCTGGATGTGAGTCTGGACGTAGGGTCGGGCTCGGTGGCTTCGATTACACGTATCGCCAGTGGTGCCTACCAGCTCGGACTGGGCGATATCAGTTCGCTGATCGAGTTCAATGCACAGAACGCCGGCACACCTCGCGTGCAGGCCGTCTACCAGTACTACAACCGCGCGCCCTTTGTGATCATCGGGCGCAAGGACAGAGGCATCACTTCGGACTTCGCAAGTCTCAAGGGCAAGAAGGTGGCTGCAGCGGCAGTGGAGTCCACGCGCCGAGCCTGGCCCATGGTGGCGCGGCGCAAGAATCTGCCCGCCGATCTGTTTGCCTGGTCGACGACGGAGTTCTCGGCACGCGACAACGTCATGGTGCGTGGCGATGTGGATGCCGCCACCTATTTCCATGACTCGGCGGTGTCGCTCTTTGCGCGCCTCAAGCCCGAGGAGCTTTCCATACTGCGCTACAGCGATGCCGGCGTTCATCTGTATGGCAATGCGATTCTCGCGTCCAGCCAGTTGATCGCCGAGAAGCCGCAGGTCGTGGCCGCCTTCCTGCGCGCCACCAACCGGGCGATTGTGGAGTGCTTTGCCAACCCCGCAGCAGGCATTGCCGCCGTGCGCCAGCGCGAGCCGATGCTCGATGAGAAGCTGGAGCTGGAGCGCTGGTCCATCACCGCACAGTATGTGGCCGCGGCAGATACGAAAAGCCATGGACTGGGCGACTTCAGCAAGCGTTTGATGGAGCAGCAGCTGGACGGCGTGGTGCAGACCTTTGCGCTCAAGACCACGCCATCTGCCGACGCACTGTTCAACAGCAGCATGCTGCCAGCCAGGTCGGCGCGCATGCTCAAGGCCTGAGGAGGAAGCCTCCATGTCCCTGCCTCAAGCCCAGACCTTGAATGACAGCGATGGCCGCTATCTGCGTGAAGCTATTGCGCTTGCCGATACGGCGCGCGAGCGCGGCAACCGGCCGTTTGGCGCGCTGATCGTGGCGGCCGACGGACGCGTGCTGGCCCGGGCCAGCAATGCCAACGGCGAGAGCGGCGATTGCACGGCCCATGCCGAGCTGTCCGCCATCCGCCTGGCCAGCCCCCTGCATTCACGAGATGAACTGGCCGTCGCCACGCTGTACTCGTCTGCCGAGCCCTGCGTGATGTGTGCCGGCGCGATCTTCTGGTCCGCCATCGGCCGCGTGGTCTATGGCATCGATGCCGAGCGGCTGCGCGTGTTCCGTGGCGAGCGGATCGATCAGAAGGATGCCGAGCTGTCCTGCCGCGATGTGTTTCAGGCCGCTTCGCACGACATCGAATGCATCGGGCCGGCCTTGATCGAAGAGGCCAGCAGTTCGCACCAGGGCGCCTGGAAGGTCTGAGCCCCGGCACTCGTTCAACCGCAATTCATTGACATAGAGAGAGGGAAGCCACCATGCAAACCAAGCGCCTGTTCCTGCAATCCGTTCTGGCCCTGGGCAGCTTTGCCAGCGCCACGGCAGCCTTTGCCGCAACGCCCATCAAATTCCAGCTCGACTGGCGTTTCGAAGGGCCTGCGGCGCTGTTTCTGCAGCCAGTCGCCAAGGGCTATTTCCAGGCCGCAGGGCTCAATGTGACGGTGGATGCCGGCAGCGGCTCGGGCGGCGCCATCCAGCGCGTGGCATCGGGCTCCTACGACATGGGCTTTGCCGATCTGGCCGCGCTCATGGAGTTTCATGCCAACAACCCCGAAGTCAAGGACAAGCCCGTGGCCGTGATGATGGTCTACAACAACACGCCGGCCTCGGTCATGGCGCTCAAGAAGAGCGCCATCGCCAAGCCGGCGGACCTGACGGGCAAGAAGCTGGGAGCGCCGGTCTTTGATGCAGGCCGACGCGGCTTTCCGTTGTTTGCCAAGGCCAACAAAGTCGGCGATGTGCAATGGACCACCATGGATCCGCCGCTGCGCGAGACCATGCTGGTGCGCGGCGATATCGATGCCATCACGGGCTTTACCTTTACTTCGCTGCTGAACCTGGAGGCGCGGGGCGTGAAGGCGGCCGATGTGGCAGTCATGCCGTTTGCCGACAACGGCGTCAAGCTCTATGGCAACGCCATCATCGCCAGCGCCAAGCTGGTGCGCGAGAACCCCGAAGCCGTGCGTGCCTTCCTCAAGGCCTTCAGCAAGGGCGCCAAGGAAGTCATGGCCAATCCCGGCGCAGCCATTGCCTATGTGAAGGAGCGCGACGGCATCGTCAACACGGCGCTCGAAACCCGCCGTCTGCAACTGGCGATCGACACCGTGATCAACACCGCTGACGCGCGTGGCGAGGGCTTTGGGCAGGTCAGCCCCACACGCATGGCGCTGATGGCTTCCCAGATCTCGGACGTCTATGCGACCAAGACACGCGTGAACCCCGAGACGCTCTGGAACGGCCGCTTTCTGCCGCCAGTCGCGGATCTCGACGTCTTTCCCAAAAAGTAATTGCTCATTGATTGATAGCTGTATGCGCTTGTGTGACGGGTGCTACAGCCTGTTTTTATGAAATCATCAGATACAGAAGCTGTCCGGCCCTTCGTCGAATTCAAAGACGTCTGGCTGGCCTATAACGAAGAGCTGCTGCAGGCCAATCACTTTGCGGTGGAGGCCATCGACCTCACGGTGCAGCGCGGCGAGTTCATCGCCATCGTCGGTCCTTCGGGCTGCGGAAAGTCCACGTTCATGAAGCTCACCACGGGCCTGAAGATGCCGTCCATGGGGCGCATCACGGTCGATGGCCAGCGCGTGACAGGGCCGCTCAAGATCTCGGGCATGGCGTTTCAGTCCTCCTCGCTGCTGCCCTGGCGCACCACACTGGACAATGTGCTGCTGCCGCTGGAGATCGTGGAGCCGCACCGTTCGCAGTTCAAGCAAAAGCGCAAGGAATACGAGGCGCGTGCCATAGAGCTGCTGGGCAAGGTGGGTCTGGCAGGCTATGAGCGCAAGTTTCCCTGGCAGCTTTCCGGCGGCATGCAGCAGCGCGCCAGCATCTGCCGCGCCCTGATTCACGAGCCGCAGATGCTGCTGCTCGACGAGCCCTTTGGCGCGCTCGATGCCTTCACCCGCGAAGAGCTGTGGTGCATCTTGCGCGACCTTCAGGCCGAGCAGAAGTTCAATGTGATCCTGGTCACCCATGATCTGCGCGAGAGCGTGTTCCTGGCCGATACCGTCTATGTGATGAGCAAGAGCCCGGGCCGCTTCGTGGTGCGCCGCGACATCGACCTGCCGCGCCCGCGTGATCTGGAGGTCACCTACACCCCCGAGTTCTCGGACATCGTCTACGAGCTGCGCGGCCATATCGGCGCCCTGCGCAAGAGCGGCCCCGAAACCGCTGCCGCCATTCCTCAATAAGGCGCATCATGAAACATCAAAAAACCGCCGAGCGCTGGGCTCCCTGGCTGCTGTTGCTGCTGATCGTCCTGCTCTGGCAGATCATCTGCTCGGGCTTAGGCGTCTCGGAATTCATCTTCCCCAGCCCCTGGGCCATAGGCCATCAGCTCTATGAGTTTGCGGGCACGATTGCCATGCATGCCTGGCGCACCTACTGGGTGACGATGGCAGGCTTTGCCCTGGCAATCGTGGTGGGCGTGCTGCTGGGCTTTCTGATCGGCTCCTCGCGTCTGGCCTATGCGGCCTTCTACCCGCTGATGACGGCTTTCAACGCCTTGCCCAAGGCAGCGTTCGTACCGATTTTGGTGGTCTGGTTCGGCATCGGCGCAGGCCCGGCCATTCTCACGGCCTTTCTGATCAGCTTTTTCCCCATCATGGTCAATATCGCCACGGGTCTGGCCACGCTGGAGCCCGAACTGGAGGATGTGCTGCGCGTGCTGGGAGCCAAGCGCTGGGACGTGCTGATCAAGGTCGGCCTGCCGCGCTCCCTGCCGTATTTCTACGGCTCGCTCAAGGTCGCGATCACGCTGGCCTTCGTCGGCACCACGGTCAGCGAGATGACGGCTGCCAACGAGGGGATCGGCTATCTGCTGGTTTCGGCCGGCTCTTCCATGCAGATGGGCCTGGCCTTTGCGGGGCTGATCGTGGTGGGAGCCATGGCCATGGTGATGTACGAGTTGTTCAACCTGCTGGAAAAGCACACCACGGGCTGGGCGCGCCGCGGCTCTCAGGGCGAGTGATACGCAGCTGCTGAAAGCGGAAAAGCCTGCCGGATCGTGCATCCGGCAGGCTTTTTTTGTACTGCGCAGTCAATGGCTAGCTGGCCGTGCGGCAGCTGGCAAATGCATCCAGAGGCTGCTTGTAGGTTGGAGAAGTGACATCCATCAATCCCATCACCGTATGGAACAGGTTGTCGTGCGAGAGCGGCTGGTCCAGAGTCTTGCTCAGACAGGCCTGATTCAGGCCGGTGCGCGCACCCAGCGTTCCCAGCCAGGCAATCATGGGCACATGTTTTTGATCGTCGGGCGCCATGGCGTAAGGCATGCCGTGCAAATAGACACCGAGCTCGCCCAGCGATTCGCCATGGTCTGACATGTAGAACATGCCGGTTTCAAACTGGTTTTGCTGGGTCTTGAGCCAGTCTATGGTCTGGGCCAGGAAGTGGTCGGTATAGCGAATGGAGTTGTCGTAGACATTGACCACGCTTTGCTGCGAACAGCTGGACAGTGCATTGGTGGCGCACTCGGGCTTGAAAGCCTTGAGGTCTGCAGTGGAGCGCTTGAAGTACTCGGGACCGTGACTGCCCATCTGGTGCATGACCAGAACCAGGCCCTTTGCCCGGCGTGCGGGGTCCAGCTTGGCGATGCGCTCGTCCAGGCCGCTGAGCAGCAGAGCATCCAGGCATTCGCCATCCTGGGCGCACAGCGCCTTGCCGGCCGGCGTATTCACGCTGTCGGCGGTATCGGCCATGGGGATACGCTTGCACACGCCTTTGCAGCCTGCCTGGTTGTCCACCCAAAGCACGGCCAGTCCGGCGGCCTGCAGCACGTCGAGCAGGTTGTCATGCTCGACCTTGGAGGCGTAAAAGCCTTCGCGGCCCAGGTTGGAGAACATGCAGGGCACCGATTCGCGGGTGCTGGTGCCGCAGGAGCGGGCATTGCGCCAGCTCAGCACATCGCGCTTGGCCAGCTCGGGGTTGGTATCGCGCTCGTAACCGTTGAGGCTGAAATTCTTTGAGCGTGCAGTCTCGCCCACCACCAGCACCAGCAGCGGCGGTTTCTGGGCTGCGGCATAGCTGGCACCCAGGGCCGCGCCGCCCGTGATGCTGACAAAAGGCCTGGGCTTGTTGAGCAGAGGATCCAGCGCCACCGAGGCTGCGGACAGCACGGGGTTGATCGGATTGATCATGTAGCGCAGCCAAAGATTGTTGCGCACCACGGGGGCCAGATCGCGGTAGGAAACGGCCAGTGATGCGGCTATCAGGGCAATGCCGCCCAGCAGCAGCAAGGCGGTGCGCAGCATATTGCGCCAGGCGCTGTTGGCGCGTTTGAGCGGGGTTTTCCACAGCCAGATGGCTGGCAGTATGGCGATGATCAACACCTCGGCCAGCAGCTTGATGTTGAACAAGTCCGAGCTTTCGCGCGCATCGGTCTGCAGGATGTTGTGAATCATGCCCTTGTCCATCACGGTGCCGTAGCTGACCATGAAGTACTGGGAACTGGCCGCCACCAGCAGCAGCGCCACCCAGAGCGGCTTGGTAAAGCGCGGCCAGGCAAACAAAGAGGTCAGCAGAAGGCTGGCGCCCAGCACCAGCGGCACAACCCGCAGGGCCAGCAGGGCCAGACTGCCGTGATAGCCATCCAGGGAAGGCAGGCGCAGCCACAGGGCCCAGTTCGCCGTCAGTGTCAGCCAGATGGCCAGGGCCAGAGCGATGAACTGAGGCGTGCGAGGTCGAAAAAGCCCCTTGAAAAATGGGGCGGAAACGGAGTCTTGGGTAGCCACGGTGGACGGCAAAAAAATAGGTATCGGAGAAGTCTGGCGGGACTTTCTTAAAAACCGCTGAAGCCTCCTACATGGTTAACCCTTGTAAAAAATTGTTTTATGTCAATTTGACGTATTTATTGGCACTGGGTCGCTGTTTCTGCCGCTTTTCCCCATTGGGCGCATAGCCGCAGCTTGCGCTCTTCAGCAGGCAAGGCTGCCAGCTCGCGCATCTGCGCATAGAAGCTGCGCCAGGTCTCGGGAGTGGCCGGGCCTTCGCCGCGCAGTTGCTGCCACCAGCGAGTCATGGCCGGCACCCAGTCGTCATAGGCGGCCAGGGCACCGAAGCTGGCGTTATTGGCCTGGGCCACCCATTCATCGGTCTGGGTCAGGCGCCGGTAATACTGCTCGCGCAGGGCGAGGCTGGTCAGCAGGGGCTCGTCGCTGGCAATCCATTGCGCTCTGAGCTGCGCATAAGTGGCGCGGAATTCGTCAAATACTTTGCTTTTGATGGCTTCCAGCACTTTGGCATCAAAGGCTTCAGTATTTTTCTGTTCATAAATCTGTTGCAGGCGCTGGCGGGTCTCGCGCGTCAGCTGCTGCCATAGCTCGCGCCGCTGCAGGCTCTGTTGCCAGCGTTGTTGCGTGGCGGCGCTGGCATGGCTGTGCAGCCACAAGGGCGTGGCCATGCGTTCCACCGTGGTGGCAAAGGATTCGTTGAAGGCCGTGTCATTCTTCACATACAGCAGCTGATGGGCCAGTTCGTGGAACAGCAGGCCGGCAAAGTCACCCTCCTGCCAGGAGGTGAAGGTGCTGAGCAAGGGGTCGCCGCCCAGCCAGTTCAGATAGCCCAGCGTGGAGTAGGCAGGCACGCCATAGACGCTGGTTTCCAAACCCTGGGACTGAAGCGTCAGTGCCTGCGCTTGTGCGTCGCTCTTGCTGAAGTAGCCTCGGTAGGCAATGCAGCCGGTGACGGGAAAGCACCATTGGTGCATCTCCAGGCTGTAGGCCGGGGCTGCCACCACGTTCCAGACCGCAAACGGATGCTGCAGCTGAGCGTAGCGGGTGTAGCTGGCGTTGTCGGGCAGAGCCAGCTCCCGGCTGGCGAAGCGGCGCATCTGTTGCGCAGTCTGCAGGCGTTGACGCAGTGCTGCGGAGGTACTGTCTTCTGCCAGCCAGTCATCAATAGGTCGTGCGGCCTGAAGAATCTGCATCTGTCCCTTGAAACCTTGCCAGTAATAGCCGGCGCTGCTGCAGCCCGTCAGGCCTGCAATTGCGGCACTAATTCCCAGCAAAGCCCTCAGGCTGACTACACTCATCCTTTTTCTCATTGCGCTTGTCCGCCGGTCTGGTTTCGCTTCATGGATTTTCTAACGCTCGCCATCATTGTCACCACCGTGCTCTACGTGCTCAAGAAGCAGGAGCAGCGTCAGCACACCCAGCTTCTGGCCCAGCATCTGGCACGCTTTCAGATCGAGAAGCTCATGGCCAATCTGATGGAGGGATATCTGCGTGTCATCGGCGAGAAGGATGCGCAGAGGCGTGAACAGATCTGGCCTGTGCTGGCCAATACCGAGAGCAGTCTGGTGAGCCAGTTTCAGCGTTTCGCGGATGAGTTCGCCACCCTGCCGGCCGAGCAGACGCGTGCCAGTACCCTGCCGCTGGCGCTGCCCTATATGACCAGGGTTCTGCCTTCGGCCACCATGGATGTGCGCGAGACCATGAAGCTTCATGCCCAGGCGCTGGCGGCCGCCCGTGTGGGGGATGCGGCTGACGAGGAGGAGCGCAAGCGCCGAGCCTTCACCATGACGGCCGAGCTGATGCTGATGCAACACACCTGCCACTGGTTCTGCCGCAGCCGCACCGTTGCCTCCATGCGCTTGCTGGCGCGTCACAAGACGGCTTATGAACAAGTGCTGCAGTCTGTGGCCCCAGCCACCCTCAAGGCCTACGACAGGCTGGTGAAAGCCCGTAACTGATCCTCTGCCAGACCTGGAGGCAGTTTTCGGCAGGGATGTTTTCCGTCTTGACCCTGCCATAGTCGATGTGAACAATGGTTTTCATGAAAAACCTGTTGAGCACATTGGAGCCGCTGCTAGCAAGACTTCCTGTGACTGCATCGATACAGCTTCCCTCGGGCGAGCGTATCGGGCCTGAACACAGTGCGGTTCAACTCATTTTTCGCTCTCCCAAGGCTGTTGCGGCGCTGCTGGACGGCCAGATCGGCTCGATTGGTTCGGCCATCGTCGAAGGCTGGGTGGAGGTCAAGGGCAGCTCCCGCGACATCATGGCGGCAGCGGCCGGGCTGTTGCGCGGTGATCCGGTCGGTCATACGCCCTCCTGGCTGGGGCAGACGGTCTCCAAGGCCAGGTCGCTGGCGATGCACACGCTGACCCGCGATGCGGAGCAGATTCAGTTTCATTACGATCTCTCCGACGACTTCTACGCACTGTGGCTGGATCCGCGCCGCGTCTATTCCTGCGCTTACTATAAAGAGCAGGGCATGAGCCTGGCGCAGGCGCAGGAGGCCAAGCTCGATCACATCTGCAGAAAGCTCAAGCTCCAGCCCGGAGAGCGCTTCTGGGACATAGGCTCAGGCTGGGGCGGACTGGTCTTCTGGGCAGCCGAGCATTACGGCGTGCAGGCCCACGGCATCACACTGTCGCGCAACCAGTTCGATCATGTGCAGCGTCTGATTGCCGAGAAGGGCCTGCAGGGCAAGGTTCAGGTCGAGTTGCGCGACTACCGGCAAATGGGTGATGTGGAGCCATTCGACAAGATCGGCTCAGTCGGCATGTTTGAACATGTGGGCAGCGCCAATCTGCAGGAATACTTCGAAACCATTTATTCCATGCTCAGGCCCGGCGGACTGGCCCTGGTCCATGGCATCACGGCGGGCGGTGTCAGCAATGTGGAGCTGGGTGCCGGCATGGGCGAGTTCATCAACCGCTACATCTTTCCCGGTGGCGAGCTCATGCATGTCAGCCGCGTGCTGCATGATCTGGCGGCCAGCGGACTGGAAATGGTGGATACCGAGAACTTGCGCCCGCATTACGCGCGCACGCTTTGGGCCTGGTCGGATGGGTTGGAGGCCAGGCTGGGCGAAGCTCAAATCATTTTGCAAGCCCAGTACGACGAGGAAAAGGCCGCCAGGGCTTTGCGTGCCTATCGTCTTTATCTGGCGGGCTCGGCCATGGGCTTCGAGCATGGCTGGATTGCGTTGCATCAGATGCTGTGCAGCAAACCCGATGGCGATCTGCGCAGCGGTGCGATGGCGGGTGCGCAGAGCGGCTATCCTTTCAACCGCGAATACATCTACCGCTGAAGGAATCGCTCCATGCCCTACAAATTCAAATCGCGTGCCACGGCAGACCTCATCATGCTGGACGCCAACGGCCGCAAGCTGCTGGAAATCATCGGCAAGTCTCCCGATGAGGTGCATGGCATCCTCACCGTGGAGCAGATTCCGGCCGCCATCGTCGCGCTGGAGGCTGCTGCCGCCGAAGATGCGGCCAGACGTGCGCAGCCGCAAGACGAAGCGCAGGAGGAGGATGCCGTGCCTGCAAATCAGGACGGCGTGGCCCTGGGCCAGCGCATCGTGCCTTTTGTCGACATGCTCAGGCGCAGCGCCGCCGATGGCAAGGAAGTGACCTGGTAAGCGGCCTTCTTTGGTCGCCCCATGCAAAAAAAGCCTGCAGATGCAGGCTTTTTTGCGTTGAACGGATCGTGCGTTCTCAGTCGGCGTAGATGCCGGCGGCCTTGATGACCTTGCCCCACTTGGCGATTTCGGCTTCCACAAACTTCTTGTGGCCCGCAGGGTTGGTGCGGTCGTCGGTGGCAATCACGGCCCCCAGGGCTTCTTGGCGCTTGATGAACTCGGGGTCCTTGAGCGAAGCCTTCATGGCCTCGTTGATCTTTTGCACCACATCGGCAGGCGTGCCCTTGGGTGCGTACAGACCGTGCCAGATGGTCACGTTGAAGTCCTTCAGGCCCAGGGACTGCAGCGTGGGCAGGTCCTTGAGTGCAGGCGTGGTCAGAGGCTTGGCAGTGGTCACGGCATAGGCCTGAACCTTCTTGGCGGCAATCTGCGAAGTGGTGTTGGTGGTCTGGTCGCACAGCAGGTCCACCTGGTTGCCCATCAGATCGGCAATCGCAGGAGCTGCACCCTTGTAGGGCACGGGCGTCATGTCCTGCTGCAGCGAGGCCTGGAACATCAGGCCGCACAGGTGCGATGCCGAGCCCACGCCGGCGTTGGCCAGATTCACCTTGCCCTGGTTCTTGCTGACCCAGTCCTTGACTTCGGCGAAGTTCTTGGCGGGCAGGGTGGGGCGGCCGATCAGCGTCATGGGCACATCGTTGATGATGCCGGCGTACTCGAAGTCGTTGAGTACGTTGAAGGACAGTTTGCGGTACAGCGTCGGGATGGTGGACATGCCGATATGCGTCAGCAGCAGCGTGTAGCCGTCATTGCGTGCACGTGCGGCCTTGGCCGTGCCAATCGTGCTGCCGGCACCGTCTGCGTTGTCGATGACGATGGTGGCATTGTTAAGCTGCTTGCGCATGGATTCGGCCAGGTCGCGAGCCACCTTGTCGGTGGGGCCGCCTGCCGTGAAAGGCACGATGATCGTGATCGTCTTGCCTGCGGCTGGGTAGCTGTCGGCATGGCTGCTGATGGCTGCGGTGGCGGCCAGAGCGATGGTGGCGATCTTGAAAATAGTTTTCACAGTGTCTCCCTAAAAATAATGTGCAAGCAGACCAGGACGGTTGACTTGTCGTGACGTAAAGCCGGATTCTAGGTAGCGCTAATCTGTGGGGTTTTTGTTATTTTCTAAGTGTTATCCCTTGATGGAGCGGGCGATCACATTGCATTTGCGTTAAAGCAAACCGATTGCCTGTCGCGTATTGGCGACACATGTGCAGGGGCTTGGCCAAGCTCAAGTCCCAGTACAAAACCTTTAGGTCGCAGAGCCAGCCGAATGCCGGCAGCTCTTCAGATCTTCACTGATAGGAGCGCGCGTCCTCGATCACCTTGCCGTCATTGGGCAGGCTGCCGGGAGACACCATCTGCACTTCGCCACGCAGCTTGGTGACTTCGCGCAAGGCGTCGATCACCTGCAGGGCAAAGCCCGGTGCGGTTTCCGTGGTTTCAACCAGCAACTGCATCTGGTCGTTGGCCATCTCACCCGTCACCACCAGCCTGGCCCTGACGATCTGCGGAAAGCGCTTGACGACCTCGGCCACCTGTTTGGCATGCACGAACATGCCGCGCACCTTGGTGGTCTGGTCGGCGCGGCCCATCCAGCCCTTGATGCGGGCATTGGTGCGACCCGTGGGGCAGGTTCCCGGAAGATAGGCCGAGAGGTCACCCGTGCCAAAGCGGATCAGCGGATAGTCGGGGTTGAGCGTGGTGATGACCAGCTCGCCCACCTCGCCCTCCGCCACAGGGTCGCCGGTTCCGGGGCGCACAATCTCCACGATCACGCCCTCGTCCAGCACCAGACCTTCGCGGGCGCTGGTCTCATAGGCAATCAGGCCCAGATCGGCCGTGCCATAGCTCTGGTAGGCATCTATGCCATGCTCGCGCATCCATTGGCTGAGCGAGGGAGGGAAGGCTTCGCCACTGACCATGGCCTTGGTCAGGCTGGGCAGCTTCACTCCCATCTCAAGGGCCTTTTCCACAATGATTTTCAGAAAACTGGGCGTACCCACATAGGCTGCAGGCCGCAGATCGGCCATGGCCTGCACTTGTTGCTCGGTCTGGCCCGTGCCGCCCGCGAACACCGTGCAGCCCAGGGCCTGGGCGCCGGTTTCCATCATCGATCCGGCGGGCACGAAGTGATAGCTGAAGCAGTTGTGCACCAGCTCACCAGCCCTGAAGCCTGCGGCGTACATGGAGCGGGCCATGCGCCAGTAGTCGGGGCGGCGGCTTTCGGGCTCGTAGATGGGGCCGGGGCTGGAAAACAGCCTGGGCATGTCGTGGCCAAGGCCAATGGCATTGAATCCGCCAAAAATCTGCTGCGGCCGCTGTGCGGCCTGGCGCTCCAGCAGCTCGCTCTTGCGCGTCACAGGCAAGGTGGCCAGCGCTGCGCGACTGGTGATACGGGATGCATCCACACCTTTGAGAATTTCGGCAAAAGCGCTGGAGCGCTGCTGTGCATGGGCAATCTGCAGCGGCAGGCTGGCCATGCAGTCGGCTTCGCGCTGTTCGGGGCTGCGGGTTTCCAGGGCATCGTAGAAATCACTCATGGCAAATCCTGTAGAGAAAATCTGCAAGCAAAACGGAGTCAATGGGCGCAAGCTAAAAACTGGCGCGCACCAAGCCAGAGACAGCGAGCAAGCGCCGCCGCGCAGCGAGGCTGTCGTCCCCCTAGGAGGAAGGCGCGAAGCGCCTCAGGGGGCAGCCATCAAGCCAACCAGCGTTTTCTGCGTTTGTAGCTCTTGACGTCCTTGAAGCTCTTGCGCTCGCCGCCGCCCACGCCCAGATAGAACTCCTTGACGTCCTCGTTGCTGGCCAGATCCTTGGCGGAGCCGTCCATGACGATGCGCCCGCTTTCCATGATGTAGCCGTAGTCGGCGTATTTGAGCGCCATGTTGGTGTTCTGTTCGGCCAGCAGGAAGGTGACTTTTTCCTTGCTGTTGAGGTCTTTGACGATGTGAAAGACCTCGTCCACGATCTGCGGCGCCAGGCCCATGGAGGGCTCGTCTAGCAAAACCATACGCGGGTTGCTCATCAGCGCACGGCCGATGGCACACATCTGCTGCTCGCCGCCCGAGGTGTAGGCCGCCTGGCTGGTGCGCCGGGTCTTGAGGCGCGGGAAGTAGTTGTAGACCTTCTCGAGATTGGCAGCAATCTCGCCCTTGTCCGTGCGTGTGTAGCTGCCGGTGAGCAGGTTTTCTTCGATCGTCAGGTGGGCGAAGCAGTGGCGTCCTTCCATGACCTGGACCACTCCGCGCTTGACAAGTTCGGCGGGCGAGAGGTTGGCGATCTGCTCGCCCTCCAGCGTAATGCCGCCCTTGGTGACTTCGCCGCGCTCGCCTTTGAGCAGGTTGGAGATGGCGCGCAGCGTGGTGGTCTTGCCTGCGCCATTGCCGCCCAGCAGAGCCACGATGCTCTGGTGGGGTACTTGTAGCGAGACGCCCTTGAGCACCAGGATCACATGGTTGTAGATGACCTCGATGCCATTGACTTCCACCAGCGGTGCGGTCTGGGCAGAAGTGGAAACTGTGTGCGCGATATCGGTCATGCGGTCACCTGATAACTCAAAATAGATAGCTGTCTGCACTTTATGGATAAGCGCTTGAGGCTGATTTTTATAAATCCGGTTGCGACGAGGCGGGCCTTGGTCAGAGACATCAAGCAAGGACCTGGGCAGGCCGCGCCGTCGTCCCCCCTCAGGCGCTTGGCGCCAGTGAGGGGGAAGGCGTGAAGCGCCTCAGGGGGTGCAGGTTCTTACCTTGACGTTCTTTTCCTTGGCGTACTTTTCCGCAAATTCCTTGTAGAGCGGATCGACCATGGACTTGTCGGCCTGGTACCAGTCGGAAGTCACCTTGAACTTGCTTCCGTCCCAGGTGGCAATACGGGCCCAATCGGCGCCCAGGTGGTTGTCGCAGCTGGTCTTGAAGGGGCGGATGATCTTGCCGAAGCCCAGCTCGTTCAGGCGTTCCTGCGTCATGTTCAGGTTCTCCAGGCCCCAGCGCACCTGCTCGGGTGTCATGACCTTGCCCTTGCCGAACTTTTCCTGAGCGGTGCGGATGGCCTCAACCTGCAGCATGGAGATCACCATGCCGCGAGTATGTGCCAGCTGGCCCAGTTCCTTGGCGTCCTTGGCCGTGCCCTGACCCTTGTCGTAGAGCATGGACTTGATGTCGCCATGCACCTTGTCGCTCTCGGCCGTGTTGTGGATGGTCACCGTGTTGTAGCCCTTGGCGCCGGCACCGATGTCCTTGACGTCATGGTCGGAGCCGCCCCACCAGACGGCATACATCTTCTCGCGTGGGTAGCCCGTGGCCTGCGCCTCACGCACGGCCGTAGGAGTCATCACGCCGGCCGACCACAGCAGCACATAGTCGGGGCGGTTCTGGCGGATCTGCAGCCAGGTGGATTTTTGCTCCACGCCGGGGGCGGTCACGGGCAGCTTGATCAGCTCAAAGCCATCCTTGGCGGCGCGCTTTTCCAGCAGCGGAATCGGCTCCTTGCCATAAGGCGAGTCGTGATAGACCAGAGCGATCTTCTTGCCCTTAAGGTTGCCTTTTTCCTTCTTCAGAATGTCCTGCACGATGGAGTCGGCGGCTGTCCAGTAGTTGCCCAGCAGCGGGAAGTTCCACTCGAAGACCTTGCCGTCCACGGACTGGGACAGACCATAGCCTGGGGTGACCACCGGCACCTTGTCGCCGGGAGCCTTGTCGGTCACGGCAAAGGTGATGCCGGTGGACTGGGTGTCAAAGCCCGAGGCGCCGCCGTCCTTGTTCTTGAGGCGCTCGTAGCATTCCACACCCTTGGCCGTGTCATAGGCGGTTTCGCATTCCTCGAATTTGATCTTCACACCGTTGACGCCACCCTTGGCATTGACCAGCTTGAGGTAATCCTGCTTGCCGTCCGCCCATGGAATACCCAGGGGCGCGAACTGGCCCGTGCGATACACCAGCAGAGGCACGAACTGCTCCTGGGCCTGAGCCACAGGCGAGGCCATCAAGGCTCCCATGCCTGCAGCAACAGCAGCGGCAGCAATCGCAACTTTCTTGAACATCATCGACTGTCTCCTTGGGTTGTATGGGACGCTGTCCCGGTTGCAGGCACTCTGCGGTGTCTTGTAAATAAATCAGCTATCTCTCAATCAAGCACTCAGCAATTCAGGGGCACCGAGCAAGAGCCGCCTCGCGGCGGAGCCTCCCTGGCGAAGGTACCGTCCCCCTTGGGAGAAGCCGCGTCAGCGGCACAAGGGGGAGTCGTCAATGCGGAAACGGCCAGACGCGCAGCTTCTGACGGGCCGTGGCCCAGAGCTTGGCCAATCCGTGGGGTTCCACAATCAGGAAGAACACGATGAGCGCACCAAAAATCATGTGCTCGAGATAGGTCGCCGTGGCAGTGGACAGCGGCAGGCCCAGCCAGTGGGGCACCTGGTTGAGCAGCAGCGGCAGCAGCACGAAGAAGGCGGCGCCGAAGATGCTGCCCACGACCGAGCCCAGGCCGCCGATGATGATCATGAACAGCAGCTGCAGCGAGCGGTCCAGGCTGAAGGCCGCGGGTTCCCAGGCGCCCAGGTGGACAAAGCCCCAGAGCGCTCCGGCCACGCCGACGATAAAGCTGCTGACCGCAAAGGCCGACAGCTTGGCGTAGGTGGGGCGAATGCCGATCACTGCAGCTGCCACGTCCATGTCGCGCATGGCCATCCATTCACGTCCTACCGAGCTGCGCACCAGATTTTTGGCGGCCAGGCCGAGCAGACAAAGAATCGCCAGGCAGAGCAGGTACTTTTCCATGGGCGTGTCGATGGCCCAGCCCAGAATGGCCAGGGGCTTGGCGCTGACCGAGCCGGAAGAGGAGTTGTTCGTCACCCAGGCCGCGCGGGTCGCCAGCCAGTCCACAAAGAACTGGGCGGCCAGCGTGGCCACGGCCAGATACAGGCCGCGAATGCGCAGGCTGGGCAGACCGAACACCACGCCGAACGCCATGGCCACCACGCCACCGCCCAGAAGTGCTACCAGCAAAGGCATGCCTTCAATGCGGGCCTGCAGGTTGTAGGCCGCATAGGCACCCACGGCCATGAAGGCGGCGGTACCCAGCGAAATCTGGCCGCAGTAGCCGACGAGGATATTGAGTCCCAGCGCCGCCAGCGACATGATGACGAAAGGAATCAGAATCGCCTGAAAGGTGTAGTCGCTGGCAATGAAGGGAATGGCCAGGAAGGCAAAGGCCAGCACCAGCAGGATGACCCAGCGGTCCTGCGCGACGCCGAAGATCTGCTGGTCTGCCGCGTAGCTGGTCTTGAACTGGCCGTTTTCACGATAAAACATATTCTTGTTCTCCCTGTTCAGACGCGGTCAATGATCTTGTCGCCGAACAGACCTTGGGGTCGTACCAGCAGGAAGCAAAGGGCCAGACCATAGGCAAACCAGGTCTCGATGCCGCCGCCCACCATGGGGCCGATGTAGACCTCGGAGAGCTTCTCTCCCACGCCGATGATCAGGCCGCCGATGATGGCGCCGGGCAGTGATGTCAGGCCGCCCAGAATCACCACGGGCAGGGCCTTCAGGGCCACCAGCGACAGCGAATACTGAACGCCCAGCTTGCTGCCCCAGATGATGCCGACGACCAGAGCCACGCCGCCGGCCACCGACCAGACGATGACCCAGATGCGCGACAGCGGAATGCCGATGGACTGGGCGGCCTGGTGGTCGTCGGCCACGGCACGCAGCGCGCGTCCGGTTTTGGTCTTCTGAAAGAAAAGACTCAGGCAGATCACCAGGATGGCGGCGATGCAGGCCGCATACAGGTCTTCCAGGCTGATCATCACGCCGCCCTGAAACAGGCTGTCCATGATGAAGACAGGGTCCTTGGGCATGCCTACGTCAATCTTGTAGACCTCGCTGCCAAAGACCATGGGGCCCAGGCCGTCGAGCAAATAGGCAATGCCCAGCGTGGCCATCAGCAAGGTGATGGGCTCCTGATTGACCAGATGGCGCAGGGCCAGACGTTCGATCACCCAGGCCACGCCCACCATCAGAGCCAGGGTGACGACGATGGCCAGCAGGTTGCCGACCAGCCCTGGCTCCAGGCCCAGCCAGCCGGGAATCCATTGCGAAAAACGCGCCATGGCCAGGGCCGAAAACAGCACCATGGCGCCTTGCGCAAAGTTGAAGACACCAGAGGCCTTGAAGATCAGCACAAAGCCGATGGCGATCAGTGCATACAGCGTGCCCACCATGAGGCCGCCGAACAATGTCTCTAAGAAAAATCCCATGACTGCTCCTTCAGTGGCCTGCGCCCAGATAGGCGCGGATCACGTCTTCGTTGTTGCGTACTTCATCGGGAGCGCCGTCGCCGATCTTCTTGCCATAGTCCAGCACCACGACACGGTCCGAAATGTCCATGACCACGCCCATATCGTGTTCGATGAGCACGATGGTGGTGCCGAACTCCTCGTTCACATCGAGGATGAAGCGGCACATGTCCTGCTTTTCTTCCACATTCATGCCGGCCATGGGCTCGTCCAGCAGCAGAACCTGAGGCTCCATGGCCAGGGCCCGGCCCAGGTCCACGCGCTTTTGCAGGCCATAGGGAAGCTGGCCCACGGGAGTCTTGCGATAGGCCTGGATTTCGAGAAAGTCAATGATGTGCTCGACGAACTCGCGGTGCTGCATTTCCTCGCGTTGCGCAGGGCCGATGCGCAGGGCCTGCATGAGGATGTTGCTCCTGATCTTGAGGTTGCGGCCGGTCATGATGTTGTCGATCACGCTCATGCCCTTGAACAGCGCCAGGTTCTGGAAGGTGCGTGCGACACCCATCTCGGCCACCTGGCGACTGTTCATATGACTGAAGGTCTGGCCGCGAAAGGTGATGGAGCCTTCGGACGGTGTATAGACGCCGTTGATGCAGTTGAGCATGGAGCTCTTGCCGGCGCCGTTGGGGCCGATGATGGAGCGGATTTCGTGCTCTTTGACATTGAACGAGATATCGGTCAAGGCTTTGACGCCGCCGAAACGCAGACTGATGTTCTTGATGTCCAGAATCACTTCGCCGCTGGTTCTTGTATTCATGAAAATTCCTCTCAGGAGGCAGCCGGGTGGAGCTTGGCTTCGACGATGGTCAGCGTGGCGCTGACGCTGCCTGTGCGGCCGTCCTCGAACTTCACCAGGGTCTCGATGAACTGCTGCTGCTTGCCGGTGTAGAGCGCATCCACCAGCACGCCGTACTTGTCGGCGATGAAGTTGCGGCGTACCTTGCGGGTGCGGGTCAGCTCGTCGTCATCGGGGTCCAGTTCCTTGTGCAGCACCAGAAAGCGCGCCACCTGGGTGTCGGCCATGCCGGGCTCGCTGGCCAGGTCGGCGTTGACCTTGTCTATGCAGTCGGCCACCAGCTCCAGCACCTTGGCCTTGCTGGCCAGGTCCACATAGCCGCCGTAGGGCAGGCCCTGGCGCTCGGCCCAGTTGCCCACGGCCTCGTAGTCGATGTTGATGAAGGCACAGACCTCGTCCTTGCCATGGCCGAAGCAAACGGCTTCCTTGATATGCGGGAAGAACTTGAGCTTGTTCTCTATGTAGTTGGGCGCGAACATGGCGCCGCGGCTGGTCTTGCCCACATCCTTGGCGCGGTCGATGATGCGCAGCTGACCGTTGGCGTCGATCACTCCGGCATCGCCGGTATGGAAGTAGCCGCTGGCGTCGATCACCTCGGCCGTGGCGTCGGGGCGCTTGTAGTACTCCTTGAGCACGGACACACCCTTAACCAGCACCTCGCCATTGTCGGCAATCTTGAGCTCGATGCCCGGAGCCGCCTGGCCCACGCTGGAGAGTTCCACCTGGCGGTCGCGCTGCAGGCAGACATAGGCACAGGTTTCGGTTTGACCGTAGAGCTGCTTGAGGTTGATTCCGATGGAGCGGAAGAAGCGAAACAGCTCGGGGCCGATGGCAGCGCCTGCCGTATAGGCCACGCGGATGCGCGAAAGGCCCAGAGCATTGCGCAGCGGCCCGTAGATGAACAAGCTGCCCAACTGGTATTTGAGGCGATCCATGGCACTGACGCTCTTGCCGTCCAGAATGTCCGAGCCTACGCGACGTGCCACCCCCATGGCCTTGGCATACATCCATTGCTTGAGCGGCGAGGCATCTTCCATGCGAATGGAAACCGAGGTCAGCATGCCCTCGAATATGCGCGGCGGAGCAAAGTAGTAGCTGGGTCCGATCTCGCGCAGGTCGATGGCGATGGTCGAGGCGGATTCCGGGCAGTTGATGGTGAAGCCCGCCACCAGCCATTGCGCAAACGAGAACAGATGGTCTCCCACCCAGGCCGGCGGCAGATAGCAGATCACATTGTCCGAAGCATTCAGACCATCGGTCTGCACGCCGCCGCGGGCAGATTCGCCAAAGCTGGCATGGGTTTGGCACACCCCCTTGGGCTTGCCCGTGGTGCCCGAGGTGTAGAGGATGACCGAGACATCGTCGGGCGAGACGGACTGGACCATGGCCTCATAGGCTCCCGCGTGCCGTGCATCCCATTCCTTGCCCTTGGCCAGCAGCTCATCGGTGCTGATGAGTCCGGGTTGGTCATATTTGCGCAGGCCGCGCGGATCGTCATAGATGATGTGACGAATGCCGGGAACGCTCTCGCGCACTTCCAGCAGCTTGTCCACCTGTTCCTGGTTCTCGGCGAAAGCGAACGCGATCTCCGCGTCCTCCATCACAAAGCGCATCTCGGCGGCCACGGCATCCTGGTACAGCGGAATGGGCACTGCGCCACAGGCCTGAACGGCCAGAAAGCCCATGTAGACATGGGGCCGGTTATCGCTGATGAACGCCAGGTTCTGGCCACTTTCAAGCCCCAGCGCGCGCAGGCCGCAGGCCATGTGGCGCACGGTCTGTGCGGCTTCGCGCCAGCTCCAGGTTTGCCAGATGCCATACTCCTTTTCGCGCAGGGCGGGCGCATCGGGGCGTTCTGTCGCGTGCTTGAGCAGCAGTTGCGGGAACGTGGTTGTCATGCCTGATCCTCTTGGTTGGGGTTGGAGCCGCCGCGGCTACCCTTCACGAAAGTCTTGCAGACATGCTATGAGCGACTTTGACGTCAGGATGTCTGTTTGACGACAATTTGAGGGAAAGCCTGCATAGTGAAAATCCGCTGTAACAAATGCTGCTGAAAATGGCGCATTTGCTGCCTCGTGGAAATCCCGCTGTTGCGCCAGCGCGGCTTTGGCAATGCTTCTGGGCATGAGTCAAGAACTGTCCCTGCATCAAAGGCGGCGCAAGCCTTTGAGCTCAGAACTCGATGGCATTCCCTGGTGGCCCGTTCTGTTGCCCATAGAGCGTGAAAACGTGGCACGCGTGCTGCTCGTCGGCGATGCCGAGCCGGGTGACTATGTCTGCCGCACCGGTCGCCCGCCTACCTACTGGTTTGGCGTGGTCGACGGCCTTCTCAAGATGAACACCGAAAGCGCCGACGGAGTCAGCATGACGCTGGCCGGCCTGCCTCCCGGCGGCTGGTTTGGTGAGGGAACGGTCATCAAGCGTGAGCCCTATCGCTACAACGTGCAGGCCATCCGCAAGACTGTTGTGGGCGGCCTGCCCATAGACATGTTCCACTGGCTGCTTGATCACTCCATAGGTTTCAACCGTTTTGTGATGAACCAGCTCAACGAGCGCCTGGGCCAGTTCATCGCGGCGCGCGAGATAGACCGCATGAGCAATCCCGATCTGCGCGTGGCGCGCACTCTGGCCGCCTTGTTCAACCCCTTGCTCTATCCCGGCGTGGGGCAGATTCTGCGCATCACCCAGCAGGAGCTGGCCAATCTGGTCGGCCTGTCGCGTCAGCGTGTGAACGAGGCCTTGTCCGTGCTGCAGCGCGAGCGCGTGATCCAGATCGAGTATGGCGGTCTGCGCGTACTGGACCTGGAAGCGCTGCGGCATGGTGAGTTCTGCGCGTCGCGCAAGGCGCTTGCCTGAGGGACGTCCTATAACCTAGCTCCGCGCTGGAATTGTGGATAACTCTCGCCTCGCGCCCGCGCGTCGCGAGACAATTACGCCCAAATGTCAGTCAAACCTCCTAAAGAGTCCGGCGCCCCTGGTGCTGGCAATTCCTCCGCGCCTTCTGATTCCTCGTCGGCGCGCCCTGTTTTGCGTGCACCGGCCAAGCCAGCCAAGGCCGAAAAGCCAGCGGCAGCCCGTGGCTCCAGGCCCGCTGGCGGCACCGATCGCGGCCCGCGTGGCGAGCGTGGCGCACGCCCTCAGCGTGAGCGCGACGAGCGC
This sequence comes from Comamonas sp. NyZ500, assembly GCF_016772095.1. Lineage (NCBI taxonomy): Bacteria > Pseudomonadati > Pseudomonadota > Betaproteobacteria > Burkholderiales > Comamonadaceae > Comamonas > Comamonas sp. NyZ500. The sequence continues at coordinate 208,641 of NZ_JAEIJE010000003.1, read as the reverse complement.
CCCCGCGCTTCAGGCTTTGGTCGTCCTGATGGCGGTCGCCCTGCTCGTGACGACGGTGAGCGTCGCGGCGGCTTCTCGCAGCGTGATGAGCGCCGTCCCCGCGCCGATCGCGACGAAGGCGGCGAGCGCCGTTTTGGCGGCGGTGACCGTGGTTTCCGCCCCTATGGCGAGTCGCGTGATGGTGATCGCGGTGGCGAGCGCCGCGAGTTCCGTCCTCGTGACGACCGCCGTGATGACCGCCCTCAAGGCGGCCGTGACTTTGGTGACCGTCCACGTTCGTCCGGTTTTGGCCGCCCCGACCAGGGCCGCTTTGAGCGCTCCGAAGGCGGCGAGCGTCGTGAATTCCGTCCTCGTGACGACCGCCGTGATGACCGTCCGCAAGGCGGTCGTGACTTTGGCGACCGTCCACGTTCGTCCGGTTTTGGCCGTCCTGAACAGGGCCGTTTTGAGCGCTCCGAAGGTGGCGAGCGCCGTGAATTCCGTCCACGCGACGGCGAACGTCGTGGCGGTGATCGCTTTGAAGGCCGCCGCGATGAGCGTCCTCAGGGCCGTGACTTTGGTGACCGTCCGCAAAACCGTGGTTTTGGTCGCCAAGACCGCTCCGAAGGTGGCGAACGCCGCGAATACCAGCCCCGTGATGGCGAGCGCCGTGGTGGCGATCGCCCGCAAGGCCGCGACTTTGGTGATCGTCCGCAGAACCGTGGCTACGGTGACCGTCCCGAAGGCCGCTCCTTTGATCGTGACGACCGTCGCGGGGATGCCCGTCGCGGTAACGACCGCCGCAACGACGACCGCCGCAACGACGAGCGCCGTGGCGAACGCCGCGACGAGCGTGGTGGCGAGCCGGAAAAGCGCCATATCCCCGGCTCGTTTGTGTCGGAGGCGACCCGTCGCCCCACCACCGGTATTCGCACCTATCGCCCCGCAGCCGATGGCTCGGACCGTGCGATTCCCGTCAAGCGTGCTCCCGAAGCCGAAGCGCGCCAGGACGACCGTCCCGGTGCCGTGCGCATCAACAAGCGCATTGCCGACATGGGCATGTGCTCGCGTCGCGAAGCCGATGAGTGGGTGGAAAACGGCTGGGTCACGGTCAACGGCGAAGTCGCAACCATGGGCCAGAACGTGGTGCCCGGCGACAGGATCGAGATCGACCAGAAGGCTCAGGAGCGCCAGGACCAGCAGGTCACCATCCTGCTGAACAAGCCCATGGGCTATGTCAGCGGTCAGGCCGAGGACGGCCATGAGCCCGCCGTGGTGCTGATCACCAACGAGAACCGCTGGAACGAAGACCGCAGCAAGACGCGCTTCAACTTCAGCCAGCTCAAGGGCCTGGCTCCCTGCGGCCGTCTGGACATCGACTCCGTGGGTCTGCTGGTGCTGACGCAGGACGGCCGCGTGGCGCGCCAGATCATTGGCGAGAACTCGGAAGTCGACAAGGAATACCTGGTGCGAGTGACCTTCGGCGATCGCGATGTGGATGTGCAGTCCGTCTTCCCCGAGGAAAAGCTGGCTCTGCTGCGCCACGGCCTGTCGCTGGACGAGCAGCCGCTCAAGCCGGCCCAGGTGGACTGGCAAAACCCCGAGCAGCTGCGCTTTGTGCTGACCGAAGGCAAGAAGCGCCAGATTCGCCGCATGTGCGAGCAGGTCGGCCTCAAGGTCGTGGGCCTCAAGCGCATCCGCATCGGCGGCGTGACCCTGGGCAATCTGCCCACCGGCCAATGGCGCTATCTGGCTCCACACGAGAGTTTCTAAGCTCCCCCTGAGCCGCTTTGCGGCTTCCCCCTCTCTCTACGCGCTGCGCGCTATGGGAGGGGGGCGACACCCTCGGTGCGGGGCGGCGGGGCCGCCCAGGCCCTTCCTCGGTGTCTCTTGCTTGGGGTGCGCCAGTTTTTCAGTGAAATTGGCCTCTGACTCTTTATTGATAAGCGCAAGTAGCTATTCTTTTTGAATAAGCGCTTGCGCTTTTTTCTTGCCCGAATAGCCCTTGAAATATCAGGGGCAGGCCCTAGCTATGACTGCGAATCGCCTTGAGAGGTTCTCCGGGCGGCTTTTGATTTTCAGTTTTTCGCTCACAAAGACATGACAAAGCAAACCCATTCCTTCCAGGCCGAAGTGGCCCAGCTGCTGCACCTGGTCACGCATTCGCTGTATTCCAACCAGGAAATCTTCCTGCGCGAGCTGATCTCCAATGCTTCGGATGCTTGCGACAAGCTGCGCTTTGAGGCGCTGGGCGATGCCAGCCTCTACGGCGATCAGCCTGAGCTGGAAGTGCGCGTTTCCTTCGACAAGGCTGCCCGCACGCTGACCATCACCGATACCGGCATCGGCATGAGCGAGCAGGAGGCCATCGACAATCTGGGCACGATTGCCAAGAGCGGCACCAAGGCCTTCATGGAAAAGCTCAGCGGCGACCAGAAGGCCGATTCGCAATTGATCGGCCAGTTCGGCGTGGGCTTTTACTCGGGCTTCATCGTGGCCGACAAGATCACCGTGGAAACCCGCCGCGCCGGTGCTCCGGCATCGGCCGGCGTGCGCTGGATCAGCGGCGGCACGGGCGACTTCGAGATCGAGCAGATCGAACGCGCCCAGCGCGGCACCAGCATCATCCTGCACCTGCGTGAAGATGCCGAGGAGTTTCTCAACGGCTACAAGCTCAAGCAGGTCATCTCCAAATATTCCGACCACATCAGCCTGCCCATCCTGATGGAAAAGGAAGAGTGGAAGGACGGCGAGAACGATCAGCCCGGCGAGATGGTCAAGACCGGCGAATGGGAAACCGTGAACAAGGCCAGCGCCCTGTGGACCCGCGCCAAGAAGGACATCACGGAAGAGCAGTACAAGGAGTTCTACAAGGCCATCAGCCATGACTTCGAGGACCCGCTGACCTGGAGCCACAACCGCGTCGAAGGCAATACCGAGTACACCCAGCTGCTGTATATCCCAGCCAAGGCTCCGTTCGACCTGTACCAGCGTGACAAGCATGCCGGCATCAAGCTCTATGTGAAGCGCGTCTTCATCATGGACGACGCCGAGGCGCTGATGCCCCAGTACTTGCGCTTTGTGAAGGGCGTGATCGACTCTGCCGATCTGCCGCTGAACGTGAGCCGCGAGTTGCTGCAGGAAAGCCGCGATGTGCGCCTGATCCGCGACGGCTCGGCCAAGCGCGTGCTTTCGATGCTGGAAGACCTGGCACGGCATGACAAGCATGAAGCCGCGGCTGAGGCTGCGGATGGCGTGCAGGACGTGGTCAGCGAAGAGGACAAGGCCAAGGAAGGCAAGTTCACGCAGTTCTACAACGAGTTCGGCGCCGTGCTCAAGGAAGGGCTGGGCGAGGACTTCGGCAACAAGGAACGCATTGCCAAGCTGCTGCGCTTCGCCACCACCACGCATGAAGGTCTGAACACCTCGTTTGCCGACTACAAGGCACGCATGAAGGAAGGTCAGGACGCGATCTACTACATCACGGCCGACACCCTGGCTGCGGCCAAGAACAGCCCGCAGCTCGAAGTGTTCAAGAAGAAGGGCATCGAAGTCCTGCTGATGACCGATCGCGTGGACGAGTGGGCGCTCAACTATCTGCACGACTTTGACGGCACGCCGCTGCAGTCCGTGGCCAAGGGCGCCGTGGATCTGGGCAAGCTGCAGAACGAGGAAGAGAAGAAGGCCGCCGAGGAAGCTGCCGAAGCCTTCAAGCCCGTGCTGGCCAAGCTCAAGGAAGCACTCAAGGACCGTGCCGAAGACGTGCGCGCCACCAGCCGCCTGGTCGACTCGCCCGCCTGTCTGGTGGTCAGCGACGGCGGCATGAGCCTGCAACTGGCCCGCCTGCTCAAGCAGGCCGGCCAGGCCGCGCCCGAGTCCAAGCCGGTGCTGGAAGTGAACCCCGATCACGCCCTGGTCAAGAAGCTGGATGGCTCCGTCCACTTCAATGATCTGGCCCAGATTCTGTTCGACCAGGCCGTGCTGGCCGAAGGCGGCATGCCCGAGGATCCGGCTGCTTATGTCAAGCGTGTGAACGCGCTGCTGGCCTGAGCGGTTCGGTTACCCCGATAAAAATCCCCGCAGAGTGGTGGCTCTGCGGGGATTTTTTCATGATTTCCGACTGTATCGCTGATGGGTGGGGTGCTACCAGCTATCAAAATTGATTAACTGCGTGAACGTGCAAGCAGGCTGCGATCCCAGAGCACCATGGCCAGAGTGAGCAGGCCAAGCAGGCCACCCATGAGGCTGGTGCCGGTCCAGCCATAGGTCAGCCAGGCCCATGAGCCCAGTGCCGAGCCGAGGGAGGCGCCGAGAAAGTAGGTGGTCATATAGACGGCATTGATGCGCGAGCGGGCCTCGGGCGCCAATGCATAGACCACGTTCTGGTTGCTGATGTGCAGGGCCTGCAAGGCTCCGTCGACCACCAGCAGGCCCAGCATGAACCACCAGATGCTGCTGCCGCCCAGCCACAGGCACAGCCAGCCCAGCAGCATCAGAATGGCGCCGGCCAGCGTGGTGGACTGCTCCAGCCCTTTGTCGGCCATGCGGCCTGCCACATTGGCCATCAGTGCGCCGGCAATGCCGACTATGCCGATCAGGCCGATCATGAGATCCGAGAGTTCAAAGCCCGGCCCGGCCAGCAGCAGCGCCATGGTGGAGAACAGCACGCTCACGGTGGCAAAGCCGGTGCCGCCAATCAGCGCGCGGCTGCGCAGGCGCGGATGCCGGCGCAGCAAGTCTCCCAGGGACTTCATGACTTCGCCATAGCTGACGGGAGCGGCGGGAGCCGCCTTGGGCAGGGCTCGTGCCAGTAGCAGGGCCATGAAGGCCGTAGCGATGGCACCTGCCCAGTAGACGGTGCTCCAGCCGCCCAGATCGGACAGAATCCCCGCCACGCTGCGCGAGGCCAGAATGCCGATCAGCAGGCCGCTCATGACCAGCCCTACGGCGCGGCCGCTGGTGCCGGGGGCGGCGAAGGTGGCCGCCATGGGCACCAGTACCTGGGCGGCCACCGAGAAGACACCGGCCATCAGCGTGCCGGCAGCCAGCAGCGAAAAACTGCCTGCCAGGCCGCTGATACCCGAGAGCAGCATGCCGCAGGCGGCCAGCAGCATCAGCGTCAGAACCAGGCGGCGGCGCTCCAGCATATCGCCCAGCGGCACGAGAAACAGCAGCCCCAGGCCGTAGGAGACCTGGGCCATGGTCACGGTGCTGGAGGCCTGGGCATCGCTGATCTGCAGATGCCGGACCATGGAGTTGAGCAAGGGCTGGTTGAAGTAATTGGCTCCGGCGCACAGACCGCAGGCCGTGGCCATGAGCAGCAGGGTGGTTCTGGAGAGGACGGTAGTGGCCGCTGGTGTTGTGGTCTTCATGAAGCGTTCAGGTGCAGGGTGTCAGGCGGGAGTGGCGGCTTTGGCGCCCACCGCCATGGGCAGGGCCGCCGTGGCCTCCACCTCGATCAGCATGCCGGGCAGGGCCAGCTTGGGCACGGGAATCAGCGTGCAGGCCGGAAAGCGCGGCCGCTGGTCGCCGGCCTCGCCGCTGCCCCAATGCTGTCTCACGGCGCTTTGCCAGTGCTCGAAGCGCTCCAGCGAATGATCGACGATGAGCACGGTGAGCTTGAGCACATGGCCCATGTCCGCGCCGCCGGCGGCCAGGGCGGTCTTGATATTGGCCAGAGCCTGCGCAGCCTGCTGGGCAAAGCTGTCTGGCAGCTCGGCCAGGGCGTTTTCTCCGCCCTGGCCCGAGACGAAGAGCCAGCGTAGCGGCTCCTGGACGGTGACCACGTGGGTGTAGCCATTGGGCAGGCTGTCATAAAGACCGGTGGGCTGCAGATAGCACGGTTGTGGGGAAGAGGCTTGGGCAATGAAACTGGGCTTGGCGTCCATGAAAGTCTTTCAGGCAAGGCGGCTTCGGCAGGGCCCGCCAGCAGCAGGCCTTTATTTCGGAAGCTGCTGGAATTGTTCAACCTCAACTAAGCTTGAGGTCAAGAGGTTTGTATGACCACACAGGATTGCGGTCATGGCGGCCAGGCAGGGACAAAGGGAAGCAACGGGAGATGACTGTGCGGTGTGAAGAGGCTGGCGATATGAATGGATGCGGCAGCGGCCTGGTGGCCGAGGCTGAGGGAATGCCGGATCTCAGTGTGGGAGAGGTCGCCAGCCGCAGCGGGGTGGCGGTATCGGCCCTGCATTTCTATGAGAAGCAGGGCCTGATCGAGAGTGCGCGCACCGCAGGCAATCAGCGTCGCTATGCACGAGCGGTGCTGAGGCGGGTGGCCGTGATCAAGGTGGCCCAGCGTATGGGCGTACCCTTGGCCGAGATCGCGCAGGCACTGGCCCATCTGCCGGCCAACCGCGTACCAGGCAAGGCCGACTGGAGTCGCCTGTCCTTGCATTGGCAGGCACAGCTCGATGCACGCATCGCGATGCTGACCCAGCTCAGGGATCAGCTCGATTCCTGCATAGGCTGCGGTTGCCTGTCTCTGCAGGCATGCCCGCTGCGCAACGACCATGACTGTCTGGCGGCGCAGGGAGCCGGCCCGCATTTCAGATAGTCGTGCCTACTGGCGCGGAACGGGCAGCACGCGTGCCCTTGCGCTGATGATGCCAAGCAATGCGGACAGCAGGCCCAGACAGACACAGAAGGCTATCAGTGCGCCCGTCAGCCCGATATGGTCGGACAGCCAGCCCATGCCCAGGATGGGGACGATGGTGCCTACATAGCCCACGACCAGATAGGTGGAAAGTAGGCCAGTGCGGTTGACGGGCTTGGAGACTTTGTTGACCACGGCCATGCCCGACAGATTGCACAGTGCATGACCGCAGGACATGCTCAGAACACTCAGAGCGAACAGCCATGGCGAGCCGGCAAACAGATTGAGAACCAGCAGGGCATTGGTCGCCGCCAGGGCGAAGAAGCCGATGATGATCAGTCGCTTGGTGGGGTAGGGCCGGGCGATGAGCTGAATGCCGGCCGACAGAAACAGGATGACGCCGATGGACAGGCCAGAGACTGCCGGTCCGTGCCAGGGCAGCATCTGGGCCATGAAGCTGGGGGCCATGGCGGCAAATAGGCTGAACATGCCGAAGGCAGAGAACGCCGCCATGCAGCCCAGCGCATAGTGGTAGAGAAAAGGCTTGCGCGGCTGGGAAATGCTGGGCAGAACATCTTTCAGTGTCAGGCCGGGAGCGTTGTGGACAGGCGCACTGGTCGCCGGCAGCTGGATCTTGAACAGCGCATGGATGCCCAGAAAGCTCAGTGCGATGGGCGGCAGATAGCTGCTGACCAGCGGGTGGGGCACCCATTGCGCCATCAGGCCGCCAACCACGGGCCCCAGGCCGAAGCCGAAGGCAATCGTCAGGCTGGTGGTCGCAGCAGCACGCTGCAGGTCCCCCTTGTTGTTGAGCTGGGTCATGCCTATGGAGGCCGAGGTGGTGATCAGGCCCGAGGCCAGGCCGATGATGAAGCGGGAGGCGCCCAGACTCCAGGCATTCCAGGACAGGGCCGAGCCGATGACGCCCACGGTCATCACCATCAGTCCCAGGCGCAGCACTTTGAGAAAACCGAAGAGGTTGGTCAGACGGCCCAGAAACAGCAGGCTGATCAAGGCGCCCAGCATATAGGTCACGAAAATCTGCGTGATATGGCTGGGTTGCAGCCCCCAGGCCTGCTGGTAGAGCGGGTAGAGCGGGCTGGCAAGCGCCGTTCCCATGACGCCGACGCACATGGAAAAGCAGACCCAGGCATAGGGGCTCAGACGGGATTGCATTGGGAAGGCTTTGGTGGAGCAGTCATCCGCATGCCCGGTGCGGGCAAGTCGGCTTGGCCTAAAATTGTTAAAAATGACTAATTGGTCAATTTTATGAATTCTAGAAAAGGATTTCAGAGCATGGCGGATGTTGCGACGGCAGCCCCTTGTGCGGACCCGGATATCGGCACAGTGGCAAAGCGTCAGCGGCGCACGCGTGGCCCGAGTCTCGACAAGACGGCGCAGACCCGTCAGCAGATCGCGGAGGCCGCGCTGGCCGAGTTCGTGGAGTGCGGCGTGGCCCGCAGCACCATGGAGCGCATCGCCTGCCGCGCGCAGGTGGCCAAGGGCACGCTGTATCTCTACTACCCATCCAAGGATGAGCTGCTGCGGGGCGTGGTGGAGCATGCGCTGCGGCATTCGGCCGTCTACCAGCCGCTCAAGCGTCGAAAAAGCGAGACGGTGCGTGCCTTTCTGCGCCGCAGTCTGCTGCCGACGCTGGAAGCGGTCGAGAGCAGCGAGCGCGGCATGCTGGCACGTCTGGTGCTCAGCGAGGCACGGCATGCGCCCGAGCTGGCCAGACTGTACAAAGAGCTGGCTTTTGATGCCTGGCAGAACTATGTGCAGGACTTGCTGGCGCTGGCAGTGAAAGAGGGTGAGCTCAAGACCCGCTCGGTCAGCCGCAGTGCCCAGTTGCTGGCCAGCCCGTTCTGGATGGCGCTGGTGCACAACAACCTGCTGGCTTCCGAGGGCTCGCAGAAGCTGGCTCTCAAGCCACTGGTCGAGCTACTGATTGATAACCTTTTTGCGGTCACGGCGGGTGACAATGCGGCTGTCAAACGTCAGTGAGAGTCAGTGAGATGAATTCCATGCCAGTCACCATAAAGCCCGGTCATCACAGAATCCTGAGCACGATCTGTGCCGCTGCTCTGGTGCTGGCCTTGCCCGCCTGCGGCTCCGTAGGAGCTGGCGTGGGCGTCGGGATTCCGGTGGGGCCGTTTTCCGTGGGCGTGGGCCTTGGCAGCGGCGGTCTCAGCGCAGGCGTCGGCACGGGCGTCGGGCCTGTCGGTGTGGGCGTAGGCGTCAATCAGCGCGGGCAGGTGCTGGGAAGTGCCGGTGTCGGCGCTTCCACTGGTGTGGGCGGTGCCAGCGTGGGTGTCGGGGTGGGGTCCTCCACCGTGCTGCATGATCCCAATCGCCCGCAGGCAACCGAGGCGCTGTCTGTTGCGCCTGTTGCCCCGGCACAGAATGGCGATGCCGTGCAATGGCGCGATGCGCGTGGGCAACTCGTGCCCGAATGCCGTTTGCAGGGGCGCTGCTAGCTCTTTGCAGGCATGGACCGCCTTAGGCGTAGAGTGGCTCCTGCTGCATGGCTTCGATCTGTTCGTTCAGCATGTCCACCTGGCCCTGCCAGTAGTCGGTGCTGCCAAACCATGGGAAGTTGATGGCAAAGATCGGGTCCTGCCAGCGGCGCGCCAGCCAGGCGCTGTAATGCAGCAGGCGCAGGGTGCGCAGTGGCTCGATCAGCGCCAGTTCGCGCCGGTCGAAGCTGCGGAACTGTTCATAGCCTTCGAGCAGGGCCGACAACTGCTGCGTCTGCTGGCCCCGGTCGCCCGAGAGCAGCATCCACAGATCCTGCACGGCTGGACCGCTGCGCGCATCGTCCAGATCGACGAAATGCGGGCCGCCATGGCCTTCGTCGTCCAGTGGCGTCCAGAGAATGTTTCCCGGGTGGCAGTCGCCATGCAGGCGAATCTGCGTCGCAGAATGCAGGCCAAAATGGCCTGCGGCGCTTAATCCGTCAGCAGATGGTGCTATTAATGAGAGAGCTTTGTCGCAAGCCTGTTGCCAGCGGCTGCGCACTTCGAGCGCCACGACCTCATGCTCGAGCAGATAGTGCATGGATTCGTAGCCGAAGCTTTTCAGGTTCAGCGCCGGACGATGCGCAAAGGGCCGAGCGGCACCCACGGTGTGGATGCGGGCCAGAAAGCGGCCTGTCCATTCCAGCACCTCCCAGTCGTCCAGCTCGGGGCGGCGCCCGCCGCGCCAGGGACTGATGCTGAACAGAAAGCCCGCATGTTCATGCACGGTCTGCCCTTGCAGCACCAGCGGCGCAACCACGGGAACTTCCCCGTCCGCCAACTCCTGGGAGAAGGCGTGCTCTTCCTCGATCTGGGTGCGGCTCCAGCGGCCGGGGCGGTAGAACTTGGCGACGACCTTGTCGCCCTCGTCCTGATGGGCCAGATAGACGCGGTTCTCATAGGAGCTCAGCGCCGTCAGCCGTCCGTCCGGCACAAGGCCCGTGCTGCACAGCGCATCGATCACGCAGTCCGGCGTGAGGTCCGCATAGGGGTGAGAGGGGTCTTGTGTATCGCTCATCCCTGCATTGTCAGGCCCAAACAGGCCAGTCCGGGTCGGACGGGGTTGCGCATACGCCGACAAGATTGCTTTTGATTTGATAGCGGTACCCATTTGACAGGCGAGGCTTGGCGGCCTGAAAAGTGGGAAAACTGTCCTGGTGCCGTGCATGCGGCCGAAGCTGGCACACTGCCCGCATGCAAGAGAGCGAAGAACTTTCACAGCCCTGCGAGGACCGGGATTTTGCCGAGTGGCACAAAGGCTGCCCCTGGTGCGCCGTCTGGGTGGTGATGCTGCAAGGCCCTGACCTGGAGTCCTTGCTGCAGCAGGCCAGATCCAGACTCGGTGATGCCCTGTTGCCGCGCCATGCGCGCCAGCCGCATATCACGCTGGCCTATAGGGGGCTGTGCCGGGGCGGGGACGAGTATGAGGCGCGGGAATATGACCGGCTGGCGCTGCGCGCCGATGTCGCCATGCTGCAAAGCCTGCGGCTGCGCCCTTTTGCCGTGCAAGTCGCGGGGGCTGGCAGCTTCACCACCGTGCCTTATCTGGGCGTCGGCCGGGGGCAGGAATGCTTGCAGCGCCTGCATAAGGCGCTGGTGCCCATGGAGCCCGCGCCGGGCTGGCGCTATGTACCCCATGTGACCTTGGGCCACTATGCGAGACGGCTGCCACTGCGAGAGGCTGTGGACAAGTTGCTGGCACTGATCCAGGATTTGCCGGTCTTCGAGGTAAGGGAGTTGGCGCTGACCCGCTATGCGGCGGCCGATATTGCCGGGCCGCTGACGCTTGAAGGCATCTTCGAACTGGACACCGGGCGCTATGTTGCAGCGCCCGGTGCCCTGTGGCCTGAGCCGCTTTAGGCGATGGTCAGCGTCACGTCGATGTTACCGCGCGTGGCGTTGGAGTAGGGGCAGACCTTGTGAGCGGCGTCCACCAGTTGCTGGGCCGCAGCCTTGTCCATGCCGGGCAGGCTGATCTTCATGCGCACGGCGATGCCGAACACTTCGCCCACGGGGCCCAGATCGACTTCTGCGTCTACCGACAGGTCGGCAGGCAGGGTCAGCTTCTGGCGAGCGGCCACGGCCTTCATGGCGCCGATAAAGCACGCGGAGTAACCGGCAGCAAACAGCTGCTCGGGATTGGTGCCCTTGCCGGCGCCGCCGGGCGAGCTCAGCTGGATGTCCAGACGGCCATCATCGGTGCGCGAAGCGCCTTCGCGGCCGCCGGTGGTGTGGGCGTGGGCGGTGTAGAGAACCTTGTCGAGTTGGGCCATGGTGTCTTCCTTTGCGAGATTGCCCGGCAATGCGGGCGGGTGGAGGAAATCGTCAGGAGTGGCTGCGGCGCGGTGCCAGCCGTGCGCGCAATGCGCCGAGCTGGCCCGTGAGAGCCTGCAGTTCGGGCAGGGTGCACTGCGTGCTCCGAAGCACGCAGGCAGGTATTTTTTCGGCTTCGGCGCGCAGTGCCCGGCCGGTATCCGTGAGGGCGATGCGCACGCGGCGTTCGTCCTGTGCATCGCGCTGGCGTGCCAGCAGGCCTGCGCTCTCCAGTCGCTTGAGCAAGGGCGTCAGCGTGCCTGAATCCAGGTAAAGACGTTCGCCCAGTTCCGAGACCGTGAGCTGGTCGCCTTCCCAGAGCACCAGCATGACCAGGTACTGAGGGTAAGTCAGGCCTATGGCATCCAGCAAGGGTTTGTAGAGCTTGGTCATGGCCAGCGATGCCGAGTACAGCGCAAAGCAGACCTGATTGTCCAGGCGCAGCAGCTCGGAGCTGTCGGGGAGAAGGTCGTCATCGGATCGCATGGGTTGAATTATTGCAGACAATTAAATTGTGTGCAATTTAATTTGCAGATCACCAAACCGCAGGAGACAGTGCAGAGGTCTGGTGCAATGCAAACAGGCTCCGTGAGCGGAGCCTGTCGCGGCTGAAGCTGTCTCGTGCCTAGCGGGCAAGTGCCTAACGGGTGGTCAGTGCATCGGCCAGCGCCTGGTACATGGGCAGGCTGGTCGGGTCTATGCCCGCATTGCCAGCAATCGGGTGGGAGGCGTAGCGCACCACCACCATCTGGGCCTTGGGGTCGATGTAGATGGCCTGACCGTGAATGCCGCGCGCCATATAGGCCCCGTTGGGGTTGTGCGAGACCCACCACATATTGCGATACGACCAGCCGGGCAGCGTGGCATAACCGGCCTTCACGAACTTGGCCGGGTCGGCGCCGCGGCGGATGTCCTGGACCACGGCCCTGGGCAGCACCTGCTGGCCGCTGGCGGCGCGGCCTTCGTTGCGCATCAGCTCGCCGAAGCGGGCCAGGTCGCGCAGCGTGGTGTTGAGCCCGCCGCCGCCCGATTCCGTGCCTATGCGATCCACCATGAAGTAGGCGTCCTGCTCGGCTCCGATGCGGCTCCAGATGCGCTCGGACAGCAGCTGGGCCAGAGGCTTGCCGCTGGCGCGGCGCACGATCCAGGCCAGGACTTCGGCGTTGACTGTCTTGTAGGCAAAGCCCTGGTCATGCTCGCCCTCTTTTTGCAGGGTCTGCAGAAATTCGTAGAAGCTCCTGGGCCCGGCATAGTCCTTGCCCTGGGGCATCATGCCGCCGGCACGGGCGTAGTCCCAGACTTCGGCCTTGGGATCGGCGTAGTTCTCGGAGTACTTCACGCCGATCGTCATATCCATCACCTGGCGCACCGTGGCGTCGCCATAGGCTGTGTTCTTCATCTCGGGCAGATAGTCGGTCACCGGTGCCTCGGGCTTGATGATGCCTTCATGGGCCAGCAAGGCGGCCAGGGTGCCGACAAAGGACTTGGTGACCGACATGGCCAGGTGCGGGCGCTGCGGCTCCAGTGCGCCCAGATATTTCTCATAGATCACGCGGCCCTTGTGCATGACCAGAATGCCATCGGTGTAGTTGCGATCCAGTGCCTGGACAAAGCTCAGTTCCTCGCCCGTGCCCATGACCTTGAAGCGCACCTGCTCGATATCGACCGGAGCCGAGCGCAGGGCGCTGGGTGCTCCGGGACCGCGCCACACATTGGCAGTGGGCGTGATTTCGCGGATATGCGAGAAGGTCCAGCGATTGCGTGGAAAGGTATTGCCCAGGGGGTTGTCGAAGGTGATGAGCTTGTCGGCAGCGGGCGGAAAGCCCTGCATCCAGCCCATGGCCTGCACGCTGGTGCTGGCCGGGTCGGGCAACGCGGGCGCGGCAGCCTGTGCATAGACTACAGAAACCATAGCTGTCAGCGCAAGTGGCACAAGCGCTTTGCGCGAAAAAGACTTCAAGCTCATCATCACCTCTTGGACTTGGGGTTAACGACCGGTAAAACGGGCTGGGCGTTTCTCGATAAAGGAGCGCACGCCTTCGGCGGCGTCCTCACTGTTGGCCAGGCGCTGCTGCACGGGGATGAAATCGGCCACGGCGGCGGCCTGGCCCAGCTCTATGGCCTTGAGGACATTGAGGCGTGTGGCCACCACGGCCTGCGGCGCCTGGGCGGCAATGCGCTCGGCAATGCGAAAAGCTTCGTCCAGTTCCTGGCCTGCAGGCACCACTTTTTGCACAAAGTGGCAGCGCAGGGCTTCGGCTGCATCGAAGGCGTCGCCGGTCAGCAAATGCAGCATGGCATTGCCCACGCCGGCGCGCTCGGGCATGCGCAGCGTGGCGCCGCCCGTGGGCATGATGCAGCGCTGTACTTCCATCTGTGCAAAGCGGCTGCTGTCGGCTGCGACGACGATATCGGCGCCCAGCATCAGCTCTATGCCGACGGTAAAGCAGATGCCCTTGACGGCTGCGACCATGGGCTTGGTGCGGCGGCGGTAGCCGGGCAGGCCATAGTCATGAGGCTCCACGAGACCTGCAGGGATGACCTTCTGGCCGCTTTTCATGAACTCGGCGATGACAGGCAGATCCAGTCCCGCCGTGAAATGTTCACCGAAAGCATGGAGCAGGCCCACGCGCAATTCTGGCTCGTCGTCGAGTCGGGTATAGGCCTCTGCCAGTTGCCGGAACATGGCCGGCGTCCAGCCATTGCGCTTGGCCGGGCGGTTGATGCCTATCAGCAGCACATGGCCGCGGACTTCACAAGAAATGCAGCCCTCGGGCGGAGGGCTGGGATGGTCGATTTGCATGGCAGGTCTCCTGCTGCAACCTTAGACGGCTGTCGCAGCCGCCGCAGTCGCGCACAAGACCTGGAGGCCGGCGATTTAGTAGGTGTAAACACCCTGGCCGGTCTTGCGGCCCAGACGGCCGGCGGCCACCATTTCGCGCAGCAGGAAGCAGGGGCGGTACTTGCTGTCGCCGAATTCCTTGAGGTAGACCTCCATCACGGCCAGGCAGACGTCCAGGCCGATCATGTCGGCCAGGGCCAGCGGGCCAATCGGCTGGTTGCAGCCCAGCTTCATGCCGGCGTCGATGTCCTCGGCCGAGGCCGTGCCTTCGCTGAGCACCTGGAAGGCCTCGTTGATCATGGGCACCAGAATGCGGTTGACCACAAAGCCGGGAGCGTTCTTGACGGTGATGGGCGACTTGCCCAGTTTTTCCGACAGGGCCTTGACCGCATCGTGGGTGGCGTCGCTGGTCTGCAGGCCGCGGATGATCTCCACCAGGGCCATCATGGGCACGGGGTTGAAGAAATGCATGCCGATGAACTTGTCGGCACGCTGCGTGGCAGCTGCCAGCTGGGTGATGGAAATGGACGAGGTGTTGGTTGCAACGATCACGTCCTGTGCCAGCAGGGTATCGAGCTGCTTGAGGATCTTGACCTTGAGCTCGTAGTTCTCGGTGGCGGCTTCGATCACCAGCTGGGCCGACTTCAGATCCTCGTAACTGGTCGAGGTCTTGATGCGTGCCAGCGCTGCGTTCTTGTCGGCTTCGCTGATCTTTTCCTTCTTGATCAGGCGGTCCAGGCTGCCGGCCACGGTGGCCAGGCCTTTTTGCACGGCAGCCTCGGAGATATCCACCATCACCACGTCGATTCCCGACACGGCGCAAGCCTGCGCGATGCCGTTGCCCATGGTGCCGGCGCCGATGATGCCTACGGTTTGGATTGCCATCTTTTTGTCTCCATTCAGATAAGTGCGTTTGAACGGGAAAATGTTATCCCGGTTCTGACCGGGTTTGACCCTAGTCGGGCATGGTTGGCGTGTTAGAAGTCATAACGGTGACAGTTTCTTCTGCACGACCGTGTTATTCCTCGTTTCGCTGCTGCAGGCCTCTGGTCAGAATTTGCGGCACAAGGAGGGCGGACATGCGTGACTATCTGGTGGTGGGAGGCGGCTCCGCTGGTGCGGTGCTGGCCGCCAGGCTCAGCGAGAACCCGCAGGTCACCGTGACCTTGCTGGAGGCTGGTGGCGAAGACAAAAGCGTGCTGATCCACTGCCCGGCAGGGCTGGCGCTGATGGCCAAGCAGAAAAACTTCAACTGGGCCATGAGCACGGTGCCGCAGGCCGGCCTCAATGGTCGGCGAGGCTACCAGCCGCGCGGCAAGGTGCTGGGCGGCTCCAGCTCCATCAATGCCATGATCTATCTGCGCGGCCAGCCTGCGGACTACGAATATTGGAGCGCTCAGGGTAATCCAGGCTGGGGCTGGAGCGATGTTCTGCCCTATTTTCTGAAGGCCGAATGCAATACGCGCGGCGCGGATGCGCTGCATGGTGCCAGCGGCCCTTTGCATGTCTCCGATCTCTGCGATCCGAACCCGCTGGCCCAGGCCTTTGTGCGCGCGGGCGTGCAGGCCGGTCATGCGCACAACCTCGACTTCAACGGCACTGCTCAGGAGGGCGTGGGTCTGTATCAGGTCACGCATCACAAGGGCGAGCGCTGCAGTGCCGCCAAGGCTTATCTGACACCGGTGCGAGGCAGCAGGCCCAATCTGGAAATCCTGACCGGTGTGCAGGTGCTGCGGGTGCTGATGGAAGGTCGCCGAGCTGTCGGAGTGGAGTATGTGCAGGGTGGTCAGACCCGGCAGCTGCGCTGCCGGCGCGAGGTCTTGCTTTGTGCGGGGGCGCTGCAGTCGCCGCAGCTGCTGATGCTCTCTGGCATAGGGCCGGGCGAGCACCTGCAGCAAACAGGCGTTGATGTCGTGCATCACCTTCCCGGTGTGGGCGAGCATTTGCATGACCACCCCGATGTGGTGCAGGTGGTGGACGGCCCGCAGATGACGGACAGCTTTGGCCTGTCGTTTGCCGGCCTCAGGAATGTCTGGCAGGGCATGGGACGCTGGCGCCATGAGCGCCGGGGCATGCTGACCAGCAACTTTGCCGAGGCCGGCGGTTTTGTCCGCAGCGGGCCGCAGGAGCGTGCACCCGATCTGCAGCTGCATTTTGTGGTGGGCAAGCTGGTCGACCACGGTCGCAAGACGGTGCTGGGTCACGGTTATTCCTGCCATGTCTGTCTGCTGCAGCCAAGGAGCCGGGGCAGCGTGAAGCTGGCCTCTGCCGATGCCAGAGCCATGCCGCTCATAGACCCTGCCTTCTTTGCCGAGGCCGACGATATGCAGCGCCTGGTGCGCGGCGTACGCCGCATGCGCGAAATTCTCGGGCAGCCTGCGCTGGCCCGTTTCGAGGGGCGGGAGCTGGAGTATTCGGCACAGGCGCGCAGCGATGCGGAGATCGAGCAGTTCATCCGCAATTACGCCGACACCATCTATCACCCTGTGGGAAGCTGTCGCATGGGGCCTGGCGTGAAGGATGTGGTCGATGCACGCTTGCGGGTGCATGGCGTGCAAGGGCTGCGCGTGGTCGACGCATCGGTCATGCCGCGCATCGTGAGCGGCAATACGAATGCGCCGACCATCATGATCGCCGAGAAGGCGGCAGATCTGATCAAGGCCGAGAGCTGACTCAGGCCAGCGGAGCCAAGTCGGAGGGGGCATGATCCTCGCCGGGCGGAGGCGTCAGAGTGGTGCATTCCACCCTTCCCCGGCCCTGATTCTTGGCCTGTTGCAGGGCGGTGCCGGCATGGCTGGCCAGCTCGTTGAGGCTCAGGCTCTTCCAGGCTGAGGGGACCAGGGCACAACCCGCGCTGAAGTCCAGATCCATCTGCAGTTCGTACTGCGCGCCGATCTGGAATGCGGACTGGATGCGAGTCAGCAGCGACCTGACCCCCAATTGATCGGCGTGAATCAGCAGGCAAAAGGATTCACCCTGCCATCTGGCCACGACCTCGTCGCCGCGCATCTGCTTTCGCAGAGTGCGTGACATGAGCTGCAGCGCCGCGTCTCCGGCCTGATAGCCATGGCGGCTGTTGACCCGGGAAAAGTGATCCATGTCGATCAGAATCAAGGCCAGCGGCAGGCCTTCGCGTCGAGCTCTGTTCAGCATGAAGCGGGCCTGGTTCTTGATGGCCTGGCGCAGCGGCAGGCCGGTCAGGCTGTCTTCTGGTGCGTTTGCGGATCGCTGGCGGACTTCTTCGTCACGGCAGGCCATCAGGATCGATACGAAAAAAATGGCGGAACCTATGGGGATCAGCCACGAAAGCAGCATATGTGGGCTGGGTTCCTCTGCAAAGCTGCGCAGCCAGGGAGCGTTCAAGGTGAAGTAGCCGCGTATGAGCAGAATGCTTGCGATGCAAAGGCCAGCACCCAATAGCAGATAACGCCAGGCCGTGGCCGAGTTGGTTTGCGGCGATAAGGTCAGGCAGACCAGAGTGACAAGGCTCAAGCCGTAGCTGATATTGAACCAAGCCAACCGGTAGGGCTTGCTCTCGATCAGAACCAGCACGCCCGCAAGTGTCAGCAGGCACAGAACGGCCAGGGAGCGGGTGAGTATCTTGTTGCGAGGTCCAAGCCAACCTTTGAGTGCTTTATGCAGCTGCCACAGTGCGCCGGTTGCAGCAGCGGCACTGGATATCGACAGCAGCGCATTCCATGTGAAGGGGAGTACATGCCCGGCGCAGAAGACGAGCAACCAGGCCAGCCCCTGCAAAAGCAGGAATTGCTGAGCATTTCTGGTCGCCCGGCTCATTTGCTGACCCATAAACCATGGCAGTGCAAAAGCGACCGTCATCAAATTGACGGCCACCATCAATGTCATGGAAAACGGGTCGGTTTCCGGCATGGCTGGGCTTTACTGGAAGGCCACTTCGTCAAAGCTGCGCAGCTTGCGGCTGTGCAGGCGGTCGGAGCCGCCTTCGCGCAGTATGTCGACGGCACGCATGCCGATGCGCAGGTGCTGGTCCACACGCTCTCGATAGAAGTGGTTGGCCATGCCAGGCAGCTTGATCTCGCCGTGCAGCGGCTTGTCGCTCACGCACAGCAAGGTGCCATAGGGCACGCGGAAGCGGAAGCCGTTGGCAGCAATGGTGGCCGACTCCATATCCAGCGCCACGGCTCGACTCTGGCTGAAGCGGCGCTGGGGCAGGTTGTCGGGCAGCAGTTCCCAGTTGCGGTTGTCGGTGCTGGCCACGGTACCGGTGCGCATGATGCGCTTGAGATCAGCACGCTCCATCTGCGTCACATCGGCCACGGCCTGCTGCAGCGCGACCTGGATTTCGGCCAGCGCAGGAATCGGCACCCATAGAGGAAGCTCTTCGTCCAGCACATGGTCTTCACGCACATAGGCGTGGGCCAGCACATAGTCGCCCAGTTGCTGGCTGTTGCGCAGGCCTGCGCAATGGCCCAGCATCATCCAGGCATGGGGGCGCAGCACGGCGATATGGTCGGTGATGGTCTTGGCATTGGCCGGGCCCACTCCGATATTGACCATGGTGATGCCGCTGTTGTCCGCGCGCACCAGGTGGTATCCCGGCATCTGCGGCAGACGCGGCGGCGCCGTGCCGAGTTCGTCGACGGCTTCCGCGGGCAGGCCGGCACGGCGGGTCACCACATTGCCGGGTTCGACAAAGGCAATGTATTCGCTGTCCTCCTTGGCCATTTCGGCGTGGCCCAGGCGGATGAATTCGTCGATATAGAACTGGTAGTTGGTGAACAGCACGAAGTTCTGAAACCAGTCGGGGGCCGTGCCTGTGTAGTGGCGCAGGCGATGCAGCGAGTAATCCACGCGCGGGGCGGTGAACAGCGACAGAGGCAGGGCCTCGCCTGCCGCCGCGCGCCAGGTGCCGTTGGCGATGCCGTCGTCCATGGATTCCAGGTCGGGCAGATCGAACACATCGCGCATCAGCATGCGGCGCTCTGGCGAGAGCGAACCTTCGATATGGTCGTTGTCGGCGAACGAGAAATGAATCGGGATGGGTTTGTCGCTGAGGCCTACTTCGATGGGGACCTGGTGGTGCAGGATCAGCAGGCGCAATTGCTCGCCGAAGTAGCTGGCAAACAGGTCGGGCCGGGTCAGCGTGGCCTCGTAGGTGCCCGGGCCTTCCACAAAGCCGTAGGTCAGCTTGGTATCGGCTTGCGCCACCGTGGTGGTCTTGATGCGTACGAACGGGTAGTAGGCATGAATGGGCGCGGCCGGAGTTTCACCCGCCACGAAACGCTGCATGGCAGCTCGCAGATGATCGATTTGCTCGCGGTACAGCTGCTGCACATGGGCCAATGCCTGAGGGGCATCCGTATGAAACATGCTGCTGCTTCTATGAGAGGGTGTCGGTGTATTCGAGGCCATGCACTATTGTCTTTGTAGCAGTTGACAGTGTTGCGACATCCATGCCGAAGCCTGCTCGGCAGATAGTGGCGCTGACACGAGAAACCCTTGCATCATGGCACAGCCCATCTCTCTCAGAAGTTGCAGCTGTTCAGTGCTTTCCACACCCTCGGCCAGAATCTCCAGATGCAGGCTACTGCCCATCTGCACGATGGCATTGACAATGGCGGCCGCATCAGGGTTGTGGGGCAGATCGGTCACGAATGAGCGGTCGATCTTGAGTCGGTCTATGGGGTGCTTGCGCAGATAGGCAAGAGACGAGTAGCCGGTACCGAAATCGTCGATCGCCAGTCCCACGCCCAGTGCCTTGAGGGCATGCAGAGTCTGCTGCATCTGATTGCCCGAGAGCATCAGCGTGGTTTCTGTGACCTCGATGTGCAGATAGCAGGCGTCCAGCCCCGTGTCGGCCAGTGCCTGCGCCACTTCCTTGACTACATCGCGCTGGCGGAATTCCTGTGCCGACAGGTTGACGGCCACGGGGATGGCGGGAAAGCCTTGTTGCTGCCAGGCACGGGCTTGACGACAGGCCTGATAGAGCACCCAGCGGTCCACGGCCGCGATCAGCCCCCGGTTTTCAGCAAAGCCGATGAACTCGTCGGGCGAGACCAGGCCGCGGTGCGGGTGCTTCCAGCGCACCAGGGCTTCAAAGCCTGAAAGCTCGCCGGTCTGCATGAGGGTCTGCGGCTGGTAATGCAGCTCGAACTCACCGCGTTCCACGGCGTTGCGCAGCATTTGCTCCTGCATCAGCATGCGTGTGGCCCGGCTTTCGAGTGCAGGAGTGTAGAACTGGGAGAAGCTGCGGCCGCGACTCTTGGCCATCTGCATGGCGGCCTCGGCATTGCTCAGCAGGGACGCCGGACACTTCCCGTCCTTGGGATACATGGCGATGCCGACACTCACGGAAATCACCAGTTGGGTACCCTCGATCAGATAGGGAGCCTCTGCTGTGGCCCGAAGTCGAGTCAGCAGGGCCTCGGTCTCCAGCAGGCCGGGGTTGTCGGGCAGCACGACCACAAAGTCGTCGCTGCCGGTGCGGGCCACGATGTCCTGAGCACCCACAGTGCTTCGGAGCCGCTTTGCAAGCTCGCACAGCAGCAGATCCCCTGCCTGATGACTGAGCGAATCGTTCACCGCCTTGAACTGGTCCAGGTCCAGTG
Source organism: Comamonas sp. NyZ500 (assembly GCF_016772095.1). Taxonomy (NCBI): domain Bacteria; kingdom Pseudomonadati; phylum Pseudomonadota; class Betaproteobacteria; order Burkholderiales; family Comamonadaceae; genus Comamonas; species Comamonas sp. NyZ500. The sequence continues at coordinate 187,809 of NZ_JAEIJE010000003.1, read as the reverse complement.
ACAGCACCGCCAGTCGTGATTGCTCGCCGGCAGCCCTGGCGATGGCATCGGCCAGCAAATGGTTGAGACGCGCCCGGTTGGGCAGATGTGTCAGCAGGTCATGCTGGGTCAGATAGTCCATGTGCTGCCGGGTCTGAAGGCTTGCGGTCAGGTCGCGCAGCAGGACGATGCGATGCCTGTCCTTTTCTCCAGGCATGGTGCAGGCCTCTATCTCTACGGGGATTAGCTGGCCGTTCTTGTGCATGATCACGGACTCGAGGCGATCCTCTCGCTCGCTGCGCATGTTCTGCAGCGCCCGCAGGCGCGCTTCAGGTGCCACGTAATCGAGAACCGGCGTGCCGCGCAGTTCGCCAAGCGAGTAGCCAACCAGCCGGGCCAGTGCGTCATTGCCGTCCGTGATGATGCCGTCACGATGCATCACGATGGCCTCGGTGGTGATGGCAGCGAACTTGCGCATGCGCTCTTCGCTGTCGCGTATCTGCTGTGTCGCCAGATGGTGGTGGCTGACATCGGTCATCAGCGCCACAACGCCCTTGAGTACGCCTTTTTCCTCGTGAGGGCGCAGCACTGCCTCGATGTGCTGCAGCCGGCCAATTTCGTTTTCGACCTGGCGGGTGTAGCACAGCGTCTGAGTGTTGTCGACGGCCACGGAGTCCAGATAAGGTTCGATCTGTGTCCAGACCAGCTCGCCCACAATGTCACGCACATCCATGCCCACTATGGTTTGCATGGTGTGGCCAAAGTGCTCTGCATAGCGCGCGTTGGCAAAACGACAGGCGCGTGTGTCGGCATCAAAATAAGCCAGCATAGCGGGCGCTGTATCGGCCACCAGTCGAAGAATGGCGTCCTCATCCCTCGGTTGCTGTGCTATCAACGTATCAGGCATGCGCCTCCCTTTTTTCTGGGAGTATTTATATAGGAATCAGGTCAGCCTCGAGCATGACATGTCCATCACGATAAGGGATTCTGGGTTGCTTTATAGACAACTTGCAAAGACTATTGATGTATCAAAGCACTTGGTGATATAGAGGCTGTAGAACCTGAACATGTCCAAATCTGACGTCTCAACATATTCACAATGGCTGCAGCCGCACAATTTGCTGCGCCTGTCCGTGGTGGTGGCACTGCTCACCATTGTGCTCAAGACCCTGGCCTGGTGGCTGACCGGTTCGGTAGGCCTGCTGTCCGATGCGCTGGAGTCCTTTGTGAACCTGGCCGGAGCCATGTTTGCTCTGACCATGGTGACCGTGGCCAAGCGACCGGCGGATACCGAGCACCCTTATGGACATTACAAGGCAGAGTACTTCTCGGCCGGTTTCGAGGGCGTGCTGGTCATAGGCGCCAGCCTGGCGATTGCCTGGGCGGCGCTGTCGCGGCTGTGGAACCCGCAACCACTGGAGCAATTGAGCTGGGGCCTGATGCTGTCGCTGCTCAGCACCGTCTTCAACGGGCTGCTGGCCTGGGTCATGCTGCGCTCTTCACGCAAATACCGCTCCATGGCGCTGGAGGGCGATGCGCGGCATCTGCTGACCGATGTCTGGACTTCGGTGGGCGTGGTGGTCGGGCTGCTGGCCGCCGCCTTGACGGGCTGGCTGTGGGTGGATGCACTGGTGGCTCTGGCAGTGGCTGTGCATATTTGCGTGCAGGGGGTGCAACTGGTCTGGCAGTCCTCGCAAGGACTGATGGATCAGGCGCTGGACGCGCCGCAGCGTCTCAAGATTGACACTTTGCTGGACGGCTATGCCAAGCGCAACGAGGGGGTGAACTTTGACAATATCTCCAGCCGCCAGGCGGGGGAGCGCAGCTTTGTGGACTTTCACATGCATGTTCCCGGCCAGTGGAGCGTGCTGCGAGCGGCACAATTGCGCTCCGAGATTGAAGCCGCGCTGCTGCAGGCCATTCCAGGCCTGTATGCCCGCATCGAGCTGCTGCCCATGGGCATGAACACGGTCAGCGAAGTGGCCGATGGAGAGCAGGGCGGCGAAGCACAGGGTGCGGCCAAGGAAGGTTTGAGTACATGATGAGTGTGATTCAGCGCGTCAAGCAGGCGCGCGTGGAGGTCGGCGGCCGTATTACGGGCCAGATCGACCAGGGCTTGCTGGCGCTGGTCTGTGCCGAGCGCGGCGATACCGAGGCCGAGGCCGACAAGCTGCTGGCCAAGATGCTCAAGCTGCGCATCTTCAGCGATGAGGCCGGCAAGATGAACAAAAGCCTGCAGGACATTGGCGGAGGACTGCTGGTGGTCAGCCAGTTCACGCTGGCTGCCGACACCAGAGGCGGCAATCGCCCCAGCTTTACCGCCGCCGCCGCGCCCGACGAAGGCCGACGCCTCTACGAATACTTTGTGGACCAGGCCAGGCTTGCCCACGCTCAGGTGCAGACCGGAGAGTTCGCCGCCGATATGCAGGTGCACCTGGTCAATGACGGGCCCGTCACCATTCCCATGCGCATGGAGCCACAGGTCTAGGCAAGGCCGGGCCTGCGAACCCACCCGTCACCACGATTTCAACAAAAGCTGTTCATGAAGCAATCCTGCAAGCCCTCTTTGTCCCTCCTCGCCGCCGGTCTGATTCTGGGTCTGGCAGGCGCCAGTCTGCCCATCCAGGCGCAGACCTTGAAGAAACCCGCGCTGGACGCACTGATCGCATCGTCCGCCCCGACCCCGCCCGAATCCTTCAAGGCCTTTGCGCAACAGGCCGCCAGGGCCGAGCCTGGCGTGGCGGCTGCCGTGCAGCGCTATACGCGCGGCCAGACGCTGTCGGATGGCGAGCTCGCGGATATCGCGCGATTGCTGGGTGTGTACAACCGTCTGACGCAGGAGACAGCGGTGCTGGAGAGCCTGCAGCGCATGGTGGCGCTGCCCACGGTGCGCGATCCCAAGGTGCCTGCGCATGAGAGTCCGGCCATCCTGGACTTCGGCAAGCTCGTGGCATCCATGGCCACCGAGTTCGGGCTGCGCTTTCGCAATGTGGACAACCGCATTTTTGAAGTGACGCTGCCAGCCAATGTGGCGAGCCGCGCCAGCGAGGCCACCGAGTTCGGCATCCTGACCCATGCCGATGTGGTGCCGGTGGTGGCAGCCGAGTGGGTGCTGGACGGCAAGCAGATCAACCCTTTCCAGGTCACCCGCGTGGGCGATCGGCTTTATGGGCGCGGCACGATTGACGACAAGGGCTCCATCGCCACCGTGCTGTATGCGATGAAGGCGGTCAAGGACAGCGGTCTGCCGCTCTCGCGCAGCATTCGCCTGATGATAGAGACCACCGAGGAAACCGGCGGCGATGCCATGAAGTACTACCAGAGCAAGACCGCGCTGCCGCAGTACAACATCGTGCTGGACAGCAAATACCCGGCCGTGGTCGCTGAAAAGGGCACGGGCGCGCTCAAGGCCTTGTTTGCGGATGTCACCGTGGATGCAGCCAAGCCTGCCATCACCGCCATGAGCGGCGCCGCCTCGGCCAACTCCATTGCGCAGACGGCTTCCGCTACCGTCTCCGCCATCGATGCAGCTGCGCTGGATCAGATTGCGCAGCGGCTGTCCAAGGAAAAGGACGGGTTTGTGCGCAGGCACGAGGCCCAGGGCAAGTTCTCCATCGATGTGCAGCGCGCCGAGGGCCAGGTCACGGTCAAGGTCAGCGGCGCTTCCGCTCACGGCTCGCGCCCCGAGGAAGGGGTGAATCCCGTGCCGCGCCTGGCGCTGTTTCTGCAGCAGAGCCTGATGCCGGAGCAGGGCGCGGCGCTGCTGCAGCCCAATCAGTACAGCCAGGCCGTGCGCTATATCAATGGCGTGTTTGGCCTGGACTATCTGGGCCGGCAGTTGGGCATCGCCTATGCCGATGATTTCATGGGGCCGCTCACGCTGTCGCCCAATCTCATCAAATCCGCGGATGGCAAACTGGAGGTGACGGCCAATGCGCGCATGCCGCGGGGCAAGACGCCGGAGCAGCTGCGCGCCGAGGTGGAGCAGGGCATTGCCCGCTGGAGCGATGCGGCCAAGGTACCGGTCAGCGTGCAGTACACACAGGGCAACTGGATGGCCCGCGATCCCAAGGGCGCGTGGCTGAGCACCTTGCTCAATATCTTTGGCGACACCACGGGGCTGGATGCCAGGCCCGTGCCTACCGCAGGCAGCACGACGGCCAAGCTCATGCCCAATGCCATCAACTTCGGTCCGGCGATGCCAGGCAAGAAGTACACGGCCCACAATGCGCTGGAGTACCAGGAGCTGCCGGATCTGCGCACGGATATGCAGATGTTCACCGAGATGCTGGTGCGCATCGGCAATCTGCAGCAGATGCAGTGACGCGCTGAAGGCAAGGCGCAGCCCCGATGGCGGGGCTGGCTTGCGCTTACTGCATCACGTTCATGACCGCCAGGGTCATGGTTTCCACGCCGGTCTTGAACGTGGGTTCGGGTTCTGGGGCGAAGAAGGGCGAGTGGTTGAAGGGCAGGGGCTTGCCACCGGGCTGACTGGCCTCGGCCACCTTCTTGGGGTCGTATACGCCCAGGGTGTAGAACATGGATGGAACGCCCTGGTTGATGAAGTCCGAGAAATCTTCGCTGGCCGTGATGGGTGAGATGGGGATCACGTTCCGGTCGCCGAGTGCGGCCTTGAACAGCCTGACCGTGCGGCCTACCAGTGCCGCGTCGTTGACCACAGCATCCGAGCCCTTGACCAGCTTGACCTCGGGTGCAGGAGCGCCCGACATGGCGGCTTCGGCCCTGGCTGTGCGTTCTATGCCTTCGTGCATTCTGGTGCGTACCTCGCTCTTGTAGCTGCGGATTGTTCCGAGCAGCCGCGCCTGGTCGGGAATGATATTGCCCGCGCTGCCCGAGTTGAAGGCGCCCACGGTGACCACGCCGAACTCCATGGGATCTTTTTCGCGGCTGATCACGCCCTGTACATCGACCACAAAGCGCGAGGCCATGAGCACGGGGTCAATGCCTTTGTCCGGCATGGAGCCATGGCTGCCACGGCCATGAAACGTGATGTCCAGCGAGTCCGAATTGGAGGTCGCCGGCCCGGCCACATAGCCGACCATGCCGTAGGGCATGGAGCCGGTATGCAGAGCAAAAGCGTAGTCGGGTTTGCCGAATTTTTTGAACAGACCGTCGGCCAGCATGGCCTTGGCTCCGGTCACGGTTTCCTCGGATGGCTGGGCCACGAACATCAGCGTGCCCTTCCATTGGTTCTTCAGGCCCAGCAGCGCCTGCGCCGTGCCCAACCAGCTGGTCATATGCATGTCGTGGCCGCAGCTATGGGCGACAAAGCTCTCCTTGCCGTTGTACTGGGCCTTGGCCTTGCTCGCATAGGGCAGGCCGGTTTTTTCCTCCATGGGCAGGGCGTCCAGCTCGGTGCGCACCATGACGGTGGGGCCCGCGCCATTGCGGTAGATGGCGACCAGACCGGTCTTGCCAATGCCCTCGGTGACCTCAAAGCCCAGCTTGCGCATTTCGGCAGCCAGCTTGGCGGCGGTGCGAGTTTCCTGAAAACCCAGCTCGGGGTTGGCATGCAGGTCTTCGTAGACGCCGCGCAACTGCGGATACATCTTGGCGATCAGTTGCTGCAACTGGGGCTTGAGCGGCTGGGGGTCCAGCTCCGCTGCCTGGGCGGAGCCCAGAGTGACGGCCAGCGCGGCGACGGCGCAGAACTTGCGGGTAAGGCTAGGGTGCATGTGAGGGTCTGTGGTTGGCTTCAAACAGAGGCAGCTCATGGAGAGCGCGCTTTCAGACTAGGAGCATGGCCGGCCCGGATTGAAGAGGGGCAACCCGCAAATGGCACCGTGAATAACGATGGCACAAGGCTTTTGTGGCGCAGGCCCGGGATAATCCGCTCCCATGAATACCTTCACCAGCGCCGCCCAGGCCTCTGATTCCTCCGCTTTCTCGGCGCTGCCCCTGTCACCCGAAATGCTGGCCAATCTCCAGCAGCTCGGCTATGCGCAGATGACGCCCATCCAGGCCGCCAGCCTGCCGCTGACCCTGCAGGGCAAGGACCTGATCGCCCAGGCCAGCACCGGCAGCGGCAAGACGGCTGCCTTCGGCCTGCCCATGGTCGATCGCCTGAACCCGCGCTGGTTTGCCGTCCAGGCCCTGGTGCTGTGCCCCACGCGCGAGCTGGCCGACCAGGTCGCCACCGAAATCCGCCGCCTGGCGCGCGCGCAGGACAACATCAAGGTCGTCACCGTCTATGGCGGCGTGCCCTCGCGCAACCAGATCGCTTCGCTGGAAAACGGCGCCCACATCGTCGTCGGCACGCCCGGGCGCGTGATGGATCTGATGGAGCGCGGCAAGCTCGACATCGGCAACCTCAAGACCCTGGTGCTGGACGAGGCCGATCGCATGCTGGACATGGGATTTCTCGGCGACATCGAAACCGTGGTGCGCCAATGCCCGGCGGACCGTCAGACCTTGCTGTTCTCGGCCACCTACCCCGATGGCATTGCCTCGCTGGCCAGCCGCTTCATGCGCGATCCGCAGACCGTCAAGGTCGCGACCCAGCACAGCGCGGGCAAGATCGCGCAGCGCTGGTACGAAGTCGGTACTAGAGAAAAGGTGAGCACGGTGGCCAGGCTGCTGGCGCACTTCCGTCCAGAATCGAGCATTGCCTTTTGCAATACCAAGCAGCAATGCCGCGACGTGGTGAGCGAGCTGCAGGCCCAGGGCTTCAGCGCCCTGGCCCTGTTCGGCGAGCTGGAGCAGCGCGAGCGCGACGAGGTGCTGGTGCAGTTCGCCAACAAGAGCTGCAGCGTGCTGGTCGCCACCGATGTGGCGGCGCGCGGCCTGGACATCGCCGACCTGTCTGCAGTCATCAATGTGGATGTCACCCCCGACCCCGAGGTGCATATCCACCGTATCGGCCGTACGGGCCGTGGCGATGCCGAAGGCCTGGCGCTGAATCTGGTCAGCATGGACGAGATGGGCAGCGTGGGCAAGATCGAGCAGCTGCAGGGCCGTGCTTCGCAATTCTTCCCTGTGGACGAACTCACGCCTGCCGCCGGTGGCGAGCTGCTGCCACCCATGATGACCATACAGATCATTGGCGGGCGCAAGGAAAAGATCCGCGCCGGCGACGTGATGGGCGCCATGTGCGCCGACTTCGGCTACAGCCGCGAGCAGATCGGCAAGATCAGCGTCAACGACTTTTCCACCTATGTGGCCGTGGATCGCAAGATTGCCTCGGCGGCCTGCGCCAGGCTCAATGCAGGCAAGGTCAAGGGCAAGACGGTCAAGGCTCGTCTGCTCTGAAAATATCAGTCAGATTGGCCTCTGACGCTTATCTATCAAGCGCTGCGTGCTCACAAAAAAAGCCTTCTCGGACCGAGAAGGCTTTTTGCTTTGGACAGCGCTTCAGCCTTTGGCGAAGAACAGCCCTGCCATCACCAGCCCCGTGGCCACAATGCCCCAGCGCAGGACATGGGGTGCAATCTTGCGCGCCACGCGGGCTCCCAGATAGCCGCCCAGGGTGGCGGCCACCATCATGACGATGGCCTGCTTCCATTCCACAATGCCGCCCACGGCGTAGATCACCACGGCAATGGCCGTCAGCAGGGCCGAGACCAGGTTCTTCATGCCGTTCATGGCGTTGAGCGAGGTCTGGCCCAGCAGGCCGAACAAGGCCAGCAGCAAAATGCCCAGGCCGCCGTTGAAGTAGCCGCCATAGATGGCCACGATCAGCATGCCTGCAGCGGCCTTGGCAACGGATGGGGTGGCATGGGCGGCATTCTTGCCCGAGGCCCAGGCGCGCAGCTGCGGCCCGAAGGCAAACATGGCGGTGGCGGCCAGCAGCAGCCAGGGAACGACCTTGCGGAAGGTGGCGTCGGGCGTGAACAGCAGCAGCGCCGCACCGGCGGAGCCGCCGATCAGGGACAGAGCCACCACCTGCTTCATGGACAGGCCAGGCGGGGACTGCATATCGTCCTTGAAACCCCAGGCGCCCGCCATATAGCCTGGCAGCAGGGCCACGGTTCCCGTGGCATTGGCAATCACGGGTGGCACGCCGGTGAAGACCAGTGCGGGAAGGGTTAGAAAGCTGCCGCCACCGGCGACGGCGTTGAGCGCGCCGGCCGTGAAAGCGGCGGCCAGCAAAAGGGCGAGGTGGCCCAGGTTCTCCATGTTCTTGTCTCCTGATTTTCTCTATCGGCATTGCGCCTTGTGGTTGGGGTCGATCTTAGGCGCTGGCCCGCGTCACCTCTTTTCTTTTTCTTGTGTGGTTAATTATTTTTGGAAATAAAAGAATGTGAAAACAGTATTTTGAGAAATAAGTGATTGTTTTGACAATCAACTCCTTAGTTAAGGAGTTTTGCCGTGAATCTGCCCCGTTTCCTTTCCCGCACCGCCTGGGCCATGCTGGCTGCAAGCTGTGTATCGGGCGCAGCCATGGCTCAGCAGCCGGAGTTTCCTGCGCGCTCCGTCAGGCTGGTGGTGGCCAACGGCCCCGGCAGCGCCCCGGATCTGCTGGCCCGCCAGGTGGGCAATCTGGTGGGCAGGGACTGGAAGCAGGCCATCGTGGTGGAAAACAAGGGCGCGGCCGGCGGCGTCTCGGCCGTGGATGCCGTGGTCAAGGCCCAGCCCGATGGCTACACCCTGCTGGTGGGCGGCGACAGCGCCATCACCATCATGCCCAATGTGCAGCGCAATCTTCCCTATGACGTCAAGAACGATCTGGTGCCGGTGACCAAGCTGGGCCAGTCCGACTTTGTGCTGGTGGCCAATCCCCGCAAGGGCTTCAAGACCTTGCAGGACTTCGTGGCTTATGCCAAGACCCACCCGGGCAAGATCAACTATGCCTCCTCGGGCACGGGGGGCGCCCAGCATCTGGCCATGGAGCAGTTCAAGCAGCGCGCAGGCTTTTTCGCCACGCATATTCCCTATCGCGGCGGCCCCCAGGGCCTGCAGGATGTGCTGGCCGGCCAGGTCGATGTGATGCTGATTGCGATTGCTCCGGCGCTTACCCAGATCCAGAGCGGCAAGCTCACGGCGCTGGCCGTGTCCGGCCTGCAGCGCCATGCACTGCTGCCCCAGGTGCAGACCCTGGCCGAGAGTTACAAGGGCTTTGAGGCTGGTGCCTGGTTCGGTTTGTTCGCACCCAAGGGCACGCCCGCTGCCGTGGTTCAGGCTATTGCCCAGGACACGGACAAGGCGCTCAGGGACCCCGAGCTGCGCAAGAGTCTGCTGCAGCAGGGCATCACCCCCGTGGGCGAGGGCCAACAAGTGTTTGCCAAACAGATCAGGACCGAAGATGTGCGCGTTGCCCAACTGGTGCGCAGCATTGGCCTGAGCGTCGAGTAAACGGCTTTACGCACCAGCAGAAAAAGCGGCCGAGGGCCGCTTTTTCTTTGCTCTAGAGGACTGGGTCAGAAGCTGTAACGCAGGCCGATCGAGATTTCGCTGGCCGTCAGCTTGGCACGCATCTGCTCGTCTTGCAGGCCGCGGACGTTGGCGAAGTTGTTGGCACCGCTCTTGGCCTTGCCCATGTCGACATAGCGCCAGCCCAGGTCGATGCTGAGTTTCTGGACAGGCGAATAGCTGACGCCAAAACCCACGGAATACGCCAGATTGTTCTGGGTGTCGCTGATGTACTGACGGCCCGGATTGCCCTGCCAGCCGCTGGACTCCAGACGTGCCAGGCCCAGGCCGGCCATTCCGTACAGCGAGAACCGGGCGTTCAGGGGGAAATCCTTGTATGCATTGACCATCAGGCGCTGCGAGCGGATCTGGTGGTGGTTGAAGCTGGTGGGGAAGCGGGTAGAGCCGCTGGTGAACTCGTTGTTCTTGGGCAGGGTGTACTCGGCTTCCACGCGCCAGTTCGACGGGAGCTGATAACCAAGGGCCAGGGAGCCACCTGTGGCGGTATTCGACTCGTCGCCAGGCACGAACTGGCCCAGGCCGGGGCGGGCGCTGGAGTCCATGTCGTGGGCTTGGTAGCGTGCGGAATTGATCCGAAGGGCGCCGTAGTAGCTATCGTCGGCAAAAGCGCTGCCTGCGGCAGCCAGGATCAGCAGGGGGGCAAGGCGTTGAAATTTCACGAAAAATCCTAGATCCGATTACTTCAGCAGGTCCTGCACCTTGGCCAGGGCGGCCTGTGCGCACTGGTCGTCCAGATGGCCGCCGGGCGCACCGGCCACGCCCACGGCACCGATCACCTCATTGCCCACCTTCACGGGCACGCCGCCGCCCAGCAGCAGGAAGCCGGGGATGTCCTTGAGGTTGGCTGCGCCGGCGTTCTTCTGGGAGTTTTCCATGATGGCAAGCGTTGGCGCCTTGGCCGATGCCGAGGTGAAGGCCTTTTCGCGGCTGGCTTCCACGGTGTGTGGGCCGGCGTTGTCGGCACGCTGCACGGCGCGCACGCCGCCGGCGCGATCGACCACGGTGGCGGTCACGGCATAGCTGTTGGCGGCGCAGGCCGAGACGGACTGGGCGGCGATCTGGTTGGCCAGCTCCAGCGACATATTCTTTTCCGTGCGCACGGCCTGGGCGTTGGCGGTGCCGGCGGTCAGCATGGCCAGAGTCAGGGCGGCAAGTGTCAGAGTGTGTTTCATACGTTTTTCCGGGTGGATGGGTATGAACGCCACTGTAGAAAAACGCCACCCGGGCGTCCATGCGGCAGGCTACGCGCCTACCTCCGTAGAACTACGGAGCGGCGTCCTCGACCAGGGCCGCGTAGCGCCGGATGAGCATGGCCAGCGAGTCGGTCTCCAGCTTGGCGAACAGGTTGGCGCGGTGGGTCTCCACCGTGCGCGGCGAGAGCGACAGCGCGCGGCCGATCTCCTTGTTGGTGAGCCCCTCCACGATCAGGCCCAGCACCTCGCATTCGCGGCTCGATAGCTGTGCATAACGCTCGCGCGCCTGCCGGTCGGCCTGGTGGCGCTCGCGCGAGCGCACATGCTGGCGCACGGAGGCCTGCAGCGCCTCGATGAGCAGCTCGTCATCGACCGGTTTCTCAAGGAATTCCGCAGCCCCGGCCTTGAAGGCGCGGCGGCACATCTCCACGGTTCCATGGCCCGTGAGCATGATCACCGGCTGATCCACCCCTTGCGCCACCAGCCTGTCCAGCACCGCTAGCCCGCTGGTGCCAGGCATGCGCACGTCGAGCACGATGGCGCCCACGTCGCTGCGGTCGAACTCGGCGAGAAAGACATGCGGGTCGGACCAGGTTTGGACGCGCAGGCCTACCGTGCCTATGAGCAGTGCCAGGCTGTCGCGCACGGCGGCATCGTCGTCCACAAGGTGAATCAGGGGCGAGAGGGAAGAGGTCATGTCGCGTTCAAGGCAGGTGTGCCAGCGGGAGCTGCAGATGGAATTCGGCCCCAGGCCCGTCGGCAGGCGAAGGAGAGGGGGGCGCCAAAGTGAGCTCGCCTCCCATCGCCTGCGCCAGGCTTTCCGACAGCGACAGGCCCAATCCCAGGCCGCCGGAGCGTGTGGTGTAGAACGGGGTGAACAGGCGCGTTCGCGCCTCGGGCGCCACGCCGGGGCCGGTGTCGCGCACGCTCAGCAGGACTCGCGCGCCCTGGGGGCTAAGCGTGAGGCGCAAGCGGCGCTGGCCGGGCTCGGTCTGCTCCATGGCCTGCAGCGCGTTCATCACCAAGTTGTGGATGATCTGCTGCAAGGCCACAGGCTCGGCGCGCACGGCCGGCAGGTCTGCGGGAGCATCCACCTGCACGGCAATGCTGCGGCGGCGCAGCTCGGGCTCCAGCAGGTGCAGTGCATCATGCACGGCGGTGGACAGGGGCAGAGCCTGGACCTGGCCCGACAGATCGGGCCGCTCGACCACGCGGCGCAGGCGCCCCACGACGGCACTGGCGCGCCTTGCCTGGGCCACGGCCTGACTCATGGCATGGCGCGCCATGTCCAGATCTGGCTCCTCATCGCCCAGCAGGCGCTGCGCCGCCTGGGTATTGGCCAGCAGCGCGGTCAGCGGCTGGTTGAGTTCATGCGCCATACCCGCGGCCAGTTCGCCGAGCTGGTTGAGACGGGCGACCTGGCCCAGACGCAGCAGCTCTTCTGCCCGGCGTGCTGTCACGCGCTGGCGCAGCAGGGTGCGCAGTGCGGCCAGTGCTGCAGCGCTGGCAGCCGCCCAGGCCAGCATGGTGGCCCAGGGCAGCTCGCTCCAGCCCACGTCGCGCTCCAGCACCACATCGAAGGGCTGGCTCTGCGAGGCAAGCAGCTTGTGAAAGTCGTAATTCCAGCCATGCTCCAGACGCCGCCCGGCCTGCACGGTAAAGGCTTGGCCCTGATACTGAAGCCGCACGCGCACTGGACTGGTCTGGGCATCCATGGGCCACTCGTCCCAGGGAATGGTGGCATGCAGATCCAGCAGCAGGGCGTGGTCGGCGGCTGGGCCGGCAAGCGCCAGCCATACCCGGCCTTTGGGCAGGTCGGCCCAGGCCAGTTCGGCATGGCCGCTTTGCAGCGAGCGGGCCTCTGCCATATCCAGCGCGGCACCCAGGTCATGAGGCCAGTCAGCCGGCCAGCTGCTGTCCGGCAGGCGGCGCAGTACCTCGATGATCTGCGGATAGGCGGCTGGCAGGCGCGGCAGCGGCAAGGCCGCCTTGGCACTGCGGCCTTGCGCAGGTGGTTGCAGCAGGGGCAGCATGGCCATCACCGCATCGTGTTGCACGGCACGCTGGCTCAGCAGCCGATGCACGATGCGTGCATCCGTCACGAATGCATCCTCCAGGGCCAGCAACCGCGCATGCATGAGCCAGCCTGCGCCCGCAATGGCCACCAGGGCCCAGGCTAGCAGCCAGGCCAGGGGGCGGCGCCAGTGGGGGATGATCATGATGGTCGGTGTTGTCGCGGATTATTTGGCGTAAGGGTCTTCGTAACCCATCTCCTTCATGATGTCGGTCTCGTAAGCCTCCATCTCTTCGGCGTCTTCCTCGCTGGTCTCGTGGTCCCAGCCCTGGGCATGCAGCGTGCCATGCACCAGCAGATGGGCGTAATGCTCTTCCAGGCTCTTGTTCTGCTCCTGGGCCTCGCGCTCCACCACGGGGGCGCAGAGCACCAGATCGGCCATCACGGTCGGCTCCTGCTGATAGTCGAAGGTCAGCACATTGGTCGCGTAGTCCTTTTTGCGGTACTCGCGATTGAGCTTGCGGCCTTCCTCGGCATCGACGATGCGCACCGTAATCTCGGCATCCACGGCCAGCGCGTGGCGGATCCAGCGCGTGACGCGGCTGCGGCTCAGCAGTTCGCGATGGGCGGCGGCCTCGGCGCTGGGACCGAATTGCAGCGATAGTTGCAGTTGATTTAAGGTCATTTTGGCTTTTAGCCCTTATGAGGTAAGCGCTAGTAGCTATTGATTTTGATTAAAGTTCGTCTGCCGTTGGCAGCGGGCGGGCCGTTCGGTGGCTGCTGCGGTGCTTGGGCGCCGAAGTGCCTTCGGACACGCGGCCGCGTGCGTCATAGGCGTCCACAATGCGGGCCACCAGCGGGTGGCGTACCACGTCGGCGCTGGTGAAGTGGTTGATGGAGATGCCCTTGACGCGTTTGAGGACGCGCTCGGCATCGACAAGTCCGCTGGGTGCTCCCTTGGGCAGGTCGACCTGGCTCACGTCACCCGTGACCACGGCCTTGGCGCCAAAGCCGATGCGGGTCAGAAACATCTTCATCTGCTCGGGCGTGGTGTTCTGCGCCTCGTCCAGGATCACGAAGGCGTTGTTCAGCGTGCGTCCGCGCATGAAGGCCAGCGGCGCGATCTCCAGCGCATTGCGCTCGAAAGCCTTCTGTACCTTCTCGTAACCCATCAGATCGTAGAGCGCGTCATACAGCGGGCGCAGATAGGGGTCCACCTTCTGCGTCAGGTCGCCGGGCAGAAAGCCCAGGCGTTCGCCGGCTTCCACGGCGGGCCGGGTCAGCACGATGCGCTGCACGGCGCTGCGCTCCAGCGCGTCCACGGCGCAGGCCACGGCCAGATAGGTCTTGCCCGTGCCGGCCGGGCCGATGCCGAAGCTGATGTCGTGATTGGCGATGTTTTCCAGATACAGGGCCTGGTTGGGCGTGCGGGCGCGCAGATCGGCACGGCGCGTAGTCAATTGCGGAGCCGTCAGGTCGGCCTCCAGCATCTCGACATCGCCGGCCAGCATGAGCTGCAGCGTATCTTCTGCAATCACGTAGTCGGCGATCTCATAGAGAGCCTGAAGCAGCTCCAGCGCCTCATTGGCCTTGGCCTTGGGGCCGTCGATCTTGAACTGCTCGTGGCGGTGAGCGATCTTGACGCCCAGCGCGATTTCGATGGTGCGCAGATGCGCATCTGCCGGGCCGCAGAGATGGGTCAGGCGCGTATTGTTATGGGGTGTGAAGGTATGGCGCAGGATCACGCGGATAATTTCTCAAAAGAATCGCCGCACGGTGCGGCAAAGGATTTCAATGATAGGCAAATTGACTGGAACGCTGCTGGAAAAAAACCCGCCCGAAGTCCTGGTGGACTGTGCCGGTGTGGGCTATGAGGTGCAGGTGCCCATGAGCACCTTCTACAACTTGCCTGCCAATGGTGCCAAGGTAGCCTTGCTGACCCATTTCGTGGTGCGGGAAGACGCCCAGCTGCTGTTCGGCTTCGGTACGGCCCGCGAGCGCCAGACCTTCCGCGAACTCATCAAGATCACCGGCATAGGACCGCGCATGGCGCTGGCCGTGCTCAGCGGCATGAGCATCGATGATCTCGCGGACGCGGTATCGCAGCAGCAAGCAGGGCGATTGGTCAAGGTGCCCGGCATCGGCAAGAAGACCGCCGAGCGTCTGCTGCTGGAGCTCAAGGGCAAGATCGGCGCGGATACCGGTGCGCAGTCGCTGTTTGCCAATAACAACGACCAGAACGATATTCAGCAGGCACTGATGGCGCTGGGCTACTCGGACAAGGAGGCCTCGGCCGCCCTCAAGAAACTCCCACCCGATGTAGGGGTGAGCGAGGGCATTAAGCTCGCGCTCAAGGCTTTGACCAAATAGCTTCGCTGGCCCTGTGCCAGTCCGATCGTGAACTGCAGGAGAACACGATATGCATTGGTGGATACAGGGCAGGCGCATTCCCTCTCTATGCGCAAGTCTGATGCTGGTGGCGCTGACCGCTTGCGGCGGCGGAGGGGGCGGAGGGGGCGGAGGCAGTGTTCCGGACCCGGGCCCTGGCGGCGCAGGTGTCGGTAACGGCGGCGGCAATGGTGCGGGCGTCGCAGAGACCAGTCCTCCGCCGGGTCCGCCCACGGCCTATGTGCTGGATTCGCTGATAGTGCCTGCCGCCCAGACTGCGGCTTCGGCCAGAGGCGTGGCCGTGGCATCCGTGGCCGTGCGACCCAAGACCGTCGATCTGGCATTGCCGCAGTGGAACGACGCGCCATCGCCGGTCATGCCCATGCCCGGTGTGCCCATGCAGATAGGGGCGCCGCGGGCGCTGTCTTCGCTGCAGTCCGCAGGCGACATGGCACGCACGCTGCGCTGGTCCAAGACCCCGGATGGCGGACAGGTGGCGGCGATCAGCATCACCTCGACCGGCGCCCATGGCCTGCGGTTGGGGCTGGTGGTCGATGCCATGCCCGATGCCGCCGAGCTCAGGCTGTACCGCAAGGATCGCAGCAAGACCGGGTTCGAGACCACGGGCAAGGCCATCAACGAGGCCATTGCGCGCAACCGTCGCGCCGACGGCGACACCCGGGCGGCTGGCATCTGGTGGACCCCCGACCTGGGCGCCGATGAGGTCACGCTGGAGATCGCACTGCCTGCGGGGCTGTCGACATCGCAGCTGCGCATTGCCATTCCCACGCTCACCCATGCCTATGTCAACCTGGCCCTGCCCGTGGAGCTGGAGCTGCGCGACAGCCTTGTGCCCAGAAATGTGGGCGATGCCGCGGGTTGCGAGCTCGATGCCAGCTGCGCCGATCAGTACGCGGTCGAGCGCAATGCCGTGGCGCGCATGACCTATGTGGGCCCCGACAACCGCTACTACTACTGCACGGGCTCCCTGCTGAACAATACCAAGCGGGACTACACGCCGTATTTTCTATCGGCCAGTCACTGCATCTCGACGCAGGCAGCCGCCACTTCGCTGCGCACGGACTGGTTTTTCCGTTCGGCAAGCTGCAATAGCTTCGAGCCGAATGCAAGCACCTTGGCGCTGCAGCGCGGTGCCACGCTGCTGTATTCGACCGCTGTGACCGATGCCACGCTGATGCGACTCAATGAGGTGCCACCTGCCGGTGCGACGCTGGCCGGCTGGGATGCGAGAGGAACGGCGGTGACGGGGACGGCCATCTACGGACTGCATCACCCGCAGGGCGACTTGCTCAAATACAGCGAAGGCCAGGTGCAGAGCTACAGAAACTGCAGCCTGGGCGCCGGCAGTATCACCTGCAGCCCGGGCAATGCCCAGAGCGATTTCGTGAACGTCGGCTGGAGCAAGGGCGTGACCGAAGGCGGCAGCAGTGGCTCGGCCATGTTTGCAGGCGGACGCGTCGTGGGTACGCTGTCCGGCGGCAGCAGCTCATGTACGGTCAGCGGCGGCTCCGATGTTTACAGCCGCTTCGACCGGACCTTCAACAGCCAGATCGGGAACTGGCTGGCGCAGTGACCGAGGGCCGGGCAGGGCCTATTTCCCCTGCAACTGCCTGACGGCCGCCTTGGTCTGCTCCACATGGGCCAGCGGGTCGCTGCTGACAAGGGCGAACTTCACCTTGCCGTCCTGGCCCACCACATAGGAGATGCGGTCGGCCCTGGCAGGGTTGGCGGCAGCACCCGCGTCATAGGCCTTGATGGTGACGGCCCGAGGGTCCGATGCCACGGCGAACTGGTCGCGGCAGGCCTCGGTGGAAAAGCGCTTGAGGGTGTCGATATCGTCATGTGACATGCCCACCACCGTGGCTTTCATGGCCGCGAACTGGGGCGTGGCTTCGGCAAAGGCATGCGCTTCCAGCGTGCAGCCCTGAGTGAAGGCCTTGGGGAAGAAATACAGCACCACCGGCCCTTTCTTGAGCGCCTCGGCCATATCGAAGTCAAAAGCCTTGCCGGCAACGGCTGCGGGCGTCTTGAAGCCAGGTGCTGCATCGCCGGCCTTGAGCGCAGCCTGGGCAGCGACGGACAGGCAAAGCAGGGCGGCCGTACAGGCCAGGGTGTGAATACGCATGAAAAAGCTCCTCGGATCTTTGCCGTCATTGTGCGCAAAGCCAGGGGCCGGCCGTCAATGTGGGGCACTGCAACTGTGGGATTTTGTTTTCCCCTGTATTTTTAATCAGTGTCCCTGTCATGCTTGGGGCACAATTGCCGCCATGACGATTCATGTGGACGAATTTGCGGCCAGTCCCGCACCTGCACGCAAGGCCAGAAGCGCGGCCGCCGACCCCGAGGCGGCTGCGCCGCGCATGGTCTCGGCCGGGCATTCGTCCCAGGGCGAAGAGGCGCTGGAGCGTGCCCTGCGCCCCAAGCAGCTCGACGAATATGTGGGCCAGGCCAAGGCGCGAGAGCAGCTCGAGATCTTCATCGGCGCTGCCAAGAAGCGCAGCGAGGCGCTCGATCATGTGCTGCTGTTCGGCCCGCCGGGCCTGGGCAAGACCACGCTGTCCCACATCATCGCTGCCGAGTTGGGCGTGAACCTGCGCCAGACCAGCGGCCCGGTGCTGGAAAAACCCAAGGATCTGGCGGCACTGCTCACCAATCTCGAGCCCAACGATGTGCTGTTCATCGACGAGATTCACCGCCTGAGCCCGGTGGTCGAGGAAATCCTCTACCCGGCGCTGGAGGACTATCAGATAGACATCATGATCGGCGAAGGTCCGGCTGCACGCTCCATCAAGCTCGATCTCCAGCCATTCACGCTGGTGGGGGCGACCACGCGCGCCGGCATGCTCACCAACCCGCTGCGCGATCGCTTCGGCATCGTGGCGCGGCTGGAGTTCTATACCTCGGAGGAGCTCTCGCGCATCGTCAGGCGCAGCGCTGGACTGCTCAATGCGCCGATTGACGCGGAAGGCTGCTTCGAGATTGCACGCCGCTCGCGCGGCACGCCGCGCATTGCCAACCGCCTGCTGCGCCGCGTGCGCGACTATGCCGATGTCAAGGGCGACGGCCGCATCACGCGCGAGATTGCCGACAAGGCGCTGGCCATGCTCGATGTGGACCCCCAGGGCTTTGACATCATGGACCGCAAGCTGCTCGAAGCCGTGGTGCATCGTTTCGACGGCGGCCCCGTGGGCCTGGACAATATCGCCGCCAGCATTGGCGAGGAGTCGGGCACCATCGAGGATGTGATCGAGCCCTATCTGATCCAGCAGGGCTTTTTGCAGCGCACGCCGCGCGGCCGCATGGCCACCCAGGCCGCCTACCGGCACCTGGGCCTGCAGCCCCCCGGAGACAATGCAGCATAAAACTGGCGCAACCCAAACCAGAGACATCGAGCAAGGGCTTGGGCGGCCCCGCCGTCCCGCAGCGAAGATGTCGTCCCCCTGGGGGGAAGCCGCGCAGCGGCTCAGGGGTCAATTATTCTGCGGTCCGGCGTTCCAGAAGGCCTGTAGCACGCCGGGCAAGGCTTCGATCTGCGTGACCACCTGGTCCAGCTCCTCGGCATGCACGGCCGTGGCGAACAGCTCGGCCTCGATTTCGGTGTTGTGCGGCGGGATCTCGTGCTTTTCCACCGCGCGCACCGGGTAGTTGGCCGCCTCCAGCAGCTCCTGCATGCCCTCGCGCACATCGGCCTGGGCTTGCTGGCCGCAGATCACATAGACATAGTAGGTGGCCTCGCTGGCATGTTCGGCCACGGGATGGCGGTTGATGTAGTTGACCACGGGGCGCAGCAAGGTGTTGCTGGCCAGCACGAACAGGGTGGCAAGGCCGGCCTCGGGCAGAAGGCCCGCGCCCGCGCAGGCGCCCACGGCGGCCGAGCCCCATAGCGTGGCGGCGGTGTTCAGCCCCGTGATGTTGGCGCCTTCCTTCATGATGGCGCCGGCACCCAGAAAGCCCACGCCCGAAACCACATAGGAGATGACGCGCGTGGCGCCGTCCGCGCCAGAGACGCGCATGGCCAGGTCGACGAACACGGCCGCGCCCACGGCCACCAGGGTATTGGTGCGCAGGCCTGCCGTGCGCTGGCGTATCTGGCGCTCAAGGCCGATGATGCTGCCGCAGACAAAGGCCACGAGAAGACACAGCACCGTGTTCAGCGTGGCGAGCAGATTGAAGTTCTGTAGGGATTGCATGAAGTTCTGATTGTTATTGCCGGTTGATCAATGCCGAAATATGCGGCCGGAGCTCACCAGCCGTACTTGCGGATATAGACGCGCTTGAGCAGCGTGGTCAGCACAGCATAGGCCAGCAATATGACGATGAGCCAGGGGAAATAGCCGAGCGGCAGGGTCTGCAGCTTGAAATGTCCGGCCAGCGGGCCCATGGGCAGGAAGATGCCTATGGCCATGATGGCCGCCGTGGCGGCCAGCAAGGGCCAGGAGGCACGGCTTTGCACAAACGGGATCTTCGGCGTGCGGATCATGTGCACGATCAGCGTCTGCGTCAGCAGCCCCACCACGAACCAGCCCGACTGGAACAGGCTTTGCTCTGCGGCCGTGCTGGCATGGAAGACGAACCACATCAGCGCGAAGGTGAGCACGTCGAACAGCGAGCTGATGGGGCCGAAGAAGAGCATGAAGCGACCCAGGTCCTGAGGGTCCCAGCGCAGCGGCCTGGCCACCATTTCCTCGTCCACGTGGTCGAAGGGGATGGCGATCTGCGACAGGTCGTAGAGCAGGTTCTGCATCAGCAGCTGCATGGGCAGCATGGGCAGGAACGGGATGAAGGCCGAGGCGATCAGCACCGAGAACACATTGCCGAAATTGGAGCTGGCCGTCATGCGGATGTACTTGAGCATATTGCTGAAGGTGCGACGTCCTTCGAGCACGCCCTGCTCCAGCACCATCAGGCTTTTCTCCAGCAGGATGATGTCGGCCGCTTCGCGGGCGATGTCCACGCCGCTGTCGACGCTGATGCCGATATCGGCGGCGCGCAGCGCGGGCGCGTCGTTGATGCCGTCGCCCATAAAGCCCGTGACATGGCCGTTGGCGCGCAGCGCACGCACGATGCGTTCCTTGTGCAGCGGTGTCAGGCGGGCGAACAGCAGGTGTGACTCCACGGTGCGGCGCAGCTGCGCCTCGTCCATGGCTTCGATGTCGTTGCCGACAATCGCCTCGTCCACCTGCAGACCCACGTCGCGGCAGACCTTGCGTGCCACCAGCTCGTTGTCGCCCGTGAGCACCTTGACCGCCACACCGTGCTGCAGCAGCGCAGCAATGGCGGCCTGGGTGGATTCCTTGGGCGGGTCGAGAAAGGCCACGTAGCCGATCAGGGTCAGTTCGGCCTCGTCGGCAATGCCGTAGGTGTTCTTGTCGGGCGGCACTTCCTTCATGGCCACGGCCACCACGCGCAGGCCCTCGCTGTTCAGCCCCTCGGTGACGGCGCGCACCTGCTCGCGGCGCTCGGGCGTGAGCGGCAACAGCGTGTCTCCGTCGCGCCCGCTGTCTCGAATATGTGTGCAGACCCGCAGAACTTCCTCGACCGCGCCCTTGCAGATCAGCTCATGGTGGTGATTGCGCTCGGCCACCACCACGGACATGCGCCGGCGCTGGAAGTCGAACGGAATTTCGTCGACCTTGCGGTAGTTCTCGTTGACATGCAGCCGCGTGTGCAGCTCCACATGCTCGAGTACGGCACGGTCCAGCAGGTTCTTGAGCCCGGTCTGGTAGTAGCTGTTGAGGTAGGCGAACTGCAGCACCTCGTCGCTGGGACGGCCCTGCACATCGGTGTGACGCTCCAGCGCGATGCGGTCCTGCGTCAGCGTGCCGGTCTTGTCGGTGCACAGCACATCCATGGCGCCGAAGTTCTGGATCGCATCCAGGCGCTTGACCATCACCTTCTGGCGCGACAGCACCACGGCGCCCTTGGCCAGCGTGGAGGTGACGATCATGGGCAGCATCTCGGGCGTCAGGCCCACGGCCACCGACAGCGCGAATAAAAAGGCCTCGCCCCAGTCGCCCTTGGTGTAGCCGTTGATGAACAGCACCACGGGCACCATCACGGCCGCGAAGCGGATCAGCAGCCAGCTGACGCTGTTCACGCCCTGCTCGAAGGCCGTGGCCGTGCGGTCCTGGTGGGTGATGCGCGCTGCCAGTGTGCCGAAATAGCTCTGGTTGCCCGTGGCGACGACCACGGCCATGGCCGAGCCCGAGACCACATTGGTGCCCATGAAAAGCAGGTTGCCGGCTTCCAGCAACTGGCCGGCCTGCAGGGCAGCCAGGGTGCGTGCATCCTTTTCCACGGGCAGCGATTCGCCCGTCATGGCCGCCTGGCTCACGAACAGGTCCTTGGCGGACAGCAGGCGGCAGTCGGCCGGGATCATGTCGCCGGCCGACAGGGCCACGATGTCCCCGGGCACCAGCTCGCGCATGGGCAGCTCGGACAGCGAGGTGTCATGGCCTCCGCCGCTGTCGCGAAAGTCTGCGGCCGGTGCATCGGTCTTGCGGCGCACGGTGACGCGGTTGCTGACCAGGGCCTGCAGGCGTGCTGCGGCGCGCCGCGAGCGCCCTTCCTGGACAAAGCGCAGCAGTGTGGACAGCAGCACCATACTGGCGATGACGATGGTGGCTTTTTCGTCCTCGGTGACATAGGAGACCACGGCCAGCAGCGTCAGCAGCAGGTTGAAGGGGTTGCGGTAGCAATGCCACAGGTGCTTCCATGCGGGCAGCGGCTTTTCATGCGCCACCTCGTTGGGTCCATGGCGGAGCTGGCGCTGCCGGACCTGCTCGGGGCTCAGGCCCCGGCTCGATGTGTCAAGCTGCTGCAGCAGCGCAGCCACGGGGCTGCAGGCGGCCGATTGCAGGGCCTGTACTTGTGCCGCAGGCACTGTGACGGCTGTGGACGGGCCGCCTGCGGGCATGGGCTGGCGGCCGAAGAGGCCGGCCATGCGGTGGCTGCGCAAAAAGGCCCGGAACAGATTTTTGAGAGTCTGCATCACGGTCTCCTGTCAGTGCAGCGTCTTGCCGGAGGTGCCGAATCGTGTCCAGGGCTGCTGTGCCTGGCTGGCGCGAAACTGGTTGTCGATGCGGCTGCGCTGCTCCTGGGTCAGCAGCGACAGGGCATCGGCGCGCTGGCGGATGCTGAGATTGGCCATGGCGCTGGCCATGAGGGGCGCGGCATGGCGGTCGACCAGGTGGCGCAGCACATCGGTGCGGCGCTCGTTCAGTGCCGAGATCACGGCATGGGTCAGGCCATGGTGGCGGGTAGAGTCATTGAAGCGGGATGCGGGGCGGCTGCGTTGCAGCACGCGCAGCCAAGTGAGGCGTTGCATGGGCATACTCCTTGGGGGTGACCCGGGAGCTGCCCGCCGCTGCTAGGGCATCAGGCGCGCGACCCCGGGACGGGGTTCCAGTTCGTGCGCGCAGCCAAGAGGGTCACACGCACGGCAATGGGCTGGCAGTGCGCCGCGAAGGGCGCGCTGCAAGATCGACTAGGGTCGGGATCCATACGTGTTCCTTGGTTAAGAGTGAGTGAAAAGCGGGCCGGAGCCGGTCCGCGACGAGGCTGCTCAGCGTACGGTGCGGCTGCTCAGAAAGCTGCGGATGCGATGCGTGGGCCAACTGGTCAGTGCATCGAGCTCCAGCGTCTGCTCCAGCGCTTGCGGCAAGGCTGCCGGTGCGGCGGGCGCAGCCTGGCGGGGCATGGCGCGGGCGCGCAGCAGCAGGGGGCGCAGCTGGTGCAGAGAGCGGGTCAGGCGGTTGCTCATGGCGTTCTCCTCATCGGTTGAGGGAGCGGGCCAGGCGGCAGCGCGGCACAAACGTTCTGGCGCAGCCACGAGCCGGGGTAAGCCGGAGCGAATGGCGGCGCGAAAACTCAGTGAGGAGCAGAGCTTGCGAGCTTGAAGCTTCTAGCCGTGCTGCGCACGGCAGGGCGGCCCGAAGGTCGGGAAGCCAAACAGCAAGTTGCGAGGATCGCGAGGCAAGGGATGCGGGGCGGTCGATGACGACTCCCGATCCGGGGGAGTCTGTCAGTCGGCCAGCTTCGCAGCCATTGCGGCGTGCGATAAATCACTGGTTGAACTGGCACTGTCCACGTGGGGACTCCTGAAATTGCGATCTGGCAATTATCGGTCCAGACCGGGTTCAGGGTCAACCCTAGGTGGTTTTCAGTTGCAATTGCGCCGGGGCCTGGCGGCTTGCAGGCTCGGCCCATTGCTGCACACAGCCCCAGACGATGAGCGCCTGTGCGGCGTAATAGCTGCCGAGCACGCTCACCGATGACCAGGGCAGCGGCTGCACAAAACGATTGATGGCCAGGATGGAGTCGCTGAGCATGAAAAAGCTGGCGCCCAGTGCGGTCAGTAGTGCGGGACGGCTTTGCAGGAGTTGGTAGCGCCCCCAGGCCTGCGCCGCCATCAAGGCGATGACGCCGACATAGGCGGCCACGGGCAGACGCAGGGCGGCGGGCAGGCCATGGGTCCAGAGAAAGACATACATGGCGGCGCCGATCGCAGCCACCAGCAGCAGTGCGCGGCGGTCGGCAAACCAGGGCATATCGAACTTGAACAGCGCAACGTAGCAGACATGGGCCAGCAAAAAGCTGACCAGGCCGGGAATGAACAGACCGGTCTGCAACTGTCCGTCCAGCATCAGGAAGACATCGCCAGCCATGGAAAAAACAATAGCTGCCAGCAGCAGATGAACATGCTTTTGAGACATGTTTTGTATAGTTTTTGAGTTCTGCTTTGTGCAAGAAGCTATGTATATAAGAGCAAAAACCATGGTGGCAGGCTTGAACAGCCAATGCCATTGCTGTAGATCGAGCGCCGCCGTGGCCGTGGCCAGTGCGCCGCTTTGCAGCATCAGCGCCAGCCACAGACTGATGCGTCCCTGCATGGCCGCGCCCAGAGCCCATTGCCCGGTGAGCAGCACGCCGAACCAGATCAGATTGGCGGCCAGCGGCGACTGGTCGGCATGCCAGAGAAAGACCGAAGTGCCCGCAACCAGTGCCGCAAACTGCAGGCCGGCAAACCAGCGCAGCGCAGTGCCCATGGGCGGGGCATAGATGATGCGGTGCTCGTCCAGGTCGAAGGCGGGCTTGGGAAAGCGCTGCGCCACATCGGCTGGCCGCCAGCCCGGCGGCTTGAACCAGACGCGAAGCTTGTCCAGCCAGCTGCGTGCATGCCAGCTGTCATGCGCCAGCTGGCGGTAGACGCTGAAGTTGGCCCAGAGCGGGTCCCAGCTCTTGAGCAGGCCGCGCGTGCCGTAGATGCAGGGCTCCTCGTCGTCCTCGGTCTTGTAAGTGCCGAAGATCCGGTCCCAGACGATGAGAATGCCGCCGTAGTTGCGGTCCAGATAGCGCTCGTTGACGGCATGGTGCACGCGGTGATTGCTGGGCGCGCAGAACCAGCGGTCGAACCAGCCCAGCTTCCTGACCTGCTCGGTATGCACCCAGAACTGGTAGAGCAGGTCGATCAGCCCGACCACGGCAAACACCAGCGGCGGCACGCCGGCCAGGGCCATGGGCAGATAGAAGATCCAGCCCAGCAGCGCGCCGGAGCTGGTCTGGCGCAGAGCGGTGGAGAGGTTGTAGGCCTGGCTTTGGTGGTGCACGGCATGGGCGGCCCAGAGCACGCCCACTTCATGGCCCATGCGGTGCAGCCAGTAGTAGCAGAGGTCGTAGAACAGCAGGGCCAGCAGCCAGCCCGGCAGGCTGAGCCAGAAGGCATCGGCCTCGATCAGAGCCACATGGCTGGCCACGACGGTGTAGATGCCCAGCGTCAGCAGCTTGGTGAAGACGGCGCTGGTCTGGCTCAGCACGCCCAGGTTCAGCGAGCTGATGGCATCGGCCAGCGCATAGGCATTGCGCCCGCGCCTGAGGCTGATGATCCATTCCACGGCAATCAGTGCGAAAAAGACCGGCGTGGCCAGAACGATGACTTGGCTGGGAGAGAGCATGGGCTCCGATTCTGGAGCGGCTCGTTGTCCGGCGGCTTGGCATGAACCCTAGCGCCCGGCGCTGCAGGCTTCACGAAGTTTCAAGGGTGAATCAGGATTGCTAAGTATTTCCTGTTATGGCAGTCAGCAAGGTGCTCTGGGATAATTGCGGGCTTGCCCGTCCGCCGGAGGGCACACTCAAATTTACCGGCCAGTACAGCGACGCGGCGACCCCGGGATGGGCCTGGAGCCGTCAGCCTGTCCGCATTCTTGCTGCATGCCCATGTCCACATCCCGCCGCTCCTTTGTTGCCGCCGCTGCCTTGCTGGCCTCAGGCTTTACCGCCCCTGCCGTTTTTGCCGCCGCCGATGCCTGGCCCGCCACCAAGCCCATCACGCTGATCGTGCCGTTCAGTGCCGGTGGCAATGTGGACACCACGGCGCGCCTGATCGGCCAGAAGCTGGGCGAGCGCCTGCACCAGTCCATCGTGGTGGACAACGTGCCCGGCGCGGGCGGTGTGCTCGGGGTGAGCAAGGCCGTCAAGGCTCCGGCCGACGGCTACACCTTGCTCATGGGCTTTGACGGCCCCATCAGCATTGCCCAGCTGGTGAATTCCGCCGTCAAGTACGACGCCGAAAAGGATCTGACACCCGTGGGGCTGACCACCATCGCCCCCGTGGTCGCCGTGGCCCGTCCCGGCCTGCCGGCGCACAATCTGAACGAGCTGATTGCCCTGGCGCGCTCCAAGCCCGGATCGTTGACCTACGCCACTTCGGGCGTGGGCACCATGCTGCATCTGGCCATGGAAATGCTGCAGGAGCGTGCCA
Source organism: Comamonas sp. NyZ500 (assembly GCF_016772095.1). Classification (NCBI taxonomy): domain Bacteria; kingdom Pseudomonadati; phylum Pseudomonadota; class Betaproteobacteria; order Burkholderiales; family Comamonadaceae; genus Comamonas; species Comamonas sp. NyZ500. The sequence continues at coordinate 162,065 of NZ_JAEIJE010000003.1, read as the reverse complement.
AGATCAAGCTGGTGCATGTGCCCTACCGAGGCGGCGCCCAGATCACCAGCGACGTGATGGGCGGTCAGGTCGATGTGGGCATGCTCACCACCGTGAGCGCCGTGCCCATGATCCAGCAGAAAAAGCTCGAAGGTCTGGGCGTGACATCGGCCAAGCGCATCGATGCCATCCACAGCGTGCCCACTTTTGGCGAGACGGCCGAGCTCAAGGGCTTTGACCTCAACACCTGGACGGGGCTGTTCGTGCCCGCCAAGACACCTCAGGCCGTGGTCACGCGCCTGGCCACCGAGCTCGATGCCGTGCTCAAGATGCCCGAGGTGCGCAAGCGCCTGGAAGACGGCGGCGCCACGCCCGGCTCCGGCACCCAGGCCAGCTTCGTCCAGTTCCTGAAGAAGGAAAAAGCCGGCTATGCCCAGATCGTGAAGTCGGCCAACATCCAGGCGGAATAAGCCATGGCTGCGCCTCTGAATCCCGTGCATGCCGAGATCCATCCGCCCGTGCTGCCCGAAGTGGCCGCCGTCGCGGACGAGATGCTGGCCCTGCGCCACGATCTGCATGCCCATCCCGAGCTGGCCTACGAAGAGCACCGCACCGGCGATATCGTGGCGGCAAGGCTGGCCGAATGGGGCTACGAGGTCCATCGCGGCCTGGGCGACACCGGTGTGGTGGGGACGCTGCGCTGCGGCGATCACCCGAATGGCAAACGTCTTGGCCTGCGCGCCGACATGGATGCGCTGCCCATCCGTGAAGCCACGGGCCTGTCCTATGCCAGTCGTCACGACGGCAAGATGCATGCCTGTGGCCACGACGGGCACACGGCCACGCTGCTGGCTGCGGCCAGGGTGCTGGCCGGGCGCAGGAATCAGCTCCAGGGCACGCTCAATCTGATCTTCCAGCCCGCCGAGGAAGGCCATGGCGGCGCGCAGAAGATGGTGGAGCAGGGCCTGTTCGAGCTGTTTCCCTGCGATGCGCTCTACGCCTTTCACAACGAGCCCGGCTACCCGGCCGGGCAGTTCGGCTTTCGCTCGGGCGTGATGTATTCCAGCTCGGACACGGCCATCATCACCATCCGCGGCAAGGGCGGCCATGGCGCCATGCCCCATGTGGCCGTGGACCCCATCGTCGTGGCCTCGCATCTGGTGCTGGCGCTGCAGACCATACGCTCGCGCGAGATCGATCCCAACGACATGGCCGTGGTCACCATCGGTGCCATCCATGCGGGCGATGCGCCCAATGTGATTCCCGAAACCTGCGAGCTGCGCGTGACCATTCGCGCGCGCTGCCCTGAGGTGCGCCAGCAGCTGCGCGAGCGCATCACGGCCATGGCCCATGCCCAGGCCGCAGTCCACCGCGCCACGGCCGAGGTGGACTACAAATGGCGTTATCCGCCCGTCATGAACGACAAGGCGGCTACCGATTTCGCAGTCGGTGTGGCCCGCGAATTCCTGGGCGAAGCATGGTTGATTCCCGATCTGCAGCCGCTGCAGGCCAGCGATGACTTCGCCATCATGCTCAATTCCGTGCCGGGCAACTACTTCATCGTCGGCAATGGCATGGGCGAGGGCGGTTGCATGGTGCACAACGCGGCCTATGACTTCAATGACAACCTGCTGCCCGTGACTGCCTCGTATTGGGTGAAGCTGGCCGAGAGCTATCTGGGCCGCGACTGAGTTTTGTATGAGTGAAATCAACCTCTCCGGCCAGGATCTGCCCGGCTTCGATGCCACGACCGACTACTGGCAAGCCACCGTCACCGAGGCCGATCTGAGCCAGTCGCCGCTGCCGCCCTATGCGAAGAGCTATCCGGCCCGATTGCCCGACGGCCGCTATCTGCTGCTGCCGCTGCGCGGCATGCCCACGGCCGACGGTTCCGCCCCCGACCGCTGCGTGGCGTCGCTGATTGCCAACCAGGCTTCCATTGAAGTGGTCGAGCAACTGGCGTTGCACATGGCGCAAGGCGCCGGGGCGCATGACTTCGATGTGGTCATAGGCCTGCCGACGCTGGGCCTGGCCTTTGCGCCGCTGGTGGCGCGCCACCTGGGCCGCAGCCGCTATGTGCCGCTGGGTTACTCGCGCAAGTACTGGTATCGCGACGAGCTCTCCGAGCCCGTCAGCTCCATCACCACGCCGGGCAAGGGCAAGCTGCTCTATATCGACCCCAATCAGCTGAGTCTGATCACAGGCAAGCGCGTGCTGGTGGTCGACGATGCCGTGAGTTCGGGCACGACCATGGTGTCCGGTCTCAAGCTGATCGAGCGTTGCGGCGCCGAAGTGGCCGCCATTGCCGTGGCCATGCGCCAGGGCACGCAGTGGCAGCAGAAATTGGTGCGTGCCGATGGCAGCGCCATCCCCGTGGTCGCGGCCTACGACTGCCCGCGCATGGAGCGCCGTGCCGACGGCTGGTGGCCTGAAGGCTCATAAAAAGAGAGCTTCTGGCGCCTTTCATATATGAGTTTCAGGCTGTTTATGCCTTGAAATCATTTCATGAAATGCGTTGCAAGCTCTTTTTTGTATAGCAATCAAAACCCGGAGCAGGAGCGAATCAGGTCAGCGCACCGCGCCCGTCGACGGTGAAGATGCGTTCGACCACGCCCTTGAGCCGGCCGCCGCGCACGCCGATCAGATGGTCGTGCAGATTGACCGTGGGGTCGCAGTGGCCGGGAATCAGCCACAGGCTCTCGCCCAGTGCAGGCAGCCAGCCGCCGTGGTTGCCCGCGTCGGCATCGGGGTGCAGCACGCCATGCTCGTCGCCGCCGTTGGCAAAGCGCAGCGCATTTTCGGGCGCCAGCGCATGCAGCCGGGGCAGGCCGGAGTCTATGGCATGGGCCTTGTGGCCGGCGTCGCAGACGGCGTGATCGCCGCTGAGCGACATGACCTGGGTCTTGACGTAGAGCGCATGCTCGAACAGGGGCTGGGCCGCATCGCGCTGGTTGGCCGCGTAGTCGGCGTCCATGAAGAGGAAGGAGCCGGGCTGGATTTCGCCATAGATGCCGCTGGCGGCTTCGTTGACCATGGTGCCCGTGCCGGCCCCCGTGATCAGCGGAATGGCCAGGCCGGCGCGGTCGAACTCATGGCGCGTGCGGTTGACGAGCTTGAGCGCCTGCTCGATGGCGGTCTTGCGCTCCTCGGCGCTGCGCAGATGCTGGGCGCCGCCGTGATAAGCCTGCAGGCCCGCAAAGCGCAGCACGGGCTGGGCTGCAATCGCCCGTGCCAGAACCAGGGCGGCTTCGCCGGGCTCTGCGCCGCAGCGGTTCTGGCCGACATTGATTTCCACCAGCACATCCATGGCGGCATCGCCGGCCTGCGCATCCTGCAGGGCCCGCGCCAGCCGCGTGATGCCTTCCTCGCAATCGACGGCCAGGGCCAGCCGGCCGCCCTGGGCATTCAGTGCCCTGGCCAGAGTCGCCACGCGCGCCAGCTTGGTCTGGGAGATGACTTCGTTGCTGATGAAGATATTGGTGATGCCGCCCTGGGCCAGTGCCTCGGCCTCGCTGACTTTCTGCACGCAGTGGCCGCAGGCGCCGGCATGTTCGAGCAGATGGGCGATATGCGCGCTCTTGTGCAGCTTGGCATGCGGGCGCCAGAGCACGCCATGCTGCTGGGCAAAGCGGGCCATGCGCTCGATATTGCGGTCCATGGCGTCCAGGTCTATGACCAGCGCGGGCGTGTCTATGCGTTTGACGGCCTGGCCGACCAGGGTCTGCAGATGCTCAGGAATGTGCTTCATCTCGGCTGCCTTGCTGAAGGTGTGCGGTATCTGCCCAGCCTACCAAAGACAGGCCGTCGGGCGTCCAGAGCAGGCGATTGATGGCGCAGTTGCTCAGCTCCCAGGTGCGTGGCGTCTGGAAATCCTGGCGCGTGGCCAGGCGGTACAGCACATCCATCACGCCGCCATGGGCGACCAGCACGATCTGCTCGCCCTCATGCTGGCGTGCAATCCGGTCCACGGTGGCAAAGATGCGTTCGCGCAAGGCCTGCAGCGAGTCGCCGCCGCCGGGCGGGGCATAGGCCGGGTTGCGCGTGCGCCAGAGCTGGGCGTCCTCGGGCTGGGTGGCTTCCACATCCTTGAAGGTGCGGCCCTGGAAATCGCCGAAGCAGCGCTCGCGCAGGCCGGCGGTGGTGTGCAGAGGTGCACCGGATCTCTGGGCAATCGCCTGCGCAGTGACATGTGCACGCTGCAGGTCGCTGCTGTAGATGGCGGCAATGCTCTCGTCGGCCAGCGCCTGGGCCGCCTGCTCGGCCTGCCACAGGCCGGTGTCGTTCAAGGGGATATCCAGATGCCCCTGGATGCGTCCATCGACATTCCAGGTTGTCTCTCCGTGCCGGATGGCAATGATGCGCGTGGCGTGCATGTCTTGGCTCGTTCAGCGTAGGTTGTTTTATTGAACAGTCATTGTCTTGCAAACAAAGTGTGCCTGTACCCCGGTCTGTTGTTACAGACTTTTCGACGCTCGGCCTGCATCGTGGCGCAGCCGGCAAGAAAAAAGGCCTGCAACTATGGTTGCAGGCCTTTGGGCATTGCAGCACTTGCCAGCACTTGCGTTTCAAGCGCCGGCTGCCATGTTTTTCGGTGTCAGATCAGCGATTTGGCATTGTCCAGCACAAAGTCGCAGGCCTTTTCCTTGAGGTTGCTCTTGACCTTGTCCAGGCTGAAGCTCTTGCCGTCGGCGCCCGTGACCATGCCCATCAGCCCGTTCTGGTAGCCCTGATCCTTGGGTTCTTCCTTCTGGCCCAGGCCCAGCTTGCCCAGCAGCTGATTCTTGACCTGGGCGGCCTTGTCGGCGTTGAGGTAGTTGTTCTTCATGCAGTAGGTGAGGACGCCTGCGGCATTGCTGGCCGTGCCGGAGCTCAGATTGCCCAGGCCCAGGGCGGACAGTGCCGAAGAGCCTCCGGAGCCGCCGAGCATGCCGCCCAGGCCCGAGGCGCTGGAGCTGCTCTCGGCCGCGCCGCCGCCCAGCTGACCGCGCAAGGCGTCGCCGAGGCCGCTGGCATGGGCGCTGAAGGCACCCGCGGCCACGGAGGCGCAAAGCAGGCTGGAGAGAGCAAATTTCTTCATGACTTCATCCTTTTCATGGCGAGGGCTCAGGGAAGACGCCCTGGTTCAAAGCGAGCTGCACGTTAGCACGCGGCAGGCCGGGCAACTGTTGAAGATTGCAAATCAACGTGCAGGCGCCACGGTGGCCGGGGTGGCTGGCGTGACCGGTGCGGCGGGCTGCGCGGGGGCTGCAGGTGCGCCGCTGGCAGGCTGCGCTGCCGGCGGCTGGATGACGGTGCGCACATTGCGCGGGCCCTGCGGCGGCTTGGGGAAGCCCGTCAGCGCCGCATCAAACAAAATGCCGAAGATGGCCGGGTCGTCGGTCCACACATCCTGGCGCTGGGCCGAGGTTTCGTAGACGATCTGCTGGGTCTTGATGTCGCGCATGACGATGCTCACGGCGCGGTAATACTCCAGCGGCGGCTCGTTGAACATCATGCTGCCGCCAAAGCCCCAGCCGAAGCCGCGCCCGTAGCTCATGCCCCAGCCCCAGCGCGGGCCCCAGTAGGGGTCGTAATAGGGCCAGCTGGCCCAGTCGCGCGCATAGCGGGCCATGGCGCTGATCTGCACCACCAGGCTGGCGCGCGAGTCATCGCGCGTCAGGCCGACGCGGGCCAGCGCATGCTGGGCCTGGGCTTCCACGGCCGCGAAGTTCACCTGGCCTTGTTGCGAGGGCAGGGTCTCCAGCCGGTAGGTGGCCGGCACAGGGATGGTGTTCAGTGCGGAAAAGCTCTGCACCGTGCTGTTGACCTCGCGCACCGTGCTGCAGCCGGCCAGCAGAGCCGTCGCAGTCAGGGCCACAAGGCCGATCCAGCGTAAGGAGGTTTTGCGCAGGTTCATGATGATTTCTCTGAAAACGACAAAGGCCCATGGGATGGGCCTTTGATTGGACAGCAGGGTCCGGTTTTAGTTCAAAAGTCCGCTCAGGACAGTTGTACCACTTGTACTCCGCCGGGCAGGGCTGCCATGGTTGGCAGCTCTTCATGGTCAAAGGCCATGTCGCCGTTGGGATCGGCAATGCCCGTGGCCTTGGCGTTCCTGAAGTCGTGCAGCTGGGGATCCATCATGTGCGTGGTCACGATATTGCCCATGGCGCGGAACATGCTCTCGATGCGGCCGGGGAACTTCTTGTCCCACTCGCGCAGCATATTGCCCACGGCCACGCGCTGCAGGCCGTCCTGGCTGCCGCAGAGGTTGCAGGGAATGATGGGGAAGTTCTGGTACTGGGCCCAGCGCGTCGTGTCCTTCTCGGGCACATAGCACAGGGGGCGGATCACCACATGCTTGCCGTCGTCGCTGACCAGCTTGGGCGGCATGCCCTTCATGCGGCCGCCGTAGAACATATTGAGCATCATGGTCTGCACGATGTCGTCGCGGTGATGGCCCAGGGCCACCTTGGTGCAGCCCAGCTGGTCGGCCACCTTGTACAGGATGGCGCGGCGCAGGCGCGAGCACAGGCCGCAGGTGGTCTTGCCTTCGGGCACGACGCGCTTGACGACGCTGTAGGTGTCCTGGTTCTCGATGTGGTAGTCCACACCGATGCTCTGGAGGTACTCGGGCAGCACATGCTCGGGGAAGCCGGGCTGCTTCTGGTCCAGGTTCACGGCCACGATGTCGAACTTCACGGGTGCGCGCTTTTGCAGCTTGCGCAGAATGTCGAGCAGGGTGTAGCTGTCCTTGCCGCCGGACATGCAGACCATGACCTTGTCGCCTTCCTCGATCATGTTGTAGTCGAGGATGGCCTTGCCCACTTCGCGGCACAGGCGCTTCTCGAGCTTGATCTGTTCGCGCTCGATCTTGATCTTGCCGGGCTTGGCGGCTTCTTCGCCGTTGGCGTTCTCTGCGGCCGCAGCATCGGCGGCTTCTGCCTCTTCGGCAATCCAGGGGTTGTCGTTTACTGCATTCATGGGGTTCACCATTGTCCGGTTTCGATGCGAATGGCTACTTCGCAGTCGTCAAAAATTTCCAGCTTCGCAATTTTCACACGCACGCCGCGCACGCCGGGCAGCTGCAGCAGGCGCTGGGCCAGCTTGCCGATCAGGCTCTCGAGCAGGTTCACATGCTCGGAGGTGCATTCGTCGATGATGATCTGGCGCACCTTGCGGTAGTCCAGCACATGAAGGATGTCGTCATCGCGCGGAGCCAGGGGCTGGGGGCCGAGATTGAGTTCGGCGTCGACCTGGATCGGCTGAGGCTCTTGTTTCTCATGCGCAAGAATCCCCAGGCTGGCATCAAAGCGCAGGCCGGTGAGCGTGAGAATCTGTTGTCCGGAAGTGGAAGTCATGGAAAAGGGTGCGGCCTCGGTGGGCTCACATCATCGAAAAATCGCGCTCGAAGCGCTGTAAATGTTGGCCGCCATCGACCAGCATGGTGGTGCCCGTCATGGATCGGTTTTCCAGTGCAAAGCACACGGCGGCGGCAATGTCCTCGGACGAGGAGGAGCGTCCCAGCGGGCTCATGGCGTGCAGGGTCTCGAACTTTTCCTGGCTCAGCATATGGCTGGTCAGCGTCAGGCCCGGCGCCACGCCCACCACGCGCACGCTTGGCGCCAGAGCCAGGGCCAGCATGGTGTTGGCGGCTTCCAGAGCCGCCTTGGAGAGGGTGTAGCTCAGGAAATCGGGGTTCTGGTTCCAGAGCTTCTGGTCCAGCACATTGACCACGGCACCCTGGGCCGAGGCTTCGCCGGCCGCCACACGCTCCTGCACATGGGCGTGCAGAGCCTGGGACAGCAATATGGGCGCACCCGTGTTGCTGCGCAGATGCGCTTCCAGCGCCACATAGCTGAAGCTCTGGGCATCGTCATGCTCGAACAGCGAGGCGTTATTGACCACGGCGTCGATGCGGCCAAAGCGCTCCACCACACGCGGCACCAGTGAGCGCACCGACTCCTCGTCAAAGAAATCAGCGTCAAAAGCGGCGCTGTCGCCCGACAACTGCGCGCAGGAAGCCACGGTCTGCATGGCTTGCTCGCGGGAGTCGCGATAGTGCACAGCCACTTGCCAGCCCGCGCGGGCCAGGGCCAGGGCCATGTCACGTCCAAGGCGACGGGCGGAACCGGTCACCAATACTGTGCGTGGTCGGGCGGGTGAGGACATTCGTGGAAAATGCGGGTTGTGACGACAGAACCCTCAAGTTTAACGAGCGCCTTGCAATCCCGCATTGCCAAGGAGATTGCCGCCGTGGGCGGCTGGCTGCCTTTCGACCGTTTCATGGAGCTGGCGCTCTATGCACCGGGCCTGGGCTATTACGCCAATGAGACGGCCAAGTTCGGCGCCATGCCGGAGTCGGGCAGCGACTTTGTGACGGCGCCGGAGATTTCGCCTATTTTTGGCCAGCTGGTGGCGTCCCAGTTACGGGAAGCGCTACAAAAAACGAATACCCGCGAGATCTGGGAGTTCGGCGCCGGCACGGGCGCGCTGGCGCTGCAGATCCTCGACGAGCTGGCGGCTCAGGGTGCGTTGCCAGAGCGCTACACCATAGTCGATCTCTCGGGAACGCTGCGCGCGCGCCAGAAGCTGGCGCTGGCCAAGTACGAACATCTGGTGCGCTGGGTGGATGCGCTGCCCGAGGCCATGGAAGGCGTGATCATCGGCAACGAGGTGCTGGATGCCATGCCGGTGCAGCTGCTGCAGCGCACCGCAGGCCAATGGCATGAGCGCGGCGTGGTGCTCGGCGCAGGCGGCGATGAGGCGGCTTTTGCCTGGGAAGACCGTCCCACCGAACTGCGCCCGCCTGTGGATATCGGTGGCCCGCATGACTTTCTGACCGAAATCCACCGCCAGGGCGAGGCATTTATCCACACCCTGGGCGAGCGTCTGGTTCGCGGTGCCGCTTTTTTCATCGATTACGGCTTCGGCGAGAGCGAGTACTACCACGAGCAGCGTCATATGGGAACCCTGGTCTGCCACTACCAGCATCAGGTGGACAACGACCCTCTGGTGCTGGTCGGCCTCAAGGACATCACGGCTCACGTCAATTTCACGGGCACGGCCGTGGCGGCCCAGGATGCGGGCTTCGACGTGCTGGGCTATACCAATCAGGCGCACTTTCTCATCAACTGCGGACTTGCGCCCAAGCTCGATGCGGTCGGCATCAAGGCCAGATCCATGGCCTCCAAGCTGGTCATGGAGCACGAGATGGGCGAGCTGTTCAAGGTCGTTGCCCTGTCCAAGGGTGTGGAACCCTGGACGCCGCTGGGCTTTGTGCAGGGCGACCGCACGCATCGGCTATAGCGTCTGCGTGCCAGCCGAGCTCACTGCTTTTCGAGCTTGGCGGCCTGGATGATGCTGCCCCAGTGCTTGTACTCGGTGCGCGTGAAGTCGCGGAACGCGCTTGAGCCGAGCAGGCGAGGTTCGCCGCCCAGGGCTGCGACCCTGGCCTTGAACTCGGGGCTGCTGGCCACCTTGAGCGTGGCGGCTTCAAGTCGCTGGACCACGGCGCGTGGTGTCCCCTTGGGGGCCAGCACGCCGTTCCAGGTGGCGGTGACAAAGGACGGAAAGCCGCTTTCCTTCATGGTCGGGACCTGAGGCAGCTGCGGCAGGCGTTCGGTCGAGGTCACGGCCAGCGCCTTGAGCTTGCCGCCCTGGATGAAGGGCAGTGCCGGCGTGATGTTCTCGAAAATGAAATCGATCTGGCCGCCGATCAGATCGGTGAGCGCCGGAGCGCTGCCCTTGTAAGGCGCGTGAACCAGGTCCAGTTTGGCGGCGCTCTTGAGCAGCTCGCCCGAGAGATGCACGGTGGAGCCCATGCCCGGCGAGCCGTAGCTCATGCCGGTGCGGCGCTCGCGCGCGTAGCTCACCAATTCGGCCACCGATTTGACCGGTGTTTTCGACTCGTTGACCACCAGCACATTGGGAATCGAGGTCACCAGAGCAACGTACTCGAAGTCGTCCAGGCTTTTCTCGCTGAGATTGCGGTACAGGCTGGGATTGATGGCCTGCGTGCCTGCCGTGCCGAACAGCAGGGTGTAGCCGTCATTGGCGGCGGCTGCGACGCGGCTGGCTCCGATGGCTCCGTTGGCGCCGGGGATGTTCTCCACCACGACCGGCTGGCCCAGGGCCTCGGCCAGACCCTGGCCGACCAGGCGCGCCACGACATCGGTGTTGCCGCCGGGCGAGAAAGGCACGACCAGCTTGAGCGGGCGATTGGGGAAGCTGTCGGCAGCCGCTGGCAGGGCCAGGCTGGCGCCCAGCAGCGCTGCGGTCAGAAGAAACTGTTTGCGTGAAAAGGTCTGGGGCACGGTATGTCTCGTTGTTTGTTGTTGGCGGGCCGTGACGGCAGACGCATGGGCCCGATCCCTGCATGGCGCAGGGCTTGGACATCATGGGCAGAGGGGGGAATTGAGGTCAATCAATCTTTGGGAAGCATGTCATGCATAAACGGAATGGCTGCCTGACAGCATGGGCGCGCAGGCCGCCAGGACAGTGCGCCCCTATACTTGTGGTCTCATGATTCGCTGGTTGATCGTCATTTTTCTGGCCCTGTTGCTCGTCAACGGGCTGCACGGCTGGCTGCAGCGCATAGGGCTGGGGCGTCTGCCCGGCGACTTCCGTTTCCGGCTGTTCGGCAAGGAATTTTTTCTGCCCGTGGCCAGTACGGTGCTGCTCAGTGTGGTGGCGGCGCTGATTGCCCGCTTTGTGAAGCTCTGAGAGCGTAAACACGTTCTGAGGCTGGCCGACTTGAATCTGCAGGCTTTGGCTGCACATACGGACCTGAGCCCGAGCAGTGCCTGCTGGCACCGTCAGGCATTGCCAAAGAAAGTACGACTTACGCAAAGCGGGTTCAGGCAAGGCGACTGTCCCAGGAGGCAGGCCGTTGTCGCATTCTTGTTTGCGTAAATCCTAGAAAGGTTGCCCCTGTGTCCGAATCCCTGCACTACGTCTGTCCTCATTGCCACACCACCAATCGCATTGCCAGCGACCAACTGGGCAATCAGCCCGATTGCGGCAGCTGCCACCAGCCGCTGGTGACGGGCGAGCCCGTGGCGCTGGACAACGACAGCTTTGCCCGGCACACCGGCCGCAGCCAGTTGCCCGTGGTCGTGGATTTCTGGGCCCCCTGGTGCGGCCCCTGCCGCATGATGGCGCCGGCCTTTGCCCAGGCGGCCCAGCAACTGGCGGGGCAGGCGCAACTGGCCAAGCTCGATACCGAGGCTTATCCACAGGCCGCAGCACCCTTGGGCATTCGCAGCATTCCGACCATGGTGGTTTTCAAGGAAGGCAAGGAACTGGCACGCATCTCCGGGGCACTGCCGGCCTCGGAGATCGTGCGCTGGGTGCGCTCGGTGATCTGAGCGGCGGCTTCGCGCGAGCCGGCCCGCTCACCCGGCCCCGGCCCCGGTTCGGGGCCGGTTAGCCTGGCTCAGGCGGCGATGTCCAGCACCACGCGGCCTTCGATCTTGCCTTCGTGCATGCGGGCAAAGATGTCGTTGATGTTTTCCAGCTTGTCGGTGGATACGGTGGCCTTGACCTTGCCCTGAGCGGCAAAGTCCAGCGACTCCTGCAGGTCCAGGCGCGTGCCGACGATGGAGCCGCGCACCGTGATGCCCTTGAGCACCATGGAGAAGATCGGCAGCGGAAAATCGCCGGGTGGCAGGCCGTTGAGCGAAATCGTGCCGCCGCGGCGCACCATGCCCAGAGCCTGCTCGAAAGCCTTGGGCGACACGGCCGTGACCAGCACGCCGTGGGCGCCTTCAATCTCTCTTTGCAGATAGGCCGCCGGGTCGGTGTTCATGGCGTTGACGGTGACGGTTGCGCCCAGCTGGCGCGCCAGCGCGAGCTTGCTGTCGTCGATGTCGACCGCCGCGACATTGAAGCCCATGGCCTTGGCATATTGCACGGCCATATGGCCCAGGCCGCCGATGCCGGAAATCACCACCCAGTCGCCGGGCTTGGCGTCGGTGACCTTCAGGCCCTTGTACACCGTGACCCCGGCGCAGAGCACGGGAGCGACGTCGATAAAGCTCACATTGGACGGCAGATGGCCCACATAGTTGGGGTCGGCCAGTGCGTAATCGGCAAAGCCGCCATTGACCGAATAGCCGGTATTGGTCTGAGATTCGCACAAGGTTTCCCAGCCGCCTATGCAGTGGCGGCAGAAGCCGCAGGCGCTGTGCAGCCAGGGCACGCCCACGCGATCCCCTTCCTTGACATGCTTGACGTTCTTGCCCACCGCAGCCACATGGCCCACGCCCTCATGGCCGGGAATGAAGGGCGGATGAGGCTTGACGGGCCAGTCGCCTTCGGCCGCATGCAGATCGGTGTGGCAGACGCCGGAGGCGGCAATCTTGACCAGGATCTGATCGTCTGCCGGTCGAGGGACCGGCATTTCTTCGATCGTGAGCGGCTTCCCGAAGGAACGCACCACGGCGGCTTTCATGGTCTGGGGTAAGGACATCAGAGCACCTCCTTGAAGCAAGAGGGCAAGGCCGTGGCCTGTGGGCCGGACACTTGCCCGTCAAAGAACCATACCGGTATGGAATGGGTGTTGCAGCGGGCTTCGTGACCCGCTGCATGGCCCGGGCGGAGCGAACCGCCGTAGCCGTCTCGTACTGTGCAATGGCTGCAGCATACCTTCTTTGACTTAACTCAAGCCGTGCTCATCCCTGCCTTCTGGACCTCGGCGCGCGGACGGCTAGGCGCCGTCTTCCAGATAGGCGGCAATCGCCTGCTCGCGCGCCTTGCTCACCGCGTCGCCGATGGCCTTGCCCTTGAGGCCGCGCTGCGCTGCGGCCTGGGCCACCGGGCCGGTTTCCACGGCCAGAGCCGCTTTCAGGGCATTGCCCAGGCGCTGGCGCTGCGGATAGGCCGCATCTTCAAAGCCCAGACGTCCGCGCGCGTCGCATTCGCAGGCCTGCAGGGCTTCCTCGAAGCGCTGGGGCTTGCGTATGGCATCGCAGCGCTCGAGCAGCCGCAGCAGGGCGGCGGCATTGAGCTCGTGGCTGCGGTGGATGTTGCCATGCTCGCGCGCCACGACCTCGGCCAGCTCCTTGCAGTCGTTGGGCACGCGCCAGCGCTCGCAGACCTGCAGCAGCAGGCGGGCGCTGCGCTGCTCATGGCCGATATGGCGGGGCAGCACATCGGCCGGCGTGGTGCCCTTGCCGAAGTCATGGCAGAGGCAGGCAAAACGCACGGACAGCGGTGCCTGCAAGCGCGCCGACATGTCCAGCACCATCATGGCATGCACGCCGCAATCGATCTCGGGGTGGTATTCGGCGCGCTGGGGCACGCCCCAGAGCTTGTCGAGTTCGGGCAGCAGCCGGACCAGCGCCCCGCATTCGCGCAGGATCTCGAACATGCGCGAGGGCCGCTCCTCCATCAGGCCGCGGCTGATTTCCTGCCACACGCGCTCGGGCACCAGGGCATCGACCTCTCCGGCCGCCACCATCTCGCGCATGAGTTCCATGGTCTCGGGCGCGACGGAAAAATCGGTGAAGCGCGCCGCAAAGCGGGCCAGACGCAGAATGCGTACCGGGTCTTCGCGGAAGGCATCGGTCACATGGCGCAGCACGCGATTCTTCAGATCCTGCTGGCCGTGGTAGGGATCCACCAGATCTTCGAGGTCGCCGTTGCCTGTCCAGTCTGCGGGAGCTGCGATGGAGTTGATGGTGAGATCGCGCCGCGCCAGGTCTTCTTCCAGCGTCACATCGGCGGCGGTGTGGACCACAAAGCCGCGATAGCCCATGCCGTTCTTGCGCTCGGTGCGTGCCAGCGCATATTCCTCATGGGTCCGGGGGTGCAGAAACACCGGAAAGTCGCGCCCCACGGGCACGAAGCCGCGCGCGCTCATCTGCTCCGGCGTGGCGCCAACCACCACCCAGTCCGTATCGTTGACGGGCAGGCCCAGCAATGCATCGCGCACCGCACCGCCTACCTTGAAAACCTTGAATTCACTCATGCTGCAATGGTAGTGGCTGCGAGCCGGCCTGCAGATACCGCAATCGCGGGAGCCAGGCCTCAGCGCTGCTGGCGATAGGGCTCTTCAAACTGCAGAAAGTCCTGCTCGGCCAGCGCGGCCTGAATCCATTCCTGGGTGGCTGGCAACTGGGTGACGCGCTGCACATAGGCGCGCACGGGGGCCGAGGTCGGCAGGCCGTAGCTGTTGATGCGCATGCACACCGGCGCAAAAAACGCATCGGCAATGCTGAACTGGTCGAACAGCATGGGGCCGCTGGCAGCGCTCAGCAGCGGGGTCCAGAGCTCTTCGAGTTGCTGGACATCGCTGCGCAGATCGGCATGCTCGGCCCAGAGCCGGGCGCCGGTTTCCTGCAACTGGGCTTCGATATTCATGGGGCAGAAGCTGCGCAGCGCGCCGAAGCCGCTGTGCATCTGCGCCACCAGGCTGCGCGCGCGGGCGCGCTGGGCCACGGTTTGCGGCCACAGATGCTTGTCGGGAAAACGCTCGGCCAGGTATTCGCAGATGGCCAGGCTGTCCCAGATGATCAGTCCCTCGTCGACCAGCAGCGGCACCTTGCCGGTCGGTGCGAGTGCCAGCGCCTGCAGCTTGAAGCTGGAGTCGGGCGCAAAGCTGTCAAAGCGCAGTGTGAGCTCTTCGAAGCTGATGCCGCTTTGGCGCATCAGCACCCAGGGGCGCATGGACCAGGACGAGTAATTCTTGTTGCCGATATAGAGCTTCATGGCGGACTCCTGTGTGGTTTGTCGAGCAGCTTATCAAGCTTGGGCCTGACGGTCTGTGTGTTTTGATTCCACAGTCATGTCTCGGCGGCGCGGCGGATGATGTAATTGCAGCACTATGGCAAATACTTCGACTTCTTCTGCAAGCCCGGCCGCTCAGGTGGCCGGGGCCGGTCACCACAAGGGCGCGCTGGTGCTGTTCTCGGGCGGCCAGGACTCGACCACCTGCCTGGCCCAGGCCCTGGCCATGTTCGAGCGCGTGGAGACGCTGGGCTTTGACTACGGCCAGCGCCACAGCGTGGAGATGCAGGTGCGCGCCGGCGTGCGCGAGCAGCTGGCTGAGCGCTTTCCCCTGTGGGCGCCGCGTCTGGGCGAGGACCATGTGCTGTCGCTCGACGTGCTCAAGCAGATCGGCGGCTCGTCCCTGACCGAGGATGTGGCTTTTGCCATGCAGGCCGACGGCCTGCCCAACACCTTTGTGCCGGGCCGCAATCTGCTGTTTCTGACGCTGGCCGGCGCGCTGGCCTATCGCCGCGGGCTGACGGTGATCGTCACCGGCGTCTGCGAGACCGATTACTCGGGCTACCCCGATTGCCGCGACGACACCATGAAGGCCCAGCAACTGGCGCTGAACCTGGGCCTGGAGCGCCGGCTGCGCATCGATACGCCGCTGATGTGGCTGGACAAGGCCCAGACCTGGCAACTGGCCCAGGACCTGGGCGGCAGCGAACTGGTGGAGCTGATCCGCACCGAGACCCATACCTGCTATCAGGGCACGCGCGATGCGCTGCACGAGTGGGGCTATGGCTGTGGCAGCTGCCCGGCCTGCGAGCTGCGTGCATCGGGCTGGCACAACTGGCGTGCCAGCCAGTCGGCTTGAAATTGATAGCTTCTTGCGATTGATGAAAAAGGACTTCAAGGCATTTTTGCTTTGAAGTCCTTTTGATAAATGCGGTAGATGCTACTTAATGAGGAGCATCTGCGCTATGGATCCGACTCAGGCGCTGGGCCGCGTGGCGATCTGCCCGGCCTGAATCTGCGCCGTCATCTGGCTGAGCCAGGCCTGGCTCTCGGGGCGCTCGAACAGAAAGTCCCAGATGGCATCGTGCTGGCGCGGCGTCAGGCCGAGCGCGCCATGGCGGCGCATATGTGCTTGCAGCCGCAGCACCTCGGGGTGCGTGAGCGGCAGCTGCATCACGGTCAGTGGCGGGCGCTGGCGGTAGCGGCGCTGGGGAATGTTCTTGCGGGGACGACTCATGGCAAAGCGATTCAAAGGTTAGACGGGCCAGACTACGCCGTTGTCGTTGAGGATGGCGTCCAGCGGCTGGTCATGGGCCTCGGGCTGGAAGTCATCGACATAGCCATTGGTATAGCCCAGACCCACGGTGAAGGGGCGCGGGCTCAGCTCGGCCAGCGTGCGGTCATAGAAACCGCCGCCATAGCCGAGACGGTAGCCGCCGGCCGCATAGCCTACGCAGGGGACAAACAGCAGCGTGGGCACCAGCAGTTCGGTATCCTTGGGCTTGGGAATGCCATAGGCGTCCTCCTCCATCGGGCAACCGGGGTACCAGGCGTGAAAACTCAGCGTCTTGCGCTGTTTGTCTATCACCGGCAGCCCGATCCTGCGCCTTTGTGGAGTACCCTGTAGCTCGCCATCTTCCTTCCAGCGATGCAGGGCTGGCAGCGGATCGAATTCACCCTTGATGGGCCAGTAGGCACCAATCACGGTATCGGGCCGCTCCATCAGCCAAAAGCGCATCACCTGCTGCAGCGCATCGGCGCGTTGCAGGCGATCTGGAAGGTTGAGGCGCAGTTCAATCAACTTGCGGCGTAACGCTGCTTTGTCCATCGGATAATTTCCTCCATGCACTGGCTGAAGATTTTGACACCGCTTTGTGCGGCTTCCCTGTTGACTGTAGCTGCTCCGTTTGCGCAGGCACAAAACTCGGGCGACGCCGTGTTGCTGGATATGCAAAAAGCATTCCGCAGTCGCAATCAGACGGCGCTGACCCAGCTCCTGCCTCAGGCTGCCGGTCACCCCCTCGAACCTTGGGCCGCTTACTGGGAACTCAAGAACCGTCTGGAAACCGCCTCGCCCGATGAAATCCAGGGCTTTCTGAACCGCTATGCCGGCACCTATCAGGAAGACCGCTTGCGCAACGACTGGCTGCTGCTGCTGGGCAAGCAGCGCGACTGGAACACCTTCGGCCAGGTCTATCCCAGGTTCCGCATGCGCGACGACAAGTCCGTCACCTGCTACGCCCTGCTCGCCGATGCCTTGCAAGGCCGGGGCGCGCCCAATGTGGGCCAGCAGGTGCGCGATCTGTGGATGGCGCAAAAAGATGCCGATGACGGCTGCACCACGGCCGCCGGCCAGCTGTATGCGAACAAACTGATCACCGACGCCGATGTCTGGCGCCGTGCCCGTGTGGCCACCGAAAACAATCGCCAGAAGGCGGCCCGTGATGCGGTGGCCATCGTCGCCCCCGAGGCCGCCGACCAGGTGGCACAGGTGTTTGCCTCGCCCGCCAAATACCTGGCAGGCCAGAGCAAGGCGCGCGGCCGCGAGCGCAAGGAACTGGCCCTGCTGGCCCTGATCCGCATGGCGGCCAGCGACCCCGATGCGGCCGCCACCCAGATCGAGGGCGGCTGGGGCGCTCAGCTCAACGGCGAGGAGCGCAACTGGGCCTGGGCCGTGGCCGGCAAGCAGGCCGCCTTCAAGCTCTCGCCCGACGCCAATAGCTACTTCGGCAAGGTGCGCCGCAACGAAGACCTGAGCGACGACCTGCTGGGCTGGAAGGCCCGCGCCGCCTTGCGCGCCGGCGACTGGAAGGCCGTGCGCCGCGCCATCGACGCCATGGGGCCGGAGCGCACCGACCCGACCTGGGCCTACTGGAAGGCCAAGGCCATGCTGGCGGGGCGCCCCAATGCCGAGGAAAAGGCCGAAGCCCGCCAGTTGCTGGAGGACACGGCCGGCAGCAGCAGCTTCTACGAGCAGCTGGCGCTGGAGGAAATCGGCCAGCGCATTACCGTGCCGCCCGCGCCCGCACCGTTGACGGCGCAGGAAAAGGCGGCGGCGCGCAGCAACCCCGGCCTGAGCCGCAGCCTGTATGCGATTGGCATGGGGCTGCGCAGCGAAGGCGTGCGCGAGTGGAACTATTCCACCAATCTGCACCAGCCGGGAGGCATGGAAGATCGCGAACTGTATGCGGCCGCCGATCTGGCCTGCGAGCGCCAGGTCTGGGATCGCTGCATCAACACCAGCGAGCGCACCAAGACCTTTGCCGACTGGAAGCAGCGCTTTCCCATGCCCTATCACGACACGGTGCTGGCCAAGTCGCGCAATATCGGGCTGGACCCGGCCTATGTCTACGGCCTGATCCGTCAGGAGAGCCGCTTCATCATGGATGCACGCTCGGGCGTGGGCGCTTCGGGGCTGATGCAGGTGATGCCGGCCACGGCGCGCTGGACGGCCAGAAAGATCGGCATGACGGGCTTCACGCCCGACATGATCAACGACCGTGACACCAATATCACCATCGGCACCTCCTATCTCAAGCTGGCGCTGGACGACTTCGAAGGCTCGATGGCGCTGGCTGCCGCGGGTTACAACGCCGGCCCGGGCCGCCCGCGCAACTGGCGCAACGGCCCCACGCTGGATGCCGCCATCTGGGCCGAAAACGTGCCTTTCAGCGAGACCCGCGACTATGTGAAGAAGGTGCTCTCCAACACCACCAACTATGCGGCGCTGATCACCGGCCAGCCTCAGTCGCTCAAAAGCCGTCTGGGCACCATAGGCCCGCGTCCGGCCAATGATCCCGAAACCATGAAGGACTTGCCATAAGCGGCTGTTTCGATGAGCTGATTGCTCATTAAATGATAGTAAAAAGCGCTCTGCCCGAAAGGTGTGGAGCGCTTTTTTATTGAACACTTCAAGGGCTCAAACCAAGGGCTCAAACCAAGGGCTCAAACCAAGGGCTCAAACAAGACCCGCGCCGAGGCGCGCGTGAAATAGCATGCAAAGCCACTTGTAGGTGAATAACCTACAAACAGATGGCGAATGAGACTGGTTTGCGTTTACAAAAGTACATAATTGCAACCGTCAGAGCCCATAACGTCACATACAACCTCGGCTTTGTCTCCCTTTAGCTGCCAGCCAGCTGTCCAGAAGGCCCACCGGGCCGCCGCTTCCTACCCGTATCTGTGAACGACCTGCCCGAGGCAGGTCGAGGAGTCATCATGTCCAACGCAGCTCTCAGCCGTGCCCGCCACATTCGCTGGCAACCCCGTTTACTGGCCCTGGCCGCTGCCGCCGCATGCGCCGGCAATGCTTTTGCACAAGCCAGGGAGTCCACCATGGAGGAGGTGGTGGTCTCGGCCTCCGGCTTCGAGCAGGAGCTGAAGAATGCCCCGGCCTCCATCTCCGTCGTGACGCGCCAGGAACTTGAGACCAAGAACTTCCGCGATCTGGCCGAAGCCCTGCAGGGCGTGGAAGGCATCGATGTGATGGGCGGCACCGGCAAGACCGGCGGTCTCGACATCAGCATCCGTGGCATGCCCAGCGACTACACGCTGATCCTGATCGACGGGCGCCGCCAGAACGTGGCGGGCGACGTCACGCCCAACGGCTTCGGCGCCGCACTGACCAGCTTCATGCCGCCCATGTCGGCCATCGAGCGTATCGAGGTCATTCGCGGCCCCATGTCCACGCTCTATGGCTCGGACGCCATGGGCGGCGTGATCAACATCATCACGCGCAAGGTCAGCAAGGAGTGGGGCGGCGAAGTCAGCGTGGGCGCCGGCATTCCGCAAGACAGCGAATGGGGCAACCAGTACAAGAGCAGCTTCTACATCAACGGCCCCATCAAGCAGGATCTGCTGGGCCTGGCCGTGCGCGGCAGCACCTTCAACCGCGATGCCGCCGACTGGGTGCTGGCGCCCGGTGCGGCCCAGCCCGCCGGTGCACGCAACCCCGCGCCTGCGCAAAGCCGCCAGCACAATCTGGGTGCCCGTCTGACGCTGACGCCCAATCGCTATCACGATCTCTGGCTGGATGTGGACCAGGGCCGCACCTGGTACAACAACGAAGATGGCCGCCTAGGCAATCGTGATGCTATTGCACCTCCAGATAGGAATGGCAATCCCGCTCCCCCCGGCTATCGAGATGCGCTGCGCTTCAACCGCGATCAGGTCAGCATCGGCCATACCGGCCGCCTGGGCTTCGGCACGCTGGAAAGCAGCCTGATGCATACCGAAACCGAGACCATAGGTCGCACCATCCCCGGCGCGGCCGTTCCATCGGGTGATCCGCGTGCAGGTACAGACCGCGAACTCAAGACCACCAATCTGGTACTGGACAGCAAGCTGGTGGCACCCATGGGCGATGCCCATATGCTGACCGTGGGCGGCCAGTTCTGGGATGCCAAGCTCAAGGACGGGCTGCTGTCGCAAAGCCACAAGCAGACCATGTGGGCGCTGTTCGTGGAAGACGAATGGCGTCTGCGCCAGGGCCTGACCGCCACGCTGGGCGGCCGCTATGACCACCATGATGCCTTTGGCGGCCAGTTCAGCCCGCGTGCCTATCTGGTCTGGGATGCAACGACGAACTGGACCTTCAAGGGCGGCGTGAGCCAGGGCTTCAAGGCGCCGCGCCTGAATCAGCTGATCGACGGTGTCAGCGGCGTGACCGGCCAGGGCAAGACCATCAGCATCGGCAACCCCAACCTCAAGCCCGAGACCAGCACCAATGTGGAGCTGTCGGCCCTGTATGACAACAAGGCGGGCTGGACCAGCGCGGCCACCTTCTTCCATAACGATGTCAAGGACAAGATCGCCTCGGGCGGCTCCTGCGCCACGGCGGCCATCTCCAGCTGCGCCTACAACCCCACGGCCGATTACTCCATCAATGTGGACAAGGCCAAGACCTGGGGTCTGGAGCTGAGCAGCCGCGCCCAGCTGGCCAAGGACTGGGCCGTCAAGGCCGGCTACACCTGGACCAATAGCGAGGTGATCGAGAGCGGCGTCAAGAACGGCCAGCTCGCCAACACCGCCAAGCACATTGCCAATGTGCAGCTGGACTGGACGCCGAGCAGCCAGTGGCGCCTGTGGGCGCGCGGCGAGTACCGCGGTAAGAGCCCGCGCTTCAGCGGCTCCTACGACAATCTGAGCAAGGCCAACAGGGACGTGTATGACGCCGTGGGCGATATCAAGGGCTATGCGCTGTTCCATCTGGGCGGCAGCTATCAGGTCAACAAGAGCCTGAGCATCAACGCCAGCATCTTCAATCTGTTCGACAAGGACTTCCGCAAGTATCAGCAGGTGAGCGTCAACGGCACGCCGACCTGGGTGAACAGCTATTTCCAGGGCGGCCAGAGTGTGTCCGGCGTGACGCAGGCCGGTCGTACCTTCTGGATCACGGCGAACATGAAGTTCTGAGGCTGAGCGCTTTACAAGCGGCATGAGCTTCTGAATCAGGAGCTGTCAGCGCAGTTCAATCATAGGTTTCAAACTGTTTTATGTCTGAAACCATGGACGAAAAAGCGCAGGCAGCTCCTGTTTTCATATTGCTGATTATTGTTTACACTTCTTTACAAATACCGGTTCTGCGCATGGCAGGCCAGCACTGAGTGAGGAGAAGTCGCAATGTCAGCAGCAAAAGGCCGCGTGCTCATCGCCACGCTGGGACTGGTCTGGGCCTGTGCCCTGGTGGCACAGCCCGTCTACAAATGGGTGGATGCGCAAGGGCAGACGCATTACGGCTCGCAGCTGCCGCCGCAGCAGGCGGATGCATCGCAGGTCAAGGTCTCGCCCAACGGCAGCTCCGGTGCGGGCGCGGGGCGCTTTGGCGAAGGACCGGAGACACGCAATCCCGACGGCACCAGGAAGCTGCCCAAGGGCGCTCAGGAAATGGCCGACGGCCTGGCCCAGGGCCTGAGAAAGGTCGACGGCAAGGAGGTGGCGCTGAACTGCGCGCTGGCGGTGGACAACATCCGCAGCCAGATCGAGACCATGCTGGAAAACGGCCAGAAAAACCTCAGGGGCGGCTATATCACCCAGGCCCAGTACGACAGCTCGGCGGGCAACTTCGTGAAGCTGCGCTCGCAGGCCACGGTCAGCGACTGCAAGGCCGCCACGGGCCGCTCGCGCGATATGTACCAGTGCATGACCAGCATGCACAACCACCTGGTCGGCTGCGCCGAAAAGCACAGACCTTGAGCAGCTCGGCCGCTTTCAGAACACGTTCTCAGGTCTCGGCCCACATGCGCAGCAGGTTGTGATAGTGGCCGGTCAGGCTGACGGTTTCCTCGGTTTCACCGAATTTTTCGCGCAGGCCCGTGATGGCCTGATCCATCTCGAACAGCATGGCGCGGCGTGCATCGTCACGCACCATGCTCTGGGCCCAGAAGAAGGAGCAGACCCGCTCGCCGCGTGTCACTGGCTCGACCCGGTGCAGGCTGGTGGAGGGGTAGAGGATGAGATCGCCCGCAGGCAGCTTGACCTCGTGCGTGCCGTAGGTGTCAACCACGACCAGCTCGCCGCCCTCGTAGTCCTTGGGCTCGCAGAGAAACAGCGTGCAGGACACATCGGTGCGCAGCCACTGCTCGGAGCCCGCGACGCGGCGAGCCGCGCCGTCCACATGCAGGCCGTAGGTTTCGCTGTCGCTGTAGCGGTTGAACAGCGGTGGCATGGTGCGCGCGGGCAGGGCGGCGCTGAAGAACAGCGGGCTGGCAGCCAGCGCCTGCAAGATGATGCGGCCCTGCTCCTGGGCCACGGGCGAATGCTCGGGCAGTTGCCGGTTGCGCTTGACCTGGGCGCCCTGGCTGCCCACGGTGGCGCGGCCGTCGACCCAGTCGGCGGCAGCTATGGCGGCACGCATGCTGGCGACCTGCTCGCGGCTCAGGACCTGGGGGATATGCAGCATCATGGTGAAATTTCTTTGAAATGGAGAAGCCCCGCTTGGGCGAGGCTGCAGGTCGGAAAGTGGATCGCTGTCGCTGAAGACGGCGCGACCCAGGTAAGAGACAGCGAGCAAGCGCCGCCGCGCAGCAAGGGCTGCCCCAGCGAGGCTGTCGTCCCCCTCCGGCGCTCGGCGCCAGAGAGGGGGAAGGCGCGGAGCGCCTCAGGGGGAGAACTTCCAATCAGAACTTGAAGTTTGCCGTCAGACGGGCCGAGCGTGCAATGCCGGGGAAGTAGCGGTAGCCGCTCTTGTTGATGGCCGCCACATAGTCCTTGTCGAACAGATTGAAGACATTGAGCTGGATGTCCAGATTCTTGTTCACGCGGTAGCTGGCCATGGCATCGAACACCCAGTAGGCGTCCGTGTGGTTGGGCGTGCCCACGGCACCGTCCGTGCCGCGCTTGAGGCCGCCCGCATAGCGCGCGCCGCCGCCAATCGTCAGGCCGAAGGGCAGCTGGTAGGTGCTCCACAGGCTGAAGGCATTCTTGGGCGTATAGGTCAGGCCGTTGCTGGCGTCGGCTGCCACCAGGGCGCCGGTGTCGACCTTGGTGTTCTGCACGGTGTAGCCCGCGCTCACGCCCCAGGCCTTGTTGATCTGGCCGATCACGCCCAGCTCCAGGCCCTGCACGATCTTCTTGCCGGTCTGGCCCACGGTGCCGTCGGAGTTGGTGACGATCTCGTTGGTCACCTCGGTACGGAACAGCGCGCCGCTGAGCATCAGGTTCTTTTCCATCAGCTCCCATTTGCTGCCCAGCTCCAGCGTCTTGGCCTTCTGCGGGTCCATATTCGGGTTGGCGGCATTGTTCACGGCGGCCGACAGCGCAAAGTTGCTGCCGCCCGGGGGCTGTTGCGAGAGAGCGTAGTTCATGTACACGCTGCCATTGGGCGCGGGCTTGTAGAGCAGGCCGGCCTTCCAGCTCAGCAAGGTGCCGGATTTGCTCAGGCCGTCCGAGGTGGTGGGCACCACGGTGCCAGCAGGGTTGCTGCCGCAGGGCTGGGTGGCCGAGGTGGCCGTGCAGACCGCCATGGCGTTGTACGAGGTCTTGTAGCGGTCCAGGCGCAGGCCCAGATTGGCTTGCCACTGGTCGTTGAACTTCAGCGTGTCGAAGGCATACAGCGCCACGGTGTCGGTCTTGCCCTTGCTGTCGGCGCCGTTGCGTACATAGGCAGGCAGCGTGACGCTGGCGTCGGGGTTGTATACGCTGACCCGGCTGGGTACCGAGCCCGAGGTGGCCAGGCCGTAATTGGTCTGTTCCTCGCGTGTCAGCTCCAGGCCCAGGCTCAGATCATGCTGCACGCTGCCGGTGGCAAGGCTGGTGCTCAGATTGGTCTGGTTGGTCAGGATGCGGTTGACCTGATCCTTGGTGTTGATGAGCCGCGTCATCGACCATGTGGATGGATCGGCGGGGTTGGGAGTCTGCAGCGGATTGCTGCCAAGCACGCCGCCTGCAGAATAGCCCTGTCCCATGATGGCCGAGAGCAGATAGTCCTGCTTGGTCTCGCCCCAGCGCGTGGTGTTGCGCAGCTTGGTGGTGGATGTGAAGTCATGCTCCACCTTCAGCGTCGCCATATTGGCCGTCACATCGTCGTGATCGGAGGCCGTGCCGTAGAAGTTCTTGCTGTTGACGCGCGCTGCAGAATCCAGAAAGGCGCGGCGGCCTGCATAGCCTGCAGCGTCGGGCGAGGTGTAGCCGGGCAGGCCGATGGTGGCGACGCCGCCGTCGGGCACATTGCTTTGCTTGATGTGCAACAGGTTCACGAACACGCGGGTGGGCGAGTTCAGACCGAAGGCGAACGAGGGTGCAATGCCCCAGCGGTTGTTCTCGATGCCGTTGCGGCCCGCCACATTGGCGTCCTGCGCCATGGCGTTCAGGCGCACGGCCGTGCCGGTCTCGGCATTGATGACGCGATTCAGGTCGATGCTGGCACGCTTGTAGCTGGCCGAGCCCAGGCCCAGGGAGCCGCCGAAGCTGTTGTTCAGATTGGCCTGCTTGCTCACCAGATTGATGGCACCCGTGGGGGCGCTGCGGCCATAGTCCGTGCCGGCCGGGCCCTTGGTGACTTCGACCTGGTCGATGTTGAACATATCGCGCGAGATCGAGCCTATGTCGCGTACGCCGTCCACATAGATGCTGCTGGAGCTGTCAAAGCCGCGCATATAGACGGCGTCGCCCGTGCTGGTGTTGCCGTTCTCGCCCGCGTAGAAGGTGCCGGCGCCGGGCACATTGCGCAGCGCCTCGGTCAGCGTGGTGGCGCCTTGCTCCTGCAGCAACTGCTCCTTGATGACGTTGACGGTCTGCGTGGTGTTGACCAGCGGCTGTGTGAACTTGGGCGAGGACAGCTGGCCGGGCGTGTAGCCGGTGTCGGCATTGCCCTCCACCTTGACTTCCTTGAGTGCGGTTTCTGCAGTCTGGGCCATTGCTGGCATTGCCAGGGTGGCGCCGGCCAGCACGGTGGCGCAGGCGACCAGACCGGCGGAGGAAGGCAAGCGGCCCGCGGAATGCTTGCGGCTTTGGATATAGATGTTGGATTGAGCCATGTTGAAAGGACTGGAAGTGAAGACAGTTGGCTGGCTGGTACGGGCTGTCTGCACTTGTGATGCGAGCGCGGACGAGGGTGGCGTCCGGGCGAAGTCCTGGCTGGCTAAAGCGTACTCGGGTACGAATGCAGCGG
The DNA here is from genome assembly GCF_016772095.1 of Comamonas sp. NyZ500. Taxonomy (NCBI): domain Bacteria; kingdom Pseudomonadati; phylum Pseudomonadota; class Betaproteobacteria; order Burkholderiales; family Comamonadaceae; genus Comamonas; species Comamonas sp. NyZ500. The sequence continues at coordinate 136,768 of NZ_JAEIJE010000003.1, read as the reverse complement.
ATGATAATGATTCTTAATATAACTTTGCGAAAGTTTACGGAGAATCATGTCTGGCGTTGTTGCACAGCAACATGGTCGGGATAGGCGGGCACTCGCTTCACTTCGGATATGAGAGCGGCTACCGCCTTTTCTATCTATATCTCAAGGTGCCAGGCCATTGAAATCATCTGGCAGCATGCGCTGGCTGCTTCTTTTTTGAGAGTCTTTACGGTCGCGTAGCCTGGGCGCTGTCCCTGGCCTGCAGCAGCAAATCATGCAACAAGGCCTGCTGGGCCGCAGGAAAGTCGCTGAGCAGCTCGGTGGCTATCTGCTCGCGCCGGCTTCTGAGCTGGTCGAACAACTGCTGTCCCCGGGCGCTGAGCTGCAGGCAGCGTACGCGCTTGTCGGCTTCGCTGGCAGAGCGCTCCAGCCAGCCCTTGTCCTGCAACTGGGCCAGGGTGCGAGCCATCTGGGCCTTGTCGGTGTGGCTGTGCTCGACCAGTTCCTTTTGCGTGATGCCGGGGTGGCGACCGGTGTGCATGAGGATGCGGAATTCGTTGAAGGTCAGCCCCGGTTGCACCGCTTCAAGCGACTCAAGCAGGCGCGCGCGAAACAGATGCAGCAGATCGTGCAGCACTTCGAACACATCGGCAGCGATGGATGAACTCATGGTGGGAAAGGTTGTTCGTTGACTTAGTCAACTTATTAATGGATATTTCGTGGACTTTATCAACTTAATGAAAATCATGTCCAACACCGAGACAGTGTCCATCATGCAGCGTGTACGCCACGAATTCCGCTCACGCCATGTACAGCTGCTGGCGCGCGAGCAGCTCAGCCCCGGCTTTATCCGCCTGACCGTAGGCGGTCCCGAACTGGCAGGCTTTGTCAGCGCGGGCTTTGACGACCACACCAAGCTCATCCTGCCTCAGGCCGGGATGGACAGGCCCAATCTGCCGCAGATGGTCGACGGTCGCCCCCATATAGCCGGCGAGCGCCCCACCATGCGCGACTACACGCCGCTGAACTACGACGCGGCCCGCCACACGCTGCAGCTGGAGTTCGCCGAGCATGGCTCGGGCCCGGCCGTGGAATGGGCGCGCGCAGCACCCATCGGCCAATGGCTGGGCCTGGCCGGCCCGCGCGGCAGCCTGGTCGTGCCCGCCGATCTGGACTGGCATGTGCTGCTGGGCGATGAAAGCGCCATGCCCGCCATGGAGCGCCGCCTGGCGGAACTGCCGGCCGGCAGCCGCGCCATCGTGCGGGTGCAGATCGGCAATCAGGTCGATCAACGCCACTGGTGCAGCGCTGCAGCGCTGGACCTGCAGTGGGTGAGTTCGCTGGCCGATGCGGTGGATGCGCTGGAACTGCCCGAAGGCGAGGGCTTTGTCTGGGCCGCAGGCGAGAATCGCGCCATGGCCGATCTGCGCAAGCGCATTCTGGCCAAGCCCGGTGCCAATCCCAAGCGCATGCGGATTGCGTCCTACTGGAAGCAGGGCGAGGCCGCTCACCACGAGGAACTGAGCGCGAATGACTGAAGAGACAGGTCCGCCTTCACGACTCACTGCAATACCGCGTCGCAAGCTGCACAAGCGCTACACACCCCTGGTGTTTGCCTTCTACATGGCGCTGATCATGGCCTTCTTCATGTGCTGCATCATCGTGGCTGCCAACGGCGGCCTGGGGGCAGGCTATGGATGGCGAGTGCTCAAGGCCTATGCGCTGGCCATGCCTTCGGCCTTTGCTTGCGTGGTGTTGGTGCGTCCGCTGGTCATGCGGCTGGTTGCAGCCACCGTGCAGCACTGAGCGTTCCTCACTGATTGAGCAGGACGGGGGCGCCGGTTGCATCGCGCCGCAGCTCGGCCGCGCCGCTGGCAAGCAGACTCTCGATCAGGCTTTCCAGCCATTGCTGTGCGGTCTGTGCGCCAAAGTATCTCTGGTGCAGGATGCCGAAATAAGGAGTGGCATGAACCCAGTCCTGCAGATCCTGCACTCTGATGCTTTGCCACTCCAGCAGCTTGTATTTGAGCAGTACCTTGGCGGCATAGCTGGCATGGCGTTCCGGAGCCTGGACAAAGCCTGCCAGCCGCTTTCGGGCAATGCCCAGAGCCGCCTGAACATCGCCAAACAAGCCGCCGTGTCCGGGAATGACGAGGCGGGGCTCCAGGCGCTCGATGACGTCCAGTGTCGCGGCGACCTCGTCGAAGGCGGCAATGCCTTCGATCTCGGGGAAGACCACGCCAAAGCCGTTTTCCCATAGCGCATCGGCAGAGATCAGGATGCGGCTGTCAGGCTCGAACAGAATCACAGAATGCGGATCATGGCCGGGAGCTGCATGGATCTGCCAGTCGCGGCCCGACAGGCCTACCGTGCTGCCTGGCTGCAGCAAGCCCGTGATGGCAAAGCGCGGGCATTCCTGGCCCGTGGGGGCGTAGCTGAGGGCGGCTTCGTCCCAGTTGCGCACCTGCTCGGCCTGACCTGGTGCGATAAAGGTCTGCACCTGTGGATAAGCCTGCTGTAGTGCAGCATTGCCTCCGCAATGGTCGCTGTGCAGATGGGTGTTGAGAATGCGCGCCAGCGGCTGACCTTCCAGTGTGCTGTCGATCAGTGCCAGTGTTTGTGCGGAGTGCGTGACATAGCCGGTGTCGATGACGGCAGCACCTTCGGCATCGTCGGCCTGCGCGGCAAAGACGATATTGTTGGCTGACAGCCAGCCGCGCTCCAGCACGGTCATGCCGGGCGGCAGTGGGACATGCATTGCCGGGGATGCATTCATCGGACTGGTCTCCTGTGCGGTGCTTTGTTTGCACAAGCCTAGCAGACCGCTCATCACGCAGCTGTCGCGCGGGCGAGCTGCTCAGTGCTGCTCAGTGCGATTCGGCCGAAGGCAGGATGTTGCGGCGAATCACCACAGGCTTGCCGCCAAAGCGCTGCTTGGACAGCCAGTGCGCCAGGGCCGAATCGAGATGCGTGGCGTGGCCGGGAAACCAGTCCACCAGGGCCTTGGTCAGATCGCGGCAAAGGGCTATATTGCCTTCGGCGAGCTTGACGCGGACCTCTGCCACCGACTTGAGCACGGCCGCATGTTCGTCGATATGGCAGTCGCGTGGCGGGAAGCCGGTGCTCAGCATCCACTGGTCCTCTTCGGCAAAGTGGTGCTGCAGATGGGTCTGCATGGCTTGCAGCAGACTGGGCAGCTCGCTGTCTTCGGCGGTTTGCAGCAGGGCAATCAGCTCGACGAATTCCTCGTGCAGCTCGTCCATGGGCCCGTGGCCCATGAGCAGATGGTCTCCCCAGACCAGGGTGGCGGTGTGGCTCATGGCAATGGCTTCTTGTGAATGCTTCGGAGTGTGCGCAGCTTGTCTCTGAAGACCATTATGCAAGCCGTATCGGTGGGCAGGCATCCTCCAAAAGAGGGGGCGGTCTGCCGTGCGGGCAAAGAAAAAGCCTCTTGAACCGAAATTCAAGAGGCTTTGTCTGGTGCGCGATACATGGATCGAACATGTGACCCCTGCCGTGTGAAGGCAGTGCTCTACCGCTGAGCTAATCGCGCTTTAACTGGTGGGTGATACATGGATCGAACATGTGACCCCTGCCGTGTGAAGGCAGTGCTCTACCGCTGAGCTAATCACCCGAAGACCGCAATTCTAGCAGCAACTTTGGAAGTCTTCGGGAAAACTCGTAAATTTTCTGAAAAAACTCAGTTCGAGCGCAGCTCGCGCCGCAGGATCTTGCCCACATTGGTCTTGGGCAGTTCGTCGCGGAACTCGATATAGCGTGGCCGTTTGTAGCCGGTCAACTGCTCCTGGCAGTAGCGCATGACCCGGTCTTCCGTCAGCGAGAGGTCGCTGCGCACCACATAGACCTTGATCGATTCGCCCTGCTGATCGTCCTTGACGCCCACGGCTGCGCATTCGAGCACGCCGGGGCACATGGAGATGACGTTCTCCAGCTCGTTTGGATAGACGTTGAAGCCGCTGACCACCATCATGTCCTTCTTGCGGTCGATGATGCGGGTGTATCCCTCGTCGTCCAGCACACCGATATCGCCGGTGCGCATATAGCCGTCGGCCGTGAAGGCCTTGGCGGTCTCTGCAGGCTGGTTGTAGTAGCTGTGCATGACGTTGGGGCCCTTGATACAGAGCTCTCCCGCCTGGCCGTTCGGCAGGTCGTGGCCTTCATCGTCCTTGATGGCGATCGAGATGCCGGGCAGAGGCAGGCCTATGGTGCCGGTGAACTCCTTGTTGGTCACGGGATTGTTCGTGCCTATGGCACAGGTCTCGCTCATGCCCCAGCCTTCAATCATGGCGCAGCCCGTGGTCTGCTGCCACTGACGCGCCGTGCCTTCGGATGCCGCCATGCCGCCGGCCTGGGAGATGAACAACTGCGAGAAATCGAGCTGGCGGAACTCCGGGTTGTTGAGCAGCGCATTGAACAAGGTGTTCACGGCTGGCAGCACATGGAAGGGCCGCTTCTTGAGCACCTTGACGAATTTCGGGATATCGCGCGGATTGGGGATCAGGCTCAGGCTGCCGCCCAGTCGCATGGCGAACAGGCTCACGGTGAGCGCGAAGATGTGATAGAGCGGCAAGGCCGCCACGATATGGGTCTCATTGGCCTTGACCCTGCCTTCCAGCGCAGGGGTGAACCAGGTATGGGCCTGCAGCGTGGCGGCGACGATATTGCGATGGGTCAGTACCGCCCCCTTGGATAGGCCTGTGGTGCCGCCCGTGTATTGCAGAAAGGCAATCGAGTCCAGCGTGGCCGTGCTGGGGATGAGCTTGCGTCCTGTGCCCTCGGTCAGAGCCTTGCTGAACTGGGTGACCTGGCGCTGCTGGCTGCCGGTGCCTGAATCCGAGCCAAGAGGTAGATCAAAGGCCGGCACCATCTTGGCCAGGTGGCGCACGGCAAAGGTGATCCAGCTGCCGTACAGGCCGCCGAGCAGATCGCCCATGCTGGTCAGGCAGATATGGCGGATATGGCTGCGCTCCAGCACCTGAGCCAGGGTGTGGGCAAAGTTCTCCAGAATGATGATCGCCGTGGCACCCGAGTCCTTGAGCTGATGCTCGAGCTCGCGCGCGGTGTAGAGCGGGTTGACGTTGACGCAGGTAAAGCCTGCACGCAGCACGCCGGCCATGCTGACGGCGAACTGCGGCACATTGGGCAGCATGATGGCCACGCGCGCCCCTGGTTCCAGACCCAGACTCTGCAGCCAGGCCCCCATCTGTGCGGATAGCCTGTCCAGCTCGGCATAGCTCATCCAGCGGTCCATGCAGACCGAAAACGGCCGCTCTGCATGCTGGCTGAAGGCCTCTTCGAGCAGGTGCACCAGCGAGCGGTACTGCTCGGGCTGCACATCGTGCGGCACATTGGGCGGATAGTTCTTGAACCAGGGAGCGGCAGCGTCCATAGAAGAGGTACCTTGCAGAAGCCGCTCGTCGTCCAGGGAAGAGGGCGGCGGGTTGAACAAAGAAGGCCAGCGTGCAAAACCTGCGCTGCGGCTGATTCTGCGGATGCGGTCTGTCAGGGTCTACGGGGGCTTGTCCTAGGCGTTGAGCGGCATGCTTGCTACGCTAGCGCTTGGAGGTGCAGGCTTTGAATACCTGGTTCTGGCGCTGTGTGGTGATGGGAAGCTGGCTGGCGCTGTTGCTCTGGTGCAGCTATTGGTGGCCGCGCTCAGTGGCTGTGGCACTGCTGGGCGCGGGGCTGATTGCGAGCGGAGCCGGGCTGCAGCTCGGCACGCAGATGCTGATGATGCGTGCGGTGCTGCGCGGTCGTGGATTGCAGCTGCCGCCTGCCATGGTCGCGTTGCGGGCCTGGTTTGCCGAGTGGCGCTGGGCCTGGCGGCTGTTCGGCTGGCAGATTCCTTTTGGCGAGCATGCAGAGCCCGATGGAGTGCCTGTGGATCGCGAGGGCAAGCAGGTGCAAGGGCAGGTGGGCGTGGTACTGGTGCATGGCTATTTCTGCAACCGTGGCGTGTGGACCGTCTGGCTGCGCAGGCTCAAGGCACGCGGCATTCCCTGCATGGCCGTGACGCTGGAGCCGGCTCATGGCAGTCCAGTCGATGCCATGGTGGACGATCTCGACAGATGCGTGAAAGCCATGGTCCAGCAAACCGGCCGTGCCCCGCTTCTGGTTGCGCACAGCATGGGCGGTCTGGTGGTGCGGGCCTGGCTCAAGCGGCTCGATGCCGATGAGCGTGCGCGCCATGCGGCCCATGTGGTCACCGTGGCCACGCCGCATGGCGGGGCCTGGCTGGCGCGGTTTGCGCAGCGCCTGCCGGCCGTGGAGATGCGCGAAGGCAGCGACTGGCTGCAGCGGCTGGGGCCGCCGCCCCAGGATGTGTCATTCAGCTGCTGGTGCAGCAGCAGCGACAACATCGTCTTCCCCCCCGACCTTGCGATCTTGCCGAATGCGCAGTGTCATCAGGTCGACGATGCAGCGCATATGCAGTTGCTGTTCGATCCTCGGGTCTGGCAGCACTGCCTGCAGCTGCAGGCGCAACTGCAGGCGCGACCTCAGGAGCGGTATCAGGCAGCCGAGGTGGGCGCTTCCGCAGCCGACGCCGGGGCACGGGCCTGCGGGTCCTGAATCAGGTGGATGTCGGTGGCGGAAACCAGGGCGATCTTCTGCTCGGCGCAGCGCTGCAGCAGGCCGAACAGCAGGTCGCTGCGCGTGCTGTAGACATTGCGCGAACTGGAGACATGGCCGAAGCTGGTGATGTTGACCACGCTGCCATTGATGGAGTCCACATACATTGAAGGGGCCGGGGTGCTCAGCACGGCCTCATGCTCGGCATAAAGGCCCAGCAGCACCTCGCGCAGCTTGACGATATCGGTGTTCAGCGGCACCGAGAACGCGATCGAGATGCGGCCCAGCGCGCCATCCATGGTCAGGTTCTGCACGGACTTGGTGATGAACTCCGAGTTGGGCACGATGACGGTGGATTTGTCATCGGTCTGGATCTCGGTGGCGCGCACGCTGATGCGGCGGATGTCGCCGACCTGATCGCCGATGCGCACGCGGTCGCCCAGCTTCACGGGGCGCTCGGCCAGCAGAATCAGGCCCGAGACGAAGTTCTGCGTGATGGCCTGCAGACCGAAGCCGATGCCGACGGACAAGGCGCTGGCCAGCAGAGCCACTTTTTCAAAGCCTATGCCCAGGGCCGCCAGCGTCCACAGTCCGGACAGCAAAATGCCCATATAGCGGGCCACGGTGCTGATGGAGTTGCGTGCGCCTATATCCAGCTCGGTCTTGGGCAGAAAGGTCTCCACCAGCCAGTGCTGCAAGGCACCAAACAGTGTCAGCCCCGCAACCAGCACCAGCAGGCCGCGCAAGATCGTCATGGGGCGCAGGAAGGAGTCGCCAACGGGCAGACCGTTGGTCAGCGTATCGGCCAGCACGATCAGGCTGCTGGAGTTGCCAAAGGGCGCGATCAGCGCCATCAGCCCCAGCAACAGCAGACAGACACGCGTGAAAGCCGACAACAGCACGCCGACCTGCTCCAGGCGCGAGGGCTTGAGCCCCGTGCCGGCAGCGAAGCCCTGGCCGATACGGCTCTCGCTGGAGCACAGCCAGGTAAAGACGTCGTCGGCAAACTTCATCAGCAGCGAGGTGGCCAGAACCACCACGGTGATCCAGACCATTTGTGTGGCTGCGAATACCGAGAAGTTCAGATAACCGATCAGCGCTGCGATGAGTGCGGCCAGCACCGTCAGATGCCCGCCCAGCCAGGCCAGCATCAGCCAGCGACTGGTTGCCGCAGGCCGGTAATCGTCACCATGATGAGCGGCCTTCTCGCGCTCGGCCAGTTGCTGGCGCTTGCGTTGCTTGTTGATGACCATCAGCACCGACATGATGAGCAAGGCATAGACGAGCGCAATCAGTCCGTCCAGGGCCACGCTGCTGACGGCACTGGTGCGTGCGGCAATGTCCACCGCGTTGAGCATCATGGAGAACCAGGTCAGACCGGCGGCTCCCCAGGCAAAGCGTGTGAGCGCAGGGGCGGCGATGTCGTCGATGTTGAGCAGCCGCCAGGTCGGACGCTTGGGCACCAGCAGGCAGGCGCTGACGGAGAGGAAGAAGGCGGCGACAAATGAGGATTGAATCCAGGCATCGGCCACGGTCTGCAGGCGCGGTGCAATCGCGTCTATGGAGCGCAGGCTCTCGATGAATACCAGGCTGGCCAGGCCGGGCAGGGCCGTGCCCACTACCAGCATCCAGACAGCCAGACCCGTGCGGCGCAGCCGTCCGTTGGGCGCGCGTTCGGAGGACGCAAATTTTCGGCCCGCATAGCGCAGGCCGATGCGCAGCGGAAACATCACAAACAGCGCCAGGGCGATGCCGTTCAGCGTGGCCGACCAGCCATGTTCGGCAATGGCTGCCGCAAAGCTGGCCTGGCCCTGGCGTGTCAGGGCCGCAATGCGCTGCAGGTCGGTCGGCAAATGTTCGGCAAACTGCTTCCACAGCGAGGGCGACAGCGGCGATGCCACCTTGCGGGCGATCTGTGCGTTGAACTGCTGGGTGCGGATTTTCTCGATGCTGTCCGTGGTCTGTTTGGCCTCCATGGACAACAGCTTGCCGCGCTTGAGCGCGGAGTCCAGCTCGCTGTGCTGCTGCGCCAGATCCTTGCGCTGCAGGCTCAGTTCGGGGGATTCCTCGCTGCCTTCGGCCACCGGACCCAACTGGGCAATGCGAGCGTCGATTTGCTTGAGCAGCGGCTCCAGCGCCGTGACGGCATTGTCGGCATCGCGTTTGGACTGCAGGGCTTTTTCGGACAGTGCCTGCAGCGTTTCGGAGGTGTCGGCGTCATCGAGCGACTGGCGTACCTTGTCCAGGGTGTTCGATGCCTGTTGAATCTGGGCGATGGACGTGGTCTGGATATCGCCATTGGCAGGCAGCTCGGCCGCGACGGCCAGACCTATGCAAAGTTGGAGCGCTAAAAGCCAGCGCAGCAGTTGGTTGCAGCGGTAATGCATTGTGAAGAAGTGAGTGGGCGGCAGTTTGCCTCTGGCGCTCACTATAGGTGCAATGCTGCGGTCAGGGTTTCAGGGCGCAGCCAAGTCATGCAGGGCTTGCAGCCTGGATATTCTGCGTCGGATGCTATTGAAAATGGAGCTTTATGCGCTTTTCTGGAAAGGAATAGAGCCGAATTCTCATCTGACAATTCGGCTCTTGACCTCGCGCTTGCCATGGCGCGTGCCGGTATACATCCGCTGACTAAATCAGCTGCTCGCCGGGCAGCAACTCCTTGGCGCCAATGGTGGGCAGCTGACGCAGCTGCTCGTACAGCGGCGCAAAGTCGGCATCGGCCAGGTTCAGCAGGTGGGGCATGTCATCAATCACGAAATAGGTCTGCTGATAGGTGTCGATCTTGTAGAGCGTGCGCATGGTGCGCTCCAGTTGCAGCGGCAGACGATGCGGCTGCGGGCTGTTGACGCTGTACTCCAGCTCGCCCACGGAGCTGAGAATGCCTGCGCCATAGGCACGCACGCCGCCGCTCTCACGGATCAGACCGAATTCCACCGTGTACCAGTACAGGCGCGACAGCATCTCGCAGGCGCCGAGCTCGGCGGCCTTGAGGCCGCCCTGTCCGTAGGCCTGGATGAAATCGGCCATGACGGGGTTGAACAGCAGCGGCACATGGCCGAAGAGGTCGTGAAAGATGTCGGGCTCGACGATGTATTCAAACTCCTCGGGCTTGCGTATCCAGTCCGTGACCGGGAATTTGCGCTGGGCCAGCAGCGAGAAGAACGGTACCTCGGGAATCAGACCTGGAACGCCGACGATTTCCCAGCCCGTGGCCTTGAATAGTCGCTCGTTGATTTCCTCGAAGCGTGGAATGCGCTCCTTGGCGCCCAGCGACGGCAGGGCGTCGATGAAATGCTGGCTGGCGCGGCCCGGCAGCAGCGCGGATTGGCGCTCGTAGAGGCGGTGGTAGGTGTCATGCTCGGCCTCGGTATAGGCGGCATAGTCCTGCGTGCAGGTGTAGTCGGCATGGGCACGCGTGTAGTCGCCGCGTGGCGGGCGGTCGGACTGGCCATAGACGACGGGGGCCGCGCCGATGCCGCCGGCCATGGTGGTGGTGTTCTGGATGCTGTTCATAAGGCACTCCCTGAGATGAGGGGTCGCGAAGGCTGCGACCAGAGCTCGTGGCCGGGGCGCAGCAGGGAAAAGGAGAAGCGAGCCGAAAGCTGGCTCAGTGCATCTGTATCTGGGCGCGCTTGACGAGCTGTCCATAGCGCGCATGCTCGGCCTGCACCAGGCGGGCAAAGTCCTGCAGACGCAGGTCGTCGCGCACCACGCCCATGGCGTCGAAGTACTGCTGTATATCGGGCCTTTGCAGCGTCTGGGCAAAAGCCTCCGACCAGCGCTTGGCCTGGCTGTCCGTGATGCCGGCAGTGGCGAAGATGCCGAACCAGGTGGTCAGATTCATGCCCTTGATGCTGTCGTCCAGGCTGGGCACTTCCGGCAGAGCCGGCAGCGGCGAGCGCCAGGTCACGCCAATGGCCTTGAGCCTGCCGGCCCGCAGATGAGGCAGAGCCGAGGCGATGTTGTCGAACATCAGATCGGCCGTGCCCTCGAGCAAGGCCGACAGAGCCGGTCTGGCCCCGCCAAACGGCAGGTGCTGGAGCGGAACCTGGGTCAGCGACTGGAACCACTGGCCCGCGATATGGCCGATGCTGCCGTTGCCCGCCGAGGCATAGCGCAGGGGCTGCCGGTGCTTGGACATGAAGCGCAGCAAATCCTCGGGCGTGTAGATGCGCCACTGCATGGCCAGTTCGCTGCGCATGACCAGCACATGAGGCATGCGGGCCACGAGTGTCAGCGGCTGAAAGTCGCGCAGCGGATCGTAGGGCAACTGGGGGTTGAGCCAGGGAAGGATGGCATGTGTGGCCACGGCACCCATCAGCAGCATGGGCTCGCGCGCTCCTGCTCTGGCCACCATGGCAGCACCTGTGGCGCCACCGTCGCCTGCGACATTGAGCACATTGATATTGCCCAGGGCCGTGGTTTCCTGCGTCAGCTTGCGCGCTGCCCGATCCAGCGGCCCGCCCGCCGCATAGGGAACGACCAGCGAGAGTTCGTTGCGGCTGCGGCTGGAATTCGACGGCAGGGCGCTCGCATCCCTGGCAGCATGCGCGCTGTCCGCGATCAGGGAGGTCGCCGAAGCCACCGCCAGGGTCATGGCCTGGCGGCGGGAAAGGCGCCAGGTGTCGGCAGGCGCGTCCAGCCTCGGTGCTCTGCAGTCCTCGGGGGCTGTAGCGGGGGGCTGATGGGGGCGCGACACTGGATCCTTCCGGGCGTTGAAGCTGGCTGCGCCGACTCACGTCAGGCGTGGATGCGGCAGTGCAGCATGGCGGGAAGTATAGGGACGGAAATCGGTCGCCACATGGTCCGTTTGATGGAGTGGTAACCATTGGTATCTTTTTGATGTATTGCGTAGCGACGGAGTCCACGCCGGCCATGCTGCAAGCGAGCAGACGAGGCGGGTGCAGGCCGAGGTGGCGCATGGCAGACTCCGTTGATCTGGCTCAGGTCTTGAGCACGCCGCGGCGCATCTGGTCGAGTTCCATGGTCTCGAACAAGGCCTTGAAATTGCCCTCGCCAAAGCCGCTATTGCCCTTGCGCTGGATGAACTCGAAGAAGATGGGGCCCAGCTGGTTTTCGCTGAAGATCTGCAGCAGCAGCTCGCCCGGCTGGCCGTCCACCAGGATGTTGCGCGCCAGCAGCTCGGGAATGGGTTCCTGCAGGTCCGGGATGCGCTTGGGCAGCAGCTCGTAATAGGTCTCGCTGGTGTTCAGCAGCTTGATGCCGTTCATCTGCAGACCGTCCACGGTGTCGTAGAGATTGGTCGAGCCCAGCGCGATGTGCTGTATGCCTTCGCCGTGGTACATGTCCAGATATTCCTGAATCTGGCCGGCCTTGTCGTTGCCTTCCTCGTTGATGGGAATGCGGATCTTGCCGCAGGGGCTGGTCATGGCCTTGCTCTTGACGCCTGTGGCCTGACCTTCGATGTCGAAGTAGCGGATCTCGCGGAAGTTGAAGATGCGCTCGTAGAACTCGGCCAGCTCGGCCATGCGGCCGCGGTAGACGTTGTTGGTCAGATGGTCGATATAGGTCAGGCCCAGACCCTCGGGGTGCAGATCGGCACCGGGCAGAGGCTCGAAGTCCACGTCGAAGAAGCTGATATTGCCCAGGTCACCGTCCTTGGCACCATTCTTGCCGCGCCATTTGTCGATGAAATAGATTAGCGAGTCGCCAATGCCCTTGATGGCGGGAATGCTCAGTTCGCCGGGGGCGGCCTGCTGGGCATAGCCCCAGGCACCCAGCGAGGTGGCGCGCTCATAGGCGTACTTGGCGTCGTTGACGCGGATGGCGATGGCGCAGACGCTGGGGCCGTGCAGACGCGCGAAGCGCTGGGCAAAGCTGTCGGGCTCGGCATTGATGATGAAGTTGATCTCGCCCTGGCGATACAGGGTCACGTTCTTGCGGCGGTGCTTGGCGATGGCCTGAAAGCCCATGCGCTCGAACAGCTGACCCATGGCCACGGGATCGGGGGCCGCGTATTCGACGAACTCGAAGCCGTCCGTGCCCATGGGGTTGTCCCAGGTCTGGAACTGGCTGGCGTTGCTTTGAGTCAGTGGGGCGTTCATGGCAGAGGTCTCCATCGGGTAGGGGCGCAACACATGAAGAACAGGTGTCGACGATGGATGCACTGTAGGACAGGGCGTGGACAAGCTTCATGCAAAAATGCCTTGGCTGCAAACAGATCAATGCATGAAAATTGCATAAAAAATTGATTTCATGCAATTTAAATGGTTATCAAGGGTTAACCATTAATAAAAACTGCGCTTTTTTTATAATCTGCCGCCATGAGTTCCATGCACACCATCGACAAACTGGATAAGGCAATTTTGCGCCGATTGCAGGCCAATGGCCGAGAAACTTATGACGTCATCGGGGAGCAGGTCGGCCTGTCGCCCAGCGCCGTGCTGCGCCGTGTCAAGCGGCTGGAGGAAAACGGTGTCATCGACCGCTATGTGGCCTTGGTGCAGCCCGAGACCGTGGGCCTGGGGCTGACCGCCTATATCAATGTGCGTCTGGAAAAATACACCGAAACCAGCAAGCGCAATCCCATGGATGTGTTCCGCGCCAGCGTGCAGACCTGGCCCGAGGTGGTGGAGTGCGTCTCCCTCACTGGCGAGATGGACTATCTGCTGCGGGTGGTGGTGGCGGACATGCAGCATTACAGTCGTTTCATCATGGACACGCTGCTCAAACACCCCAGTGTTCAGGATTGCAAAACCAGCTTTGTCATGGACCGGGTCAAGGTCACGACGGCCGTGCCGCTCTAAGCCTTCGTAGAGGTCCTTCATATGGACCATGACCTAGCCGGAAACAGAAGCTAAGGTGTTGAATTAGCGGAAAATCCTTACAGGATTGTTGCAATGCAATATGCGGCTTGTGAAACATCGGGTTTTTACCTATATTTCAGGCTATGAACCTCCCCAAAGACTGGTTGACATCGCCCTGGCAGGCCGGCTCAGGCTGGCTGCGAGACATGGGCAAGTCCCATGGCGCCGAGCGTCGCTCGCCGTCCTTGGTCCCCATCCGTTCGCTGAGCCCGCGCCATCGCGACCGCATCATCAAGCATCTGCTCAAGCTGGATGCGCGTGATCGCTATCTGCGCTTTGGCTATGCGGCCAACGACGAGCAGGTGCGCCGCTATGTCGAGCAGCTCGATTTCGAGCGCGACGATATCTTCGGCATCTTCAACCGCCGCCTGGAATTGATCTCCATGGCGCATCTGGCCTTTGCCGGCCACCCCGAGCATGAGAAATGCGCGGAATTCGGGGTCTCCGTGCTCAAGAGTGCACGCGGCAAGGGGCTGGGGGCACGTCTGTTTGCACGTGCAGTGCTGCATGCGCGCAGCAAGAACGTGAGCATGATGTTCATCCATGCGCTGTCCGAGAACACGGCCATGCTCAAGATTGCGCGCAACGCGGGTGCCACGGTCAAGCGAGAAGGTTCGGAGTCCGAAGCCTATCTGGAGTTGCCGCCTGCCGACTTCGAGACCCATGTCAGCGAGCTGGTGACGGAGCACCTGGGCGAGATGGACTACCAGCTCAAGAAGCAGGCCGTCAATTTCTGGGCTTTCCTGGCCGGCGTGCAGGAAGTGCGCAAGGGCGTGCAGGAAGGCCGCCATAAATCAGGCGAGTAAATCGTCTTGTGAAGCCGGCAAGGCTGCAGCCCAATAAAGACAAGCGCAAGCAGATATCAAAATAGCTTTGACTGAGTGCGCTCGGTGACAGCCGTTCATGGCTTTTGTGAGCTAGCAAGCCGTCTGTCAACACAATCCGTTATTCTTGGGGACTTGTTCGACTACCGCACGTCCTGCACTCCAAGACAGTGTCTGACCCCCATCCTGCGCGACTTCCCGAGAAGGAAGACAAGCGAAGCTTCCTGCAAAAGGTGGCTGAGTTCATCCATCCGGCACCGGAGTCTCCCGATGAACTGATCGAAACCCTGGCCGAAGCCGAAGACAACCAGGTCATCGGCACCGAGTCGCGTGTCATGCTGGAGCGCGTGATTCGCATGGCCGACATGAGCGCCGGAGAAGTCATGGTGGCCGCGCCACGCATGGATCTCATCAATATCGATGCTCCGTATGAAGAAATTCTGCACCAGGTTCTGACCACGGCGCATTCGCGCTTTCCGGTCTACCAGGGCGAGCGCGAGAACATCATTGGCATTCTCATGGCCAAGGATTTGCTCAAGCTGCAGCGCTCTCCCACCCTGAATATTCGTGCTCTGGTGCGCCCGGCCGTCTTTGTGCCCGAGAGCAAGGGCCTGAACGACCTGCTGCGTGAGTTCCGCGCCAATCGCAATCATCTGGCCGTTGTCATCGACGAGTTCGGCCGTGTGGCCGGCCTGGTGACGATTGAAGATGTGCTGGAAGAAATCGTCGGCGAGATCGAGGACGAGTTTGACATCCCCGAGGACGAGGGCGATATCTTTGCTCTGGCCGACAACAGCTACCGCGTGGCGGGCGATGCCAGCATCGAGCATGTGAGCGAGGAGTTCGAGACTTCGCTGCATGCCAGCGACCCCGATGCCGAGTTCGATACCATTGGTGGATTGATTGCCCATGAAATCGGCCATGTGCCCAAGCGTGGCGAGCAGATTCATCTGGGCGGGCTGGAGTTCACCGTGCTCCACACCAAGGGCGGCGCGGTGCGCTGGTTCAAGGTGGTGCGCGATCCTTCGCCAGACAGCTTGGTTCGCAACTGATCGCGACCTGCGCAAATCCGGGTCAGGCCTGGTGTGATGCCGGTGGAAATACTGCTTGTGCCTCTTGGTTTGCACAAATCTTGGCGATACCTCGTATGCTTGAATTCACCCAACCGCCCGGTTGGGTGTTTTGTTAGTGCCTGCTGATTCCTATGACCACCACTGCCTCTACCGTTCAGACCGCTGCTGCCAGGCCCAAAGGCTGGATGAGCTGGCTTTTGATGCTGATTGCAGGCGGGCTGCAGGCCTTCTCTCTGGCCTGGCCCTGGGCTCGCGGCCAGGGCGACGGCTGGCTGAGCTTGGCCGGAGGCTATGGCCGTCCGCTGTGGTGGCTGCAGATTCTGTCGCTGGCGGTGCTGGTTCATGCGCTGCTGGCTGCCCGTACCGCCGCTCAGGCGGCAGGCCGGGCCTGGCTGTTCGGCACGGCCTGGCTGGCGGCCACCTTCTGGTGGCTCTTCATCTCCATGCACACCTATGGCGGATTGGCGGCGCCATTGGCGGTGGCAGCCGTGTTGGCGCTGGCGGGCTTTCTGGGGGGCTATTACGCCGTGGCTGCATGGTGCTTCAAGCGTTTGGCAAAGGCGCCGGATGCATTGTCAGCGATGGTCTTTGCTGCACTCTGGACGCTGGCCGAGCTGGCGCGTGGCTGGCTCTGGACCGGTTTTCCCTGGGGCGCAGGCGGCTATGCCCATGTGGAAGGCCCGCTGGCCGTGCTGCCGCGCTGGATTGGCGTCTACGGCACGGGGTTTGTGGCGGCCTGGGCTGCAGCCTGGCTGGCGCTGCTGGTCTGGCGCATGCAGACCAGGTCGGCGTTGCTGAAATTCAGGCCGGCCCTGGCATCTGCGGTGGCCCTGGGCCTGGTCTGGGGCGGGCTGTGGTGGTCGCGTGATGCCGCCATTGAAGCATCTGGTCAGCAGCCCGGCATGAGCGTGGAGCTGCTGCAGGGCAATATTCCGCAGGATGAAAAGTTTGAAATGGGTTCGGGCGTGGTGGTGGCTCTGCGCTGGTATGCCCAGCAACTGCATGACGCCAGGGCCCAGTTGGTCGTGGCCCCCGAGACAGCCATTCCACTGCTGCCTCAGCAGCTTCCCGAAGGCTATCTGGACTTTGTGCGCGCACCTTTTGTCGCCAAGGAATCCAGCCGCGCGGCTCTGGTGGGCCTTCCGCTGGGGAATTGGGACAAGGGCTTCACCAATACGGTCGAAGGCTGGCTGCCGGGGCAGACCCAGGCCTATCAGTACGACAAGCACCATCTGGTGCCGTTTGGTGAGTTCATTCCGCCCATGTTCCGCTGGTTCACCGAACTCATGAATATTCCGCTGGGCGACTTCAATCGCGGCGCACTGGGCCAGCCTTCCATGAGTTGGGCGGGTGAGCGCCTGTCGCCCAATATCTGCTACGAAGACCTGTTCGGCGAAGAGCTTGCGGCCCATTTCGGCAATGCGGCGACGGCTCCCACGGTGCTGGTCAATCTGAGTAATATCGGCTGGTTTGGCGACTCCGTGGCCATCGATCAGCATCTGTCCATCAGCCGCATGCGCGCGCTGGAGTTCGAGCGCCCCATGTTGCGCGCAACGAACACCGGAGCCACGGTGGTGATCGATCACAAAGGGCAAGTGGTGAAAGCACTGGCGCCTTTCGAGCGTGCGGTGCTGCAGGGCCGGGTTCAGGGGCGCGACGGGCTGACGCCTTATGCGCGCTGGGTGCATGCTCTGGGTCTGTTACCTCTGACTCTGTTGTGCCTCGTGTTCTGCGCGCTGGCCTGGATCTCCTTGAGAAAGACCGAGGAAGGCGTAGTGTCCCGCACGGAATAAGCCACCTCGGCATCAGCGGCTGTGGCATTTGTGGCAGAGTCTTGGGCCTGAAAACGGGTATTGTGTCCCGGGTAGGGGCGCGAGCCTTGATAATCCCTGGTTGTACCGCCCGCAGTGGGCGCGCGCAGCGGGCGCGGGTCCCGTCACCCAAAATACAGAGTAACAGGTAGCTTGCACAGGCTGCCGCGGAGCAATTGAGAGAATGGCTGAATCTTTTTCCTACGAACAACTGATCGCGTCCGGCGAAGGCAAGCTGTTTGGTGCCGATAGCGGACGTCTGCCCCTGCCTCCCATGCTGATGTTCGATCGCATCACACATATCTCCGAGGACGGCGGTGCCCACGGTCTGGGCAAGATTGTTGCGGAACTGGACGTCAAGCCCGACCTGTGGTTCTTTGATTGCCACTTCCAGGGCGATCCCGTCATGCCCGGTTGCCTGGGCCTGGACGCCATGTGGCAACTGATCGGCTTTTACCTGACCTGGCTGCGTTTGCCGGGTCGCGGTCGTGCCCTGGGTGCAGGCGAAGTCAAGTTTACAGGTGAAGTAGGTCCCGATGTCAAACTCGTGACATATGAAATTGATATCAAGCGAGTAATCAAGCGCAAGCTGAACATGGCCATCGGCGACGCACGCCTGCTGGCCGACGGCAAGGAAATTTACGTGGCCAATGACCTGCGCGTGGGTCTGTTCCTGCGTGAAGGTGATGCCAAGGGAACGGCAGCATGAGCAAGAAGCGGGTAGTGATCACCGGCGCGGGCATTGTCTCGTGCATCGGCAATGACCTGGCAACCGTGGAGGCCTCGCTGCGCGAGGGCAAGAGCGGCATCAAGGCCATGCCCCAGTTCACGGAACTGGGCATGCGCTCGCAGGTGGCAGGCATTCCCGAGATCGATATCGAAGCGCGCATCGACCGCAAGCAGTTGCGCTTCATGGGCGATGCTGCGGCTTATTCGCAGATCGCCCTCGAAGACGCGATCAAGCAAGCGGGCCTCACGCCCGAGCAGGTGAGCAGCCCGCGCACCGGTCTGATCATGGGCTCGGGCGGCGGATCGCCCGCCAACCAGATCGAGGCAGCCGATACGCTGCGTGAAAAAGGCATCCGCCGCGTCGGCCCTTACCAGGTCACACGCTGCATGAGCTCCACGGTGTCGGCCTGCCTGGCAACCAACTTCAAGGTCAAGGGCATCAACTACTCCATCACCTCGGCCTGCTCCACCTCGGCCCACTGCATCGGTGCTGCGGCCCAGCAGATCGCCTGGGGCATGCAGGATGTGATGTTTGCCGGCGGCGGCGAAGAGCTGTCCTGGGGCATGTCGCTGCTGTTCGACGGCATGGGAGCCATGTCCAGCAAGTACAACGAGACGCCAGAGAAGGCTTCGCGTGCCTACGATGCCAACCGTGACGGCTTCGTGATCGCTGGCGGCGGCGGTGCCGTGGTGCTGGAAAGCCTGGACCATGCGCTGGCACGCGGTGCCAACATCCTGGCCGAAGTGGTGGGCTTTGGCGCAACCAGCGACGGTGAGGATATGGTCGCTCCTTCGGGCGACGGCGCCATCGCCTGCATGAAGCAGGCCATGGAAACCGTGGATGCGCCCATCGACTACATCAACACCCACGGCACATCGACCCCTGTGGGCGATATGCAGGAAGTGCGTGCCATGCGCGAGCTGTTCGGTGACCAGGTGCCTCCGTTCTCGTCCACCAAGTCGCTGACCGGCCACTCGCTGGGCGCGACCGGTGTGCAGGAGGCTATTTACTGCCTGATCATGCTGAACAAGGGCTTCATCGCAGGGTCCGTGAACGTGGAGACGCCCGATCCGCTGCTGGGCGATATGCCTCTGGTCACCCAGACCCGCGATGCCGAACTCAAGACTGTGCTGTCCAACAGCTTTGGCTTTGGCGGCACCAATGCCTCCCTGGTGCTCAAGCGCTGGGAAGGGCAGTAAGCGCCGGAGTCTTGGATCGCGAGCCCGCTTGGCCTTGAGGTAAGCGGGCTTTTTTCTGTCGTCGACTACTGTCTCCCCCATGAAGATCGCAATTCTTGACCGTGATGGCACCCTGAACCAATGGGGAGCTCAAGGTTTCATTGGCCGGCCCGATGAGTGGGTTGCAGTCCCCAGTGCGCTGGAGGCGGTTTCGCGCCTGAACCGTGCTGGCTGGCATGTGGTGGTCGCCACCAATCAACCTGGGCTGGGTCGCGGGCTGTTCGATGTGATCGAGCTCAACGCCGTGCACGCCAAGATGCACCGGGAGATGGCAGCCGTCGGCGCGCGGGTGGAGGCCGTGTTTTTTTGTCCGCACGCTCCCGATGAAGACTGCCAGTGCCGTAAACCCGGCGTAGCGCTGTTCGAGCAGATTGCCGATCGCTACGGCGCGGAAGGCCATGAAATCTGGGCCATTGGCAGCGGCGTCGAGCATTTGCAGGCGGGCAAGGCTCTGGGCGCCCATCTGGTATTCGTGGAGTCCACCGCCAGGCCCGAGTGCAGCAGCGATGCCGACCTGCCTGAAGGTAGCGAGCGCTATCCGGATCTGGAGGCCGTGGTGAATATGCTGTTGCCGTTGGGAGGCGATGAGGATGCTCAACCCCTGGATTCGGCGCCTGCCCCGCATTGAGCTCGGGTTTCAGGTCAAAATAGACTCAACTGCTTGAAAGAGCAGCGCAAGCTGCTATGTTTCTTGTTGATAACCGTGCCAAATCAATGGGCCAGACTTCAGGTCTGTGCTCACGTCATTCGATTGCTGTCATGTCCCTGATTCGCTCCGTCCTCCACATGTTGTGGATGGCTATTACCGTCATTCCCTACACTTTCGCGGTGCTGCTGGCCAAGTGGACCAGCGGCTCATCGGCCAAGGCATACAGCGCTGCCCGCGCCTGGCTCAAGCTCTCGGTGGACAGCGCCCGCGTGATCATGGGGGTCCGGTATCAGGTGCAGGGCATGGAGAACCTGCCTGCGGACCCGAATCAGGGCGTGGTGCTGCTGGTCAAGCACCAGTCCACTTACGAGACCTTTCTCATGCCTGCCATCATGCCGCGCCCGCTGGCCTATGTGTTCAAGAAGGAGCTGCTGAAGGTGCCATTCTTCGGTTGGTCCATCGGTGCACTGGACATGATCCACATCGACCGAGCCCAGCGCTCGCGCGCCTTTCACAAGGTGGTGGAGCAGGGCAAACGCCTGCTCGATCAAGGCATCTGGGTCATCATGTTTCCCGAAGGCACACGTGTCAATCGTGGCGAAGTGGGAGAGTACAAGACCGGTGCTACCCGTCTGGCCATCATGACGGGCGCACCCGTGGTGCCGATTGCCGTTACCTCGGCCAAGTGCTGGCCGCGCAAGGCCTTCATCAAAAAGCCTGGCGTGGTGGATGTGTCCATCGGCAAGCCCATTTCTTCGGTGGGCCGCAAGCATGACGAGTTGATGGTCGAGGTCGAGGCATGGATCGAGTCCGAAATGCAGCGCCTGGACCCAGAGGCCTACCGAAAATAAGGCAAAACTGCCCATGTCCACAGGCGATAGCTTGCAGCAAGCTTGGCAATGGCTGGTGCCGCCTGTGGTGGGGGATGGGCGGGGCGGGTTGATGCCGCGCAAGCGCCGGCGCAGCGGCCCTGAAACCATTGAACAGCGTTTGGATCAATCCGAGCTGGAATTTGAGAATAGTCAGCTTGTAGCGCCCGTCAATATCTCTGTGGGTGCTATTGATCCTGAAGAGAATGAGCTGCCTGCAGAGCCCACACTTCTGGTGCATCCGGAAGCCAGCCACAGCGCCCGCTTGCAAGGGCGCGAGGTGGCTTATCTGCTACGCCGTTCGGCGCGCCGCAGCATAGGCTTCAGCGTAGGGCTGCAAGGGCTTGAAGTCACCGCTCCGCAATGGGTGGCCATGCGCGAGATCGAATCAGCGCTGCAGACCAAGGCCGGCTGGATTGTGCGCAAGCTGCAGGAAGCCGGACAGCGACAGCAGATCAAGCGGGAAGCGCGCATTCTCTGGCAGGATGGAGGCGTGCTGGACTATCTGGGCCAGCCCATGAGTTTGTGGCTGACCGGGGATACGTCACAACTGCTGCGTACCCGCCAGACGCATAGAGAGCAGGGGGGCGATGGCTCGCAAAGCCTGCATCTGTCCTTGCCGACAGGGGCACCGCCTGCCCAGGTGCGCGCAGCCGTTCAGGCCTGGATACTGCGGGAGGCGCGCAGCTATTTCACGGCTCGCATGCTGCACTATGCCGCACTCATGGGTGTGCGCTGGAATGCGCTGCGCCTGACAAGTGCCAGCACGCGCTGGGGCAGTGCCAACAGCAGCGGGATCATTCGTCTGAACTGGCGGTTGATGCAGCACAGCCCGCAAATCATCGACTATGTGGTGGTGCATGAGCTCGCCCATCTGCATCATATGGATCACAGCCCGCAGTTCTGGGCCGTGGTGGCTCAGGTGCTGCCCGACTGGAAGCACTTGCGCAGAGCATTGAGAGACAGGCCCTTGCCCGTTTGGGAATAGCGGCAATGATCGAGACGAGGAATGAAATGAGCAATACAACCCAAATCCAACCCGCTGCCGGCTATGCCGGCGATGTGCCGGCGGAGCTGGCCTGGCAATGGCTGCAGGCTGGTGAAGCGGTTCTGGTCGATGTGCGCACCGATGCCGAGCGCGAATGGGTGGGCAAGGTGCCAGGCGCTGTTGCCGTGGCCTGGAAGCAGTGGCCCGGCATGGCAGCCAACCAGAACTTTGACGCCGAACTGCGAGCAGCGGTACCTGAGGGCAAGAAAGTGGTGTTGCTATGCCGCAGCGGTGTGCGCTCTGTTGCGGCTGCCCAGCGTGCTGCGGGCCTGGGAATCGAGGCTTACAACATTCTTGAAGGTTTCGAAGGCGACGTTGACGCCAACGGCCAACGAGGCCAGTTGGGTGGCTGGCGCAAGCGCGGCCTGCCCTGGCATCAGTAATGCGCAGGGCCTGGCCTGCAGCTTCTAGACCGAGCGATAGCCGCTGGGGTTCTGGCTTTGCCAGCGCCATGTGTCGGCGCACATGGTGTCCAGATCATGCTCGGCTTGCCAGCCAAGGGTTTTCAGGGCGTGATCAGGGTCTGCGTAGCAACTGGCCACATCCCCGGGGCGGCGGTCTGTAATCGTATAGGGAAGGGTCTTGCCGCATGCTTTTTCGAAGGCATGCAGCACTTCGAGCACGCTGTAGCCATTGCCTGTGCCCAGGTTGATGGTCAGCAACTCGGGCTTGGCCAGGCCGGCCAGCTTCTCGAGTGCCTTGACATGACCTCGGGCCAGGTCGACAACATGGATGTAGTCACGCACACCGGTGCCGTCCACGGTGTCGTAGTCGCCGCCAAAGATCTGCAGCTTTTCACGACGGCCCACGGCGACCTGCGCCACAAAAGGCAGCAGGTTGTTGGGAATGTCCGAAGGGTCTTCACCAATCAGGCCACTGGCATGGGCACCAATGGGATTGAAGTAGCGCAGCACGGCCAGCGACCATTGGGAGTCGGAGTGGTAGAGGTCCGACAGAATCTCTTCCACCATCAGTTTGCTGCGGCCGTAGGGATTGGTGACCGAAGTAGGGTGTACCTCATTGAGAGGCAAATATTGTGGCGAGCCATAGACTGTTGCCGAAGAACTGAACACCAGATTGCGCACATTGTGCTTTTTCATGGCGCGCAGCAGCACCAGGGTGCCGTTGACGTTGTTGTCGTAGTAGTCCACAGGCTGGGCAACGGACTCGCCCACTGCTTTTTTGCCGGCAAAGTGCACGACACTGTCAATGCCATGCTCCTGCAAGGCCTGCTCAAGCGCAGCTTGATCGCGGACATCGCCATTGATCACGGCAATAGTGCGTCCAGTGATTTGCTCCACGCGGCGGATTGCTTCAGGATGGCTGTTGCTGAAGTTGTCGAAAATCACGACTTCATGACCGTGGCTGATCAGTTCGATGGCTGTATGGCTGCCGATATAGCCGGCACCGCCTGTGAGCAGAGTTTTCATAAGCTGCAGTCTAACTTCGAGTCAAATGAGAAAAGCGCTCATGCGAGCGCTTTTTGCGGCTGTATTTACAGAGCCTGATTCAGAGCGCCGGAATGCGCAGTTTCTGGCCAGGATAGATCCTGTCCGGGTTGCTGAGCATGGGCTTGTTGGCTTCAAAAATCACGTTGTACTTGTTGGCATCACCATAGTACTTCTTGGAGATGGCCGACAGGGTGTCACCGCGTACCACATCGTGGTACTGGGCTTCTGGCTCGGGGTTGGTGACCGCCATCAGGTTGTCCACGGACTGGACATTGGCCACATTACCGCAGCACAGCGTCACTTTTTCCTTGACAGCCTGAGTGGGAGCCGTGCCATTGACTGTTACCTTGCCTTGAGAAGCATCGAATTGAACCTGCAGATCGGATACGCCCAGATTCTGGGTGTTGATATAGCTGGCGATCGCCTGAGCCGCCTTGGCATTCAAGTCTTCGGCCGGTGCGGCTGCATGTGCGTCGCTGCCGCCAAACAGTTTTTCTCCGGCTTCCTTGATGAAACTGAACAGACCCATGGTTTCGACTCCTCAAAAGTAGTGGAAGAAAGCGTTTCACTTTAACGGTAAATCGAAATGATTTCTTGCAGGATATGGACTGAGCGCTTTCTTTGACAATTTCCTGCGCACTTGTAATGAATGTGACAAGCGGCTGTCTGTCACAGAGAAAAGTGCTGATAATCCGCCGCATGACATTTTTGGCCATAGACATTGGCAACACCCGTTTGAAGTGGGCCATGTATGAAGATCAACGCCCTGGTGCTGCCTTGCTGGCCCATGGAGCGGAGTTCCTGGAGCATATAGAGCGCCTGGCAGAAGGTGCCTGGGCCGGGCTGCCAGCTCCCGAGCGCATGCTGGGCTGCGTGGTTGCCGGTGAGACGGCAAGGCGCAGGGTGCACGAGCAGATCGAGCTCATGCTGGGATGGAATCTCGAGCCTCAGTGGGTAGTCCCCTCCATCGCAGAAGCAGGGGTGACCAATGGCTATGACCATCCTTCCAGGCTGGGTGCGGACCGATGGGTGGCCATGATTGGTGCACGTCACCACATGTTGCAATTGGGCGAGGCCCGGCCCTTGATCACGGTTATGGTGGGCACGGCAGTGACGGTCGATGCCATGGATGCGCAAGGCCGATTTCTGGGCGGCCTGATCATTCCCGGGCATGGCATCATGCTCAGGGCCCTGGAAGGCGGTACTGCGGGCCTGCACGTGCCGACCGGTGAAGTCAGATGCTTTCCCAAGAACACCAGCGATGCGCTGACCAGCGGCGGCACCTATGCCATCGCAGGTGCGGTGGAGCGCATGTATCAGCATCTGGCAGAACACTGCGGTGCAGAGCCGATGTGCATCATGGCGGGCGGTGCCGGCTGGAAAATGTCTCCCAGCATGACCAGGCCTTTTGAGCTGATCAACAACCTGATTTTTGATGGCCTGCTGGTGATGGCTGAAAAGCGCTGGGGCTGAGTGTGCTGGCTTGATGGCCGTGGGTTGGGCTTTTCTATCGCTATCACTGAAATTTAGAGGCAGCTCTCTATGATTTTCGTAACCGGCGGTGCAGGCTTTATCGGCGCCAACTTTGTTCTCGATTGGCTGGCACATGTGAATGAGCCCGTGGTCAATATCGACAAACTGACCTATGCGGGCAATCTGGGGAATCTGGCCAGCTTGAAGGGCGATGCCCGTCATGTGTTTGTGCAGGCCGATATCGGCGACAGTGCACAGCTGGCGCAATTGCTGGCGCAGCACCAGCCTCGCGCCGTGGTGAACTTTGCGGCCGAGTCGCATGTGGACCGCTCCATTCATGGCCCCGAGGATTTCATCCAGACCAATGTGGTGGGCACTTTCCGCCTGCTGGAGGCGGTGCGTGCCTATTGGAATGGCCTGGAAGGCGAGGCCAAGTCCGGTTTTCGCTTTTTGCATGTCTCCACCGACGAGGTCTATGGGACGCTTGCGCCGACCGATCCTGCATTTACCGAAGAGCACAATTACGAGCCCAACAGCCCGTACTCGGCCAGCAAGGCGGCTTCTGACCACCTGGTACGGGCCTGGCATCACACCTACGGCCTGCCGGTGCTGACGACCAACTGCAGCAACAACTACGGCCCGCTGCATTTCCCCGAAAAGCTGATCCCGCTGGTCATTGTCAATGCGCTGGCCGGCAAGCCGCTGCCCATCTACGGCGACGGCATGCAGGTGCGTGACTGGCTGTATGTGCGCGACCATTGCAGCGCCATCCGCCGTGTGCTGGAGGCCGGCCAACTGGGCGAGACCTATAACGTGGGCGGCTGGAACGAGAAGGCTAATATCGATATCGTCAAGACCGTGTGCAGCTTGCTCGACGAGCTGCGCCCGCGCGCCGATGGCAAGGCCTATGCCGAGCAGATCACCTATGTGACCGACCGTCCCGGCCATGATCGCCGCTATGCGATCGATGCGCGCAAGCTCGAGCGCGAGCTGGGCTGGAAGCCGGCCGAGACCTTCGAGACCGGCATTCGCAAGACCGTGCAGTGGTATCTGGCCAACCCCGAGTGGGTGGCCAACGTGCAGTCGGGCGCCTACCGTGACTGGGTGCAAAAGCAGTACACCGGCGAGGCTTCGGCATGAAGCTGCTGCTGCTGGGCAAGAACGGTCAGGTCGGCTGGGAGTTGCAGCGCAGTCTCGCCCCTTTGGGAGAGGTGATTGCGCTGGATCGCCAGAGCGTGAATGTGGATGGGAATGGCCTGTGCGGTGATATCGGCGATCTGCAGACACTGGCGCAGACCATTCGCAGCGTGCGCCCGGATGTGATCGTCAATGCCGCAGCGCATACGGCAGTGGACAAGGCCGAGAGCGAGCCGGATCTGGCCTTGCGCCTGAATGCCGAAGCCCCCGAAGTCATGGCGCTGGAGGCCAAAAGCCTGGGCGCCCTGCTGGTGCACTACAGCACCGACTATGTCTTCGACGGCTTTGGCAGTGCGGCACGCAAGGAGGGTGATGCAACCGGGCCGCTATCGGTCTACGGTCGCACCAAGCTGGAGGGCGAGCAGCGGATTGCGGCCACGCATTGCCGTCATCTGATTTTTCGCACCAGCTGGGTCTATGCAGCGCGTGGCGGCAACTTTGCCAAGACCATGTTGCGCCTGGCGCAGGAGCGCGAAGCGCTCAGCGTGATCAACGATCAATGGGGTGCGCCCACCGGCGCCGATCTGATCGCCGATGTCACGGCCCATGCCGTGCGCCATATGAGCGCTCATGAAGGCGATGGCGGTCTCTACCATCTGGTTGCGGCAGGAGAAACCAACTGGCATGCCTATGCCAGCCATGTGATCGAGCGCGCCCAAAGCCTGCGACCGGATCTGGACTGGAAGGTGCAAAGCATTGCTGCCGTGCCGACCACGGCCTTCCCGACTCCGGCCGCGCGGCCCTTGAACTCGCGCCTGGATACGCAAAAGCTGCAAGCGGCCATGCAACTGCATCTGCCCGCATGGCAGCAAGGTGTGGAGCGCATGCTGCGCGAAATTCTGTAATTTTCAAATAACTCGCTTCCAACGCTTATCGGTAAAGCGTTGGAAGCCATCCATTGATTCATCATGACGACACAGCGCAAAGGCATCATTCTGGCTGGCGGCTCCGGCACCCGCCTGCACCCCGCCACCCTGGCCATCAGCAAACAGCTGCTGCCCATCTACGACAAGCCCATGATCTACTACCCGTTGAGCACGCTGATGCTGGCGGGCATCCGGGACATTCTGATCATCAGCACCCCGCAGGACACGCCCCGCTTCCAGCAACTGCTGGGCGACGGCAGCCAGTGGGGCCTGAACCTTCAGTATGAGGTGCAGCCCAGTCCGGATGGCCTGGCCCAGGCTTTTTTGATTGCCGAGTCTTTTCTGGGAGGGAACTCTTGCGCGCTGGTGCTTGGAGACAATATTTTCCACGGCCATGATCTGCAGACCTTGGTCAAAGTTGCCAATCAGACCCAGGGTGGAGCGACGGTGTTTGCCTATCATGTGCAGGAGCCCAGCCGCTACGGGGTGGTGGAGTTTGACCAGCAAGGGCAGGTGCTCTCGATAGAGGAAAAGCCGGTCGAGCCAAAATCCAATTACGCAGTGACGGGGCTGTATTTCTACGATTCGCAAGTGGTCGAGATTGCAAAGACCCTCAAGCCCTCTGGCAGAGGCGAGTTGGAAATCACAGACATCAATCGTATTTATCTGGAAAGAGGTCAGCTCAATGTGAAGCTGATGGGGCGAGGCTATGCCTGGCTCGACACTGGCACCCATGACAGTCTGCTGGAGGCAGGTCAATTCATTGCCACCCTCGAGCAGCGTCAGGGGTTGAAGGTGGCGTGCCCGGAAGAAATCGCATTTCGTGCCGGCTGGATTGACGCCGCTCAGCTCGCCGAACTGGCAAGGCCGTTGCTCAAGAACGGCTACGGACGGTATCTGATGCAATGTCTGGAGGCTGGAGTGCGATGAAGGTCGTTCCGACTGCGATCCCTGAGATCAAGCTGTTCAAACCCACGATTCATCGGGATGGGCGAGGGCTTTTCGTGGAAAGCTTTCGCCAGGACCTCTTCAACCAGGCCACGGGCACGAACTACGAGTTCATTCAGGACAACCACAGCCGCAGCAGCAAGGGCGTGCTGCGTGGACTGCACTACCAGCTGCCGCCCCATGCCCAGGGCAAGCTGGTGCGTGTGATCTCCGGTGCGGTGTTTGATGTGGCCGTGGATATCCGCCGCAGCTCGCCCACTTTTGGGCAATGGGTGGGTGCGGAGCTGAGTGCCGAGAATCACCGACAGCTCTGGATTCCGCCGGGCTTTGCCCATGGCTTTGTGGTGCTCAGCGATACGGCGGACCTTGTATACAAGGCCGCAGCCTATTATGCGCCCGAGTCGGATCGGGGGCTGCTCTGGAATGACCCCGACATAGCTATTGCCTGGCCCCAGCTCGATATCGAGTTTTCCTTGTCCGAAAAGGACCGGAATCAGCCTGCATTCAAGCAGGCCGAACTGTTCGATTAAGTCTGGTCTGATTCGGCCATCTGCAGAAACGGCTGAATCAGCTGCGCATCGCGCCGTTCGCGCAGGCAGTACAGGTATTCGGGAAGACTGGGAACCTCGCCTTGCAGGTCGAGAACGACGAGTTCAGGGTGGGCCGATGCTTCGTGCCGCGCAAAAATGCTGATGCCCATCTGACGGATCACGGCTTCGCGTATGGACTCGCGGCTGGCAATTTCCAGGATCCGCTGCGGGCTGACCTGGGCGGCTTCCAGCATCTGCTCGGTCAGCTGCCGGGTCATGGAGCCGCGCTCGCGCAGGATCAGCGTGTTCTTTGCCAGATCCTCGATGGCTACGGACTTCTGCCCGGCCAGCGCATGCTGCCGGTGCACGACCAGGGCCAGCGGGTCGCGCCCCAGCTCCAGGCGCAGCAGGCGCGGATCGGTGTCCAGATGCGAAGAGGTTGCCAGATCCACCTGGTACTCGGCCAGCGCCTGAATCATCTGGCGCGAATTGCCGTTGACGATGCTCACCTCCACCAGCGCATATTGCTGCTGATAGCGCTTGACGATGTCCAGAACATAGTAGGGGGCGGTTGCACCTATGCGCAGCTGGCCCTGGTTGACATGGCCCGACTGGCGCAGCGCCGATTCGATCTGGGCCGACTGCAGCAGCAGCTTCTCTATTTCCGGCAGCAGCTTCAGGCCCGCATCGGTGATGGCCAGCCTTCCGCTCTGGCGCGTGAACAGTTCGACCTCATATTGCTCCTCCAAGGCCTTGATCTGCGCCGTGACCGTGGGCTGGCTCAGCCCCAGTTGGCGCGCTGCCTGGGTGATGCTGCCGAGGCGGGCAACCCAGAAAAAGGATTTGAGCTGTGTGGCAAACATGACAAGGTCTTCAAGAAAGCGGTGCCCGGATTTCAACATGAACGCAGCAGCCGGTAATGCGGATGAGCAGCTTTGATTTCAATAGCTTCTTGCGCATATAAGCAATGTCTTTTAGGTGGTTTTATAAAGAAATATGAGACAGATAAGGCGTAAGTTGCTTTTGAATCAATAGCAGCGCGATGACTACAAAGTTTGCTGATGACGCCTTTGCCAGATTTCAGTTCTGTGACACAGGCGTTTCACAGTGAATTTCTACAGTTCCCTCATGTCGCAAACGGCCGCGTTGGTCGGGCGGCAACGATCAATCCAAGGGACTGTTATCCATGCGCCACGCTTTTGCACCCGCCACTCGCCGCTTCACCTTGATCGCCTTTTCCACGGTTGCCACGGCCTTGCTGGGCCTGGCATCCGCGGCCCACGCCAGGACCGATCTGCTGGTGTATTCGGCCCTGGAGGCCGATCAGATCAAGGCCTACAAAGCGGCTTTTGAAAAAGCCCATCCCGACATCGAGCTGAGGTTCGTGCGCGACAGCACGGGCATCATCACCGCCCGTCTGCTGGCCGAAAAGGCCAATCCCCAGGCCGATGTGATCTGGGGCGTGGCCGCCACTTCGCTGATGCTGCTGGACAAGCAAGGCATGCTGCAGCCCTATGCGCCCAGAAACCTGGCCAGGGTGCGCTCCACCATGCGCGATCCGGCAGCCACGCCGACCTGGGTGGGCATGGATCTGTGGTCGTCCGCCGTCTGTTTCAACACCGTGGAGGGCGGAAAGCGCAAGCTGCCCACGCCTGCCAGCTGGGCCGACCTGACCAGGCCCGAATTCAAGGGCTCGATCACCATGCCCCACCCGGCGTCCAGCGGCACGGGCTATCTGATGGTGGCCGCCTGGCTGCAGATGATGGGCGAGGACAAGGGCTGGGCCTATATGGATGCGCTGCACCAGAACATCGGCATCTACACGCACAGCGGCTCCAAGCCCTGCCGCCAGGCCGGCGCGGGCGAGTTCCCTGTAGGCCTGAGCTTTGAATACCGGGCCAACAAGACCAAGAAGGATGGTGCGCCCATAGACATCGTCTTCCCCAGGGAAGGCCTGGGCTGGGATGTGGAAGCCACGGCCATTCTGAAGACCAGCAAAAAGCAGGACGCGGCCAAGGCCCTGGCCGACTGGGCGGTGACGCCTGACGCCAACAAGCTCTACGCCGCCAACTTTGCCGTGCTGGCCCTTCCCGAGGCCCAGGAAAAGCACGAGTTCATTCCGGCCGATCTGGAAAAGCGCCTGGCCAGGAACGATTTCAACTGGGCAGCGGCTAACCGCGATCGTATCTTGGCCGAATGGTCGCGTCGGTACGAAGCCAAGGCGGAGAAGAAATAACACCCCCTGAGGCGCTTCGCGCCTTCCCCCTCTCTGGCGCTGAGCGCCGGAGGGGGACGACAGCCTCGCTGTGGGGCTGCCCTTGCTCGCTGTCACTGGCGAAACGGGTCTGCACATGCAGCGGTGGGCATTTCGAGCGATACAGATCGGAACGACCTTCGGATTGTTTGCACGTTGAAAGAGATACATGCTGCGCATAGAACATATCGCCAAGCAGTACAAAGACACCCCGGTGCTGCGCGACATTGGCCTGTTGGTGGAGGGCGGCGAGTTCGTCAGCCTGCTGGGCCCTTCGGGCTGCGGCAAGACCACGCTGCTGCGCATTCTGTGCGGCATCGAGCAGGCCGACGCGGGCCGCATTCTGTTTCAGGGCGAGGACATCACGCGCTGGCCCGCCGCGCGCCGGGGCTTTGGCGTGGTGTTCCAGAGCTACGCACTGTTTCCTAACCTGACGGCGGCCCAGAATGTGGCGTTTGGTCTCAGGGGCCAGCCTGCGGCGCAAGTGCAGGCCCGGGTGCAGGAGATGCTGGCTCTGGTAGGTCTGGGTGCGCAGGCGCAGCGCTATCCGGCGCAATTGTCGGGCGGCCAGCAGCAGCGCATTGCGCTGGCCCGCGCACTGGCGCCGCGCCCGCGCCTGCTGTTGCTGGACGAGCCGCTGTCCGCGCTCGATGCCCAGGTGCGCACCGAGCTGCGCAGCGAAATTCGCCAGTTGCAGCGCCAGCTGGGCATTGCCTGCGTGATGGTCACGCACGATCAGGAAGAAGCGCTCTCCATGGCCGACCGCGTGGTGCTGATGCACCAGGGCCGTATCGAGCAGCAGGGCTCGCCCGAGCAGCTCTACGCCAAGCCGGTCAGCCACTTTGTGGCCGGTTTTGTGGGCCGCATGAATTTGCTGCCCGCCGTGGCCGAGTCGGGCGACGCGGTGCGCGTGGGCGAGGGGCGGCTTGAATGCAGCACTGCCGGCTTTGAGGTCGGTGATGCCTTGCTGGTAGGTGTGAGGCCCGAAAGCGTGGTGCTGCACCCGGCCCAGCCCGCAGCACTGCCCAATCTGTTTCGCGCGCGGGTGGTCGAGACCTCGTTCCTGGGTTCGCTGGTCCTGGTGCGCGTGTTCAGCCCCACGCTGCAATGCCAGATCGATGTGCAATGGCCGCTGCGCCATGACGCGCGTCTGCCCGACTGGCTGCAGGGCGAGGTGTTGCTGGAGTTGCCGGCTGCCGCGCTGCAGTCGCTGGCAGCGCCAGAGATTTTGCGAAAGGCGGCATAAGCATGGATGCCTCTTCTTCTGCGCTGCCCGTGGGGAGCTATGCGCCTGCAGCGGAATCACGTCGGCAGCAAGACACCGGCCCTGTGGCGCCGCGGCAAACGCGTTTTTTCGATTGGGAAAAGCTGTGGCTGGGCCTGTCGGTGCTGGGCCTGCTGGGCGCGCTGCTGGTGGCCATTGCACTGCCCGTGGGGGCGCTGCTGGGCCACAGCTTTGTGTCGGCCGATGGCAAGTTCTCGGGCCTGGCCCAGTACCTCGCCTATGCACGCACGCCGGGCGTAGGCCAGTCGCTGTTCAACAGCCTGTGGCTGTCTGCCTTCAGCAGCACCTTGTGTGTGGCCCTGGCCTATGGCTATGCCTATGGCGTGATGCGCAGCTGCATGCCGCTGGCCAAGTTCTTTCGCGCCATCGCCCTGGTGCCTCTGCTGGCGCCGTCGCTGCTCATGGCCATCAGCCTGATCTATCTGTTTGGCGCCCAGGGTCTGCTCAAGAGCTGGCTGCTGGGCGGCACGGCCTACGGCCCGTTTGGCATCATTCTCGGCTCGGTGCTGTGGACGTTTCCGCATGCGCTGATGATTCTGTGCACCACGCTGGCCTCGGGCGATGCGCGCCTGTATGAGGCCGCCGCCACGCTGGGCGCGGGGCGCTGGCGCAGCTTCTGCCAGGTCACGCTGCCAGCCAGCCGCTATGGGCTGATGATTGCCTGGATTGTGGTGTTCGTTCTGGTGGTCACCGACTTTGGCGTGCCCAAGGTGATTGGCGGCAACACGCAGATGCTGGCCACCGATATCTACAAGCAGGTGATTGGCCAGCAGAACCTGTCCATGGGTGCCGTGGTGGCCATGCTGCTGCTGGTGCCTGCGGGCCTGGCCTTTGCGGCCGAGCGCCATTTGCGTGCCCGGCAGGCCGCTGCCATGAGCGTGCGGGCCGTGCCTCTGGTGCCGCAGCCCTGTGCGCCGCTCGACCGTGCGCTGCTGGTGTATTGCAGCCTGATGGCTTTGGCGCTGCTGGCGGTGATGGGCGTGGCCGTGCTGGCATCCCTGGTCAGCTTCTGGCCCTATAACCTGACGCTGACCTTCAGGAACTACCAGTTCGACCTGATGGATGGTGGCGGCTGGGCCAGTTACGCCAACTCGCTGACCATGGCCGTGGCCACGGCGGCGACAGGCGCGCTGCTGAGCTTTCTGAGCGCGTATCTGGTGGCCAAGCCCACGGGCTGGGGCCGCGCGCGCCAGTGGCTGCACGCGGTGGCCACGCTGCCCATGGCGGTGCCCGGGCTGGCGCTGGGTCTGGGCTATATCCTGTTCTTCAATGCGGGCGGCAATCCGCTGCACTTTCTGTACGGGTCCATGGGCATTCTGGTGCTGTGCACGGTCGCGCATTTTTTCTCGGTGGCGCACATCACCCAGCTCACCGCCTTGCAGCAACTGGATGCCGAATACGAACGCGTGGCCGATTCCATGGGCCTGCCGTTCTGGACGCTGCTGTGGCGCGTGCACCTGCCCGTGTGCCTGCCTGCGGTGATGCAGGTGGCGGGCTACTTCTTCGTGAATGCCATGACCACGGTGTCGGCCGTGGTCTTCTTGTACTCGCCCGAAACCACATTGGCCTCGGTAGCCGTGCTGGCCATGGATGACGCGGGCGATATCGCTCCCGCCGCCGCCATGGCCACGCTGATCTTTGCGACCGCAGCCGCCGGTCGCCTGCTGATTGCGCTGCTGGATGCCTGGCTGCAGCGGCGTACCCAGCACTGGCGCCAGCGCTGAGGACTTTCTCCACATCACTTGATTCTCCGAACGTCTGTCGCTGCATCGCCTTGGCGCTGCGGCAGGGACTTGGCTTGTCTGCTTTTTCTGTAACGCTATGAAAAACTACGATCTGATCGTCGTCGGCGCCGGCATTGTCGGCCTGGCCCATGCCTATGCCGCAGCAACGCGCGGCCGCTCTGTGCTGGTGATAGAGCGCGACGCTGCCTGCCTGGGCGCCTCGATTCGCAACTTCGGCTTTGTCACCATCACGGGCCAGCGCGCCGGCGCCCATTGGCGGCGCGCCATGCGCTCACGCGATGTCTGGGCCGAGATTGCGCCCAAGGCTGGTATCGATGTCCTGCATGCCGGCCTGTGGCTGACGGCGCGCCGCCCTGCTGCGGCAGCGGTGCTTGAGGCATTCATGCAAACCGAGATGGGCGCGGGCTGCGAGATGCTGACGCCCGCCCAGGCTGCGGCGCGTCATCCGGCGCTGCGCACCGAAGGGCTGCAATCCGTGCTCTACAGCCCGCACGAGCTGCGTGTGGAGTCGCGCACCGCCATCTCGCAATTGGCACTGTGGCTGCAGCAGGATCTGGGAGTGGATTTCCGCTTTGGCGAAAGCGTGACGGAAGTGGCAACGCCGCGCGTCACCACCTCGCGTGGCAAGTACCACGCAGAGCGCGTGGTGGTCTGCAACAACGCCGATCCAGGCGGGCTGTTTGCAGGCGAATGGACTGACAACCAAGTGCAGCTGTGCCAGTTGCAGATGCTGCGTGTCAAGCCGCAAACAGGCTTCAAGCTCGAAGGATCGGTCATGGGGGATCTGAGCCTGGTGCGCTACGAAGGCTATAGCGCGCTGCCCGAAGCCGCAGCATTGCGCGCCGAGCTGGAGCGCGAGGAGGCGCAAAGCCTGAAGCACGGCATCCACCTGATTACCGTGCAAAGCGCCGACGGTTCGCTGGTGGTCGGCGATTCGCACCACTACGGCCACGCGCCCCAGCCCTTTGCCAGCGAAGCCGTCGACCAGCTCATGCTGCGCCATATGCACGAGGCGCTGCATATCGACAAGGCCCAGGTCGTGGAGCGCTGGACGGGCATCTATCCCTCCAGTGCCGAAGCCCCTTGCTTTGTCAAAGCGCCAGATGCAGCGACACGCGTGGTGGCAGTGACCAGCGGCTCGGGTGCGAGCACGGCGTTTGGCCTGGCCGAAGAGGTGTGGAAGGCCTGGTAGCTGCTACGGATTGAATAGCTGCTGACGCTTGTAGGTTCTCGAATTTCAAGAAAACAAAATCAAAATCTATATCTATAAAGCGCAAATAGCTATCAAAAAATGAGCTTCACTGCTGCACAAACAGCGGCGCAATCAGCATGACGAGCAGGATGGCGGCCAGTACGGCCAACAGGATCTTGACCCAGCTGTAAGGCCGCTCGCCCGCAATCTGGCCGGTATAGCCATTGGCCACGATCTGGTAGGTCTTGCTGCCATAGGTGTAGCCGACCAGCCAGACCGGCACCAGCGTGTGCTTGAAGCTGCGGCCCGAGTATTGGCGCTGGACCTGCAGATTGCGCTGAGTGTCTCCCGGCACCTCGCGCGAGCACATGCTGCGCAGCTGGCTGTCCATGTCTTCCTCGTTGATCCTGGCGGCCTTGGAGAGGTCCACCTGGTAGCGCTCCACCGTCCAGCCGCGCACGAACTCCGGGCTGTAGGGCTTGAGGTCGGTGGTGGTCGGGAAGGGCTCCACCTGGCGCAGCAGATGGGCGTGCACGCCCACGGTGCCCGGCACCAGCTCATCGTCGAAGAAATGCTGCAAGCTGCCCGATGCCGGCTCCCAGCGCACATGCTGGACCTGGCGGGTCTGCAGATTGCCGTTGCCGTCGCGATAGGACTCGGTGGTGTAGTAGTAATAGCCGGCCTCTGCCCACCACTGCGCGCTGGCATGGGCGTCAAAGGTCCAGTAGGGCAGATAGACGCCGTGCAGCGTGTCCGTCAGCGCGGCGCTCTTGAGCTTGCTGGGCGCAAACCAGCGGCTGCCATACCACTGGCGGATCTTGTCGCGAATCTGTCCGTCGCTGATCTTGAACGGCAGGATGCTCTGCGGCGTGATGGCGTCGCTGCGCTCCTCATGGGCGACGATGGCCGGCGAGCCGCAGAAGTCGCAGCGCTGGGCCACGTTCTTGCCGAGAAACACCGAGATGGCGCGGCAGTTCTGGCACTGCACCTCATAGCGCTCGTCCGATCCCCAGCCGCGACCGCTGGCCGGGTTGCGCAAGGCATCGGCCAGATCCTGCTCCACGACGGCGCGTCCCAGCTCGGGCTGCGTCTGCTCGCTCCAGGGAACGACGGTGCCGCAGTATGGACATCTGAGCGACTGGGCCTTGGCATTCCACTCCAGATTGCCGCCGCATTCGGGGCAGACATGCTTGCCCACCATGGAAGGGGGCGCCGTCTGGGAGACAGGGGTGAATGAAGAACCGGAAGAGCGAGAAGAGGAAGCGGGTGTGGCCACGGCAAAAACGGGTTCAGGCGGCAACAGCGGCGGGATGGGTTTCGTAGAAGGTCACGCAGTTGCCATCCTCGTCGAGAAGACTGAATTCCTGGGTGCCCCAGGGCTGCTGGCGCAGACCGCCATTGGGGTGAACCGCATTCTCGGCCAGGCATTGCGCATGAAGGGCGGCAATTCCCGCCACCTGAATGCGGCAGCTGGTCTGCCTGGGAATCTCCGGGTCCTGGCAGGCCCAGAAATGCAGCTCCAGGCCGCCCAGCGAGACGATGGCGTACTCGCCGGGCTGGGCGTGGACGGTTCTGGCGCCCAGCACGCGGGCGTAGAAAGCCACGGTGCGCGCCATGTCCAGCGATGCCAGCACCGGAGTGGTGCTGATGAAAACCGGTTTGTGTTCATTCATGACGTGCACCCCGATGCCATGGATTGCGGATCAGCCGCGCAGGAACTCGTCCAGCGCAGCCTGGGCGATGCGCCACTGGCTGCCGATCTGGCGGGCCTTGAGGTTGCCGGCCTGGATTTCGGCCAGCACATCGGCCTCGGCCACGCCCAGCACCTGGGCAGCCTGGGCGGGAGTCAGCACCTGCAGACCGGCGGCGGCCGGGGCGGCAGGCGTCTGTGCGGCTTGCGCCGCGGCCGGCGAGAAGGGGTCTGCCACAGCAGCGGCCGGGGCGCCTGCAGCGCCACCGCCTTGCATGCCCTTCATCATTTCCTGAGCCATGCCGAAGCCCATGGCCATGGTGGCCGGAATGGTGGCCGCCGCAGCGCCTTCGCCGCCATTGGCCATGGCCTGGCCCATCTGGTACTTCACATAGTCGTTGAGGTTGCCGATGGCGCCCATGCTGGAGCGCTTGTCGATGGCCTGCTCCACTTCGGGCGGCACGGAAACGTTCTCCAGCAGGAAGCTGGTGATTTCCAGGCCGTATTTCTCGCTGACGGCCGGGTTGATGAGCTGCAGCAGCGCGTCGCCCAGCTCGCTGTAGCGCTGGGCCACATCGAGTGCCGGCACCTGGGCCTTGGCCAGGGCCTCGGAGAAGATGCTGACGATGCGCGAGCGCATGGTGTCGGCAAACTCGTCGATGCGGAAGTTCTGGTCCGTGCCCGCCACTTCCTTGAGGAACAGGGCGGCGTTGGTGATGCGGAAGTCATAGGTACCGAAGGCGCGCAGGCGGATCACGCCAAAGTCCTTGTCGCGCATCATGATGGGGTTGGACGTGCCCCATTTGTTGCCCGTGAACAAGCGCGTGTTGATGTAGTAGACATCGCACTTGAAGGGGGAGTTGAAGCCGTACTTCCAGCCGCGCAGCGTGGACAGAACCGGGATGTTCTGCGTGGTCAGCAGATAGCGGCCCGGGTTGAACAGGTCTGCGAACTGGCCTTCGGAGACGAACTGCACCTGCTGCGACTCACGCACGATGAGCTGGGCGCCGTTCTTGATTTCCTTGTCTTCATCGGGCCAGCGATACGACAGCGTGTCGCGCGAATCATCGGTCCATTCGATGATTTCGATCAGTTGCTTGGTGATGATTTTCATGAAATCCATGACGTGCTCCGAATGAGGATGACGGGAAAGGAATCATTCTAGGAGGCAAACCGCGGCAGCCGATTCCGGGATGCATGGCAGTTGCGCGGAAATTGTTAAAAAGTGAGCGCACTACGCTAGCTATCCAATGGTTTCATGGGCGATTGATGCTGCAACTGTCTATTCATGGGTGGTAAGTGCTAGCGTTTTGCTTTTCACATTTTGAAATCACCGGCTGGGCCGTTTCGTGAAAATGCCCGCTGTGGGGCCGCGCAGACAGACTACGCCCGTGATCAGTGGCACAGACTTAGAATCTACCGCTTATGCGGTCGATACCGCCCAGAACACCTCTTAATGAAGATGCCGCCCGCAATCGCCAGTGATTGCAGACGCGCGAACGTATACAAGTCATGCTGACCTTCCAACAAATCATTCTGAAACTGCAGTCCTACTGGGCCGAACAGGGCTGTGCATTGCTCCAGCCCTATGACATGGAAGTCGGCGCCGGTACCTCGCACACCGCGACCTTTCTGCGCGCCATCGGTCCCGAGCCCTGGAAGGCAGCCTATGTGCAGCCCAGCCGTCGTCCCAAGGACGGCCGCTATGGCGAGAACCCCAACCGCCTGCAGCACTACTACCAGTTCCAGGTTGTTCTGAAGCCTGCGCCCGACAACATCCTCGAGCTCTACCTGGGCTCGCTCGAAGCCCTGGGCTTCGATCTGAAGAAGAACGACATCCGCTTTGTCGAGGACGACTGGGAAAACCCCACGCTGGGCGCCTGGGGCCTGGGCTGGGAAGTCTGGCTCAACGGCATGGAAGTGACCCAGTTCACCTATTTCCAGCAGGTCGCCGGCATCGACTGCAAGCCTGCCACCGGCGAAATCACCTACGGTCTGGAACGTCTGGCCATGTATCTGCAGGGCAAGGAATCGGTGTACGACCTGGTCTATACCGACGGCCTGTCCTACGGCGACGTGTTCCACCAGAACGAGGTGGAGCAGTCCACCTACAACTTCGAGCATTCGAATGCCGAGTTCCTGTTCAGCGCCTTTGCAGCTCATGAAGGTACGGCCAATCAGCTGATCGACGCCCAGCTGGCGTTGCCCGCCTATGAGCAGGTGCTCAAGGCCGCTCACACCTTCAACCTGCTGGACGCCCGTGGCGCCATCTCGGTGACCGAGCGCGCTGCCTATATCGGCCGCATCCGCAACCTGGCCCGCGCCGTGGGCAAGAGCTATCTGGACAGCCGCGCGCGCCTGGGCTTCCCCATGGCGCCCAAGGCCCATGCCGACGAGGTGCTGGCCGAGCTGGCCAAGGCCGCAGAGCAGGCAGCCAAGAAAGCCGCATAAGCGGCTTCAGGCTTCATTTCGACCCATATCCCAAAATTTCAGCGGCCAGCCTGGATCTAGCAAGCGCTGGCGGCTATCAAGATCATCATGAACGCATCGAATCTACTGGTTGAACTGTTTGTCGAAGAGCTGCCGCCCAAGGCACTGCAAAAGCTCGGCGATGCTTTTGCCGCTGTCATCTTCGAGCAGCTCAAGGCCCAGGGACTGCTGGCATCGACCGAGTCGCGCCTGACGGCCTACGCGTCGCCCCGCCGTCTGGCCGTGCACATCACCGAAGTGCTGCCCCAGGCCGAAGACAAGGCTGTCTCGCAAAAGCTGATGCCTGTCTCCGTGGCGCTGGATGCCGAAGGCAAGCCCACGGCGGCACTGCTCAAGAAACTGGCGGCCCTGGGGGCCGACGAATCCGCAGTGACCGCTCTGAAGCGCCAGGGCGAAGGCAAGGCCGAAGCCCTGTTCTACGAATCCACGGCCAAGGGCGTGCTGCTGACCGATGGCGTGCAAAAGGCGCTGGACGAAGCCCTGGCCAAGTTGCCCATCCCCAAGGTCATGCGCTACCAGTTGCAGGACGGCTGGACCAGCGTGCACTTTGTGCGCCCGGCCCACGGCCTGGTCGTGATGCATGGCACCCAGGTGCTGATCGGCGTGAAGGCCCTGGGCCTGACCGCCGGCGCTGCCACGCATGGTCACCGCTTTGAAGCCGCTGTGGACCCCGTGGTCATCCAGAACGCCGACAGCTATGCCGAGCAACTGCGTGAAGAGGGCGCCGTGATCGCCAGCTTTACCGAGCGCCGTGCCGATATCGCCCGCCAACTGCAGGCGGCTGCCGAACGCATTGGCGGCGACGTGCGCCCCATCGACGCCCCGGCCCTGCTGGACGAGGTTACGGCCCTGGTCGAGCGCCCCAATGTGCTGGTCTGCGAATTCGAGAAGGAATTCCTGGCCGTGCCCCAGGAATGCCTGATCCTGACCATGAAGGCCAACCAGAAGTACTTCCCGCTGCTGGACGCCAATGGCAAGCTGACTCATCAATTCCTGATCGTCAGCAACATCCAGCCCCAGGACGCGTCGGCCGTGGTCGGCGGCAACGAACGTGTGGTGCGCCCCCGTCTGGCCGACGCCAAGTTCTTCTTCGACCAGGACCGCAAGAAGACCCTGGCCAGCCGCGTAGAGCAACTGGACAAGGTGGTCTATCACAACAAGCTGGGCACCCAGGGCGAGCGCATCGCGCGCGTACGCGCCATCGCCAAGAGCATTGCCCAGCAGCTGGGCAACTCCGAGCTGGGCCGTCTGGCCGATCAGGCTGCCATGCTGGCCAAGACCGATCTGGTCACCGACATGGTGGGCGAGTTTCCCGAGCTGCAAGGCATCATGGGCCGCTACTATGCCCAGAACGACGGCCTGGATGTGGCCGTGGCCGATGCCATCGAAGACCACTACAAGCCCCGCTTTGCCGGCGACGAACTGCCGCGCGGCGATGTAGGCGTGATCGTGGCCCTGGCCGACAAGCTCGAAACCCTGGTCGGCATGTTCGGCATCGGCAACCTGCCCACCGGCGACCGCGATCCCTTCGCCCTGCGCCGCCATGCGCTGGGCGTGATCCGCATGCTGGTCGAAAAGGATCTGGAGCTGGATCTGGAAACCCTGCTGGTCAGCACCTTGCCCGCCTTTGGCGACAAGATCCAGGACGCCACGCCCCAGCTGGTCGAATTCATCTACGACCGTCTGGCCAATATGTTCCGCGAACAAGGCTACAGCGCCCAGGAAGTGGAGGCCGTGCTGGCCCTGCAGCCCCAGCGCCTGTCCGACGTGCAAAAGCGCCTGGAAGCCGTGCGAGCTTTTGCGACCCTGCCCGAAGCAGCGGCCCTGGCCGCGGCCAACAAGCGTGTGGGCAATATCCTGAAGAAGGCCGAAACCGACGTTCAGCCCCATGTGAATGAGGTACTGCTGGCAGAGCAAGCCGAAAAAGATCTGTATGCGGTGCTGCAGCAGGTGGCGCCCAAAGCCCAGCAACAGTTTGCAGCAGGTGATTACACCGCCAGCCTGCAAACCCTGGCAGCATTGCGTGCCTCGGTCGATGCGTTCTTCGAGCAAGTCATGGTCAATGCCGAAGATCCGGCTCTCAAGGCAAACAGACTGGGCTTGCTGGCTTTGCTCCATGAGGCCATGAATCGGGTGGCGGATTTGGCGAGGCTAGCTGTTTGAACGTGGCTTTTTGAGCTATCAACGAGGAGATGCCGATAATGGGGCATCTCCTTTTTATTTTATGAAATGAAAGTTCATAAGGTTGTTGTTAGCGAGTGCTGCGAAAAATAATAGATTCATTGAAAAATGGCAGGAGCAATAAGGTCTTCACAGGCTGAATTGAATATAAAGGCTGAAATTGATAGCAAAACAAATATTTCAGTATTTTCTCTCGAAGGCAGTTCCGGGAATAATCAACTTTTCCGCAATTGCCATTTACACGCGAATCCTTTCGCCTCATGATTATGGCGTCTACTCCATTGCGCTGATTACATCCACCTTTCTGGCATTGGTCTGTTTTCAATGGGTGCAGCTATCTCTTTTGAGATTCTATGCAGAAAATATTCATCAGGAAGATAAGTTCCTTAGAACGATTTTCTATTGCTTTTTAATTTCGGCCCTGCCTTTGATTGTCGCGGCTCCGGTAATCTACGAATTCCTTCCTTCACTGAAGTCATGGCCGGTTCTGGCTTTGGTGGTCGCCTTGGCGGTGGCGCAGGCTTGGTTCGACCTTACGGCGGAAATAGCGCGCGTGAAGCTGGAACCCCTGCGCTATGGTGCAATGGCTTTCACACGTTCCATGCTCAGCCTGAGTGTGGGTGTGGCGATGGTCATGATGGGGGGTGTTTATTACGGCCCCTTGACCGGGCTTGCTCTGGGATCCTGCGCTGCAGCCTTGACCTTTGGAATGCAGTCCACGCGTGGCAAGATGAATATTCATGCGGGATCGCGCCTGGATGTGGTTTCTTATCTTCATTACGGGCTTCCACTCACTTTGACCTTTGCCTTGGCCATGGTGATTGCCGGCACTGACAGATTGATGATTGGCAGCCTGCTGAGCGAGTCGGATGCGGGTAGCTATGCAGCTGGCTTTGATTTCATCTGGCAGTTGATTACTTTGGCGATGGTGGTCATCAATCTGGCTGTCTATCCCCTCACGCTCAATGCGTATGCAAAGCAGGGCGATGCAGGAGCCCAGACTCAGTTGGCTCGCAATGGTCCGCTGTTGCTGGCAGTTTCCTTGCCATTGGCGTGTGCGCTAGGCATGCTCGCACCTCAATGGAGCGAGTTGGTGCTGGGCAGCGCCTTCAGGGATGTGGGGCGTGCGATCGCTCCATGGATTGCCGCTGCCGCTGTTTTGGCTGGGATACGCGCATATCATTTTGATCTGGCTTTTCAGATCAAGGCGCGCACCAAATATCAGGTGGTGATTGTAGCCATCGCAGCGATAGTCAATATCGCCTTGAATTATTGGTGGATTCCTATTTTTGGAGTAATGGGGTCTGCCTATGCCACCTTGATGGCCTATGTCATCACTTTAGGGCTGAGCATGTACTTGGGACGAAAATTTATAAAAATTCCTTTTTTGAACAGGGAAACAGTAAAAATATTATTCGCTGCCTTGTGCTTTTTCGCCATCTTATGGGGTGCGAAGAATACTTCAGGATATGTTTTCTGGATATCAGCAATATCTGGTGGATTAGTCTATATATTGATATTGCTGGGGGGGAATTTTATGGGTGGCAGGGATTATTTGCAGCGGAGATTTATGAATGCAAGAGAAATATGAGAGAGTTGCTCTCTTCGTCCCCTCGTTGGGCGGAGGCGGTGCAGAGCGTGTCATGGTTCTGCTGGCAAATGGACTGATCGAAGAGGGATTAGATGTAGACTTGCTTGTTGTAAATACGAGACAAGGGGCTCATGCGTCTGCATTGTCGGAAAAGGTAAACCTGATAGATTTTAAAAAATCTCGCACTTTGGCTGCATTGCCAGAAATGGTGAGATATCTGAAGAAAAGCAGGCCTCGAGTTATGATTTCTGCATTGGATTATGCCAATGTAGTAAATCTGGTTGCAAGGAGATTGTCCGGTGTTTCAACGAAATTGATCATCACTGAGCACAATACATTATCTGTAGCAAGCCAAGGAGATTTTCGCGGGATGGGGCGTATCTTGCCTTGGTTGATGAAGTTGACCTATCCTTGGGCAGACCAGATATTGGCGGTATCCCAAGGTGTGGCCGATGATCTGGCGAACAAGCTGAATATCAAACGTTCCAAGATTGCTGTGGCATATAACCCTGTTGTGACCGAGCAATTGAGCCTGCTGTCGGCTCAAGAAGTGCAGTGGCCATGGCCCAGGGTTCAGGGAATCCCTTTTATCTTGGCAACAGGCCGTTTGGCTGCAGCTAAGGATTTTTCAACTTTGCTGAAGGCATTCTCCATTCTGAGAAAGAAACGGCCGGCCAAGCTGCTTATTTTGGGAGAGGGTGAAGAGCGTGGCATGCTTGAGCAAAAGATCGCTCAGTATGAGTTGGGGGAGGATGTGGCTCTACCTGGATTCGTGAGTAATCCTTATGCGTGGATGGCGTCGGCAGATCTTTTCGTTATGTCCTCGCGCTGGGAGGGGCTTCCGACGGTATTGATTGAAGCCATGGCATGTGGCGCTCCTGTCGTCAGCACGGACTGTCCCAGTGGGCCGGCAGAGATCCTTGAAAATGGAAAATGGGGTCGACTGGTTGCTGTGGGCGATGGCGCGGCCTTGGCAGAGGCCATGGATGCGTCGATTTTAGATGCTGATCGCCACCCCGGTCTTGCAAGGGCACAGGATTTCAGTGTTAAGAAGTCTGTGATGAAGTACATGCAATACATCAAAATATTGTCATCCTGATGGATATTTACATATGAATAATACTGGGAAGAGTTTTGGCGGTTTCCTGGCGTTGGCTTTGTTCATGCTATTCA
The DNA here is from genome assembly GCF_016772095.1 of Comamonas sp. NyZ500. Classification (NCBI taxonomy): domain Bacteria; kingdom Pseudomonadati; phylum Pseudomonadota; class Betaproteobacteria; order Burkholderiales; family Comamonadaceae; genus Comamonas; species Comamonas sp. NyZ500. The sequence goes on along the minus strand of NZ_JAEIJE010000003.1, from coordinate 93,063 downwards.
TGTGTGCTGTCCCATGGGTTTCTATATATGAATCAATATATCAATTTCCGTATGAGGATAGAAGTGTTTATTCGCATTATTTTTTATTTGAAGAAAGTATCTTTAGTTATGTGAGATTTTCAGGGATCAAGGATTATTTTATTAATGAATTTTTGTGGCATTATTCTGTTATTTCGTTGATTAATAATGGGGTTGACCTTGAGGTAATTTTCTTTTGTGTTTCTTTCTTTTCATTGCTCATGCCGGCTATGCTAGTATTGAAATATGGAAAGCCATGGATGCTGATATTTCTCGTCAATCCATTGATTGTTGATTTTTCATTTTCGCAACTGAGATCTGCTTTAGCTGTTTCTATTCTAATTTTGGCATTTTTCTTGAAGGATAGGTATAGATATATTGCTATCGGAGTGGTGCTTGTGGCCATGCTGGTTCATACTGCATCTATTATTTTTCTATCTATTTATATATTTATCGTATTTATGGATGAATTTTCCCGAAAATTTAAATTGGGAAAATCGATCTACTTGATTTTTATATTGATGTTTGGTGCATTGATTTCTATTGCTTTGGGACCATTGAGAGAGTGGATACTCATTGTTTTGGGTGATAGAAGAGCTGAATATCCTGATATGAGAAGCTCGTTTCAATACTCGCTTTTTTGGATGTTGATGCTTTTTGCAATGATATTCAATTATAAAGAAATGATGAAGTCTTTCTTTGGTAAGTACAGCTATGTTGTTCTGTCTATAGTTACATTCAACGTTTTGCACGGTGGATATTCCACCAGATTTCTTGCAGCCGCGTTGCCTATTTTTATTTTGACAATATTTGATTTTGAGCGCTGGTGGAAGATATGCATGGTCTCGATGTTTATTATTTATATAACTCTTCAGTGGTTTTTTTTGGTTAAGAGTTCTATAAAATGCTAATTATTCACATAATTACTGGTCTTGGAGATGGTGGGGCAGAAGCTGTTCTATATCGCCTGTCCACTTCTGATAAAGAAAACTGCCACAAGGTAATTTCTTTAATGAATGGGGGTAAATATGGGGTTTTGCTAAAGGAAGCTGGTGTCGAGGTAGAGTGCTTGAATATGCCAGCCGGAAGTTTGACTCCGGGTGGATTGAAGCTTCTGTGGCAACTATTGCGAAATGAAAAGAAGGTGCATGCCGGAACTGATATGGCTGTTCAGACCTGGATGTATCATGGCGATCTGGTGGGTGGATTGGTCGCTAGAACTTCTGGCATCAAGAATATAGTCTGGGGGATTCATCACAGTATTCTGGAAAAGGGAAAGACCAAGGCGTCGACCCGATGGATTGCCAAGATCAATGCAATGTTGTCCCATTGGATTCCCGAAGTCATTGTCTGCTGCGCTGAAAAATCACGGCTAATTCACGAAGAGATAGGATTCTCTTCGAGGAAGATGAAGGTCATACCTAATGGCTACGATCTTCAGAAATTTTCGCCGAACCCTGCAGGCGCCAAACTTTTGAGGCAGGAGTGGGGTATTCCTGAAAACATGCCTTTGCTGGGGATGGTGAGTCGCTTTGACCCGCAAAAGGATCACGACAATCTGATCAAGGCATTGGCTCTTTTGAGGAGTCAGGGCCTAGAGTTTCGATGTGTGCTGGTAGGGAGCGGCATGGATGCCGCCAATCAAGAGATCACAAGCAAGCTTCTGCTCAATGGCTTGCAAGAGCATGTGCACCTGCTGGGCCAGCGAAGCGATATTCCTGCCGTGATGAGTGCGCTGGATCTGCATGTGCTTTCCAGTTCAGCCGAGGCTTTCCCAAATGTGATTGCCGAAGCCATGGCATGCGAGACTCCTTGTGTGACCACGGATGTCGGTGATGCCGCGTTGATGGTAGGCGATACGGGCTGGGTGGTGCCGCCGGGCAATCCGCAGGCTCTGGCTGCAGGCATTCAGGATGCTGTGTCGGCCATGGCGCAGGCTGAAGCCTGGCTTCTGAGACAGGCTGCCGCCAGAGCTCATGTATCAAACAGCTTTGGGCTGGATCGTATGCTGGCATCCTATCGGGATGCATGGGAAGGACGCGTGTGAAATTGGTCTTGCTTGGTACGGTTTCTGCCAGTGTTTTCAACTTCCGGACATCCCTGATCAAGGAGTTGGTGGCGAGAAATCACACGGTATATGTGTTCTGTGTGGACTATGACGATGTCTCCCGAGAAAAAATTGTGGCTCTTGGAGCCATACCTGTGGACTACTCTCTCAACAGAGCAGGACTCAATCCAATCAGGGATCTCGTTGATACCTGGAAGCTGTTTAGGCAACTGAAGAAGATCGCCCCCGATGTGGTGCTGTCCTATTTTGTCAAGCCGGTGATCTTCGGCTCCATTGCTGCCCGAATGGCTGCGGTTCCTTGCAATATCGGCATGCTTGAGGGTCTGGGATATGTATTCACCGATCTACCGACCGGGCTGAAGCGCAAGCAGAGAATCCTGCGCTGGGTACAGGTATTTCTTTATGGCCTGGCTCTCCCCGGACTGGATCGCCTGATTTTCCTGAATCCAGATGACTCCGCAGACCTGTTGAGTCGCAACGGCCTAAAGGCAAAGAATGTCAGCATTTTGGGCGGTATCGGAGTGGATCTGGAAAAGTATCCATATATACCGTTGGACTCCCAAAAATCGCCAAGCTTCATCTTTGTAGGCAGGCTTTTGGCGGAAAAGGGTATCAACGAATATGTGGCAGCCGCCAGAAAGGTGAAGAGACTGCATCCAGAGGCCCGCTTTGTGGTGCTGGGCGGTCTGGACGAGGAAAATCCGGGTGGGCTTTCACGCCTGGAGCTGGACGATTTGATTGCATCCGGCGTCGTCGAATATCCGGGCCATGTGAGCAGCGTAATACAGTGGCTGACAGATGCCAGCATTTTTGTACTGCCCTCCTATCGTGAAGGCGTTCCCTGCAGCACTCAGGAGGCCATGGCTGTTGGGCGTGCAGTAATTACCACCGATGTGCCGGGCTGCCGCGAAACCGTTGTCGATGGTGTCAACGGCTATCTGGTTCCGCGTTGGGATGCCGAGGCTCTGGCGCAGAAAATGCTTTGCCTTGTCCGCGATCCTGCTCTGGTCGCAAGAATGGGTGAGGAAAGTCGGCGTCTTGCAGAGCAGCGGTTCGACGCCGAAAAGGTCAATGCCCGGCTTATCCAGATGTTGCTTGATTAATTGCGACGAGGCGGAATCCAGCGGAAATAGGCCAGCTTGCTGTAGAACGCCAGATAGCAAATAACGCTAATGAAAAAGCAACTGGCCGTCAGCCATTTGTTTTGGTAGGTTAATACCGCCATCAGGCAGGGCACGGCCGCATACATCCAGAGGAAGGGTGAAGTCAAGCCATTCTGGATAGGTTTGGAAAAGCTGGAGAATGCTTTCTTGGCCCAGCGCTTGTTGGCCAGCATATGCAGATGCACGCCATCCGGCTGGCTGGGGTGGTAGCCTTCTCGAATCGTCTTTCTGACAAAACTGAATCCGACCTCAATAATCGGGTAGGAGCAGATCAACAGACTGGTCCAGGGTGAAACAGAGGTGTTGCGCTCGGGTAGGAGAACTGAAATCCATGCCAGCATGAACCCCAGAAAATAGGCACCGCCGTCACCCAGGAATATTTTTCCTGCCGGCCAATTCACTAAAAAAAATCCCATGACGGCACCTGCAATAATGAGGCAGGTGAAGGCCAGTGGGATATCTCCCACTTGGCGTGCGATAAATCCAAAGGCAGCAAGCATGATAATGGCTGTACCTGCCGTTAGGCCATTGAAGCCGTCGATGATATTAATGGCGTTGGCAACGCCGCCGACGGCAAAGGCGGTAAATATGACGGAGATAAGTGTAAAGCTCAAAAGCCAATCTACCCCCCAAATATCCACATGCGTCAGAGAGGTGCCTGTAATACCCCAGCCCAGCACACCGGAAGCCATGGTGGCGAGCAGGCGCACCTTGACGGAGACTTTTTTTGTGATGTCTTCCATGAGGCCGAAAACAAAGGCTGGCATGCCTGCAAGCAGTATGGCACTGAGAATGGCGCGTTTTTCTGCTGCTGCCATACCGTGGCTGGATACTGCATAGCCTACGAATACTCCGATGGCAATCGCAATACCGCCAATTCGAGGTGTGGGGTTGGTATGGAATTTTTGCAAGCCGTCCGTTGTATCCATGGACAGACTGCCATGCCATTTTTTGGTGGTAACCAGTAACACGCAGGTGATAAAGGAGGCAAAACCTGCAAGGAACGCGTCGTACCTGAATAACTCTTGAACAGAGAAAATAATCGAATTCATGGAGTGAGTGGACGTGGAATTGTTTTATATCGTGGGAGGCTGACTCGGGGAAGTTGGCATCTTGCTCGTCTCCAAGAGCATTTGCGGCACAATGCAGCCCATCTGACTTGAACATTGTCCCATGGGACAGAGCCTTGATCTATGACCACCATTGACCCCACCACCCAAATCGCCCCCCGCGACAAAGCTGAAATCCTTGCGCAAGCGCTGCCCTACATCCGCAAGTTCCATGGCAAGACCATGGTCATCAAGTATGGCGGCAATGCCATGACCGATCCTGCCTTGCAGGCGGACTTTGCGGAAGATGTGGTGTTGCTCAAGCTGGTGGGGATTAACCCTGTGGTGGTTCATGGTGGTGGGCCTCAGATTGAAGCGGCGCTGGGTCGTCTAGGCAAGAAGGGTGAATTCATTCAGGGCATGCGCGTCACGGATGAAGAGACCATGGAAGTGGTGGAGTGGGTGCTGGCCGGCGAGGTGCAGCAGGACATCGTGGGTCTGATCCATCAGGCCGGCGGCAAGGCCGTGGGCCTGACGGGGCGAGATGGTGGCTTGATTCGTGCCAAGAAGCTCAAGATGCTGGATAACAAGGATCCGAGCATCGAGCACGATGTGGGTCAGGTGGGCGATATCGTTGCCATCGACCCCAGTGTGGTGAAGGCGCTGCAGGACGATGCTTTCATTCCAGTGATCAGCCCTATCGGTTTTGGTGAGGAGAACGAAAGTTACAACATCAACGCCGACGTGGTTGCAAGCAAACTCGCAACAGTGTTGCAAGCTGAAAAGCTGGTGCTTTTAACCAACACTCCGGGCGTTCTGGACAAGGCCGGCAATCTGCTGACGGATCTGACGGCGCGCGAGATTGATGCGCTGTTTGCCGACGGTACGATTTCCGGCGGCATGCTGCCCAAGATTTCGGGCGCTCTGGACGCTGCCAAGGCGGGTGTGAATGCGGTGCACATCATCGATGGACGCGTGCCGCATTCCATGCTGCTGGAAATTTTGACGGACCAGGCGTATGGCACGATGATTCGCAGCCATTGATGAGCCTGTCTGGCCCTGACATGTGGTTGCTCTTCTCGAGTGACTTTTCACATATGGCGTTAACATCGCCGCAGGGCTTTCCCGGGTGGAGTCGCGCTCAGGACTCCGCTGCAAGCCGCCTTTGGGCGGCTTTTGTTTTTGAGCGAGGTAGGACTTTATGCGTTTGCTTCTGGTGGAAGATGATGTGATGGTGGCCAGCGGTATCAAGCTGGGTCTTTCCGATGCCGGTTATGCGGTGGACTGGGTGGGCAGTGCCGAGCGTGCACTGGAAGTGCTGGCCCAGGAAGCGTTCGATGTGGCGGTGATCGATATCGGCCTGCCGGGCATCAACGGCCTGGAGCTGACGCGTCGCCTGCGCAGCAGCGATGTGGAAAGCAAGGCCATGCCGGTGTTGATCCTCACGGCGCGCGATGCGTTGCAGGACCGGGTGCAAGGCCTGGACTGGGGTGCCGACGACTATATGGTCAAGCCCTTCGAGCTGCCCGAGTTGCTGGCGCGCCTGCGTGCGCTGATGCGCCGCTCCCAGGCAGCAACTTCTGCTGTCCTGAACTTTGGCTGTATCGAGCTGGATACGGCGGGCCGCCGCGCCGGCGCACGCCAGCTGCCGCAGGAAGGCGAAACTGAAGGCAAGCTGCTGCCCATCGATCTGGGGCCACGTGAATGGACGGTGCTGGAGTATCTTTTGCTCAATGCCCCCAAGCCCGCCAGCAAGGAAAAGCTGCTGCAGGCCCTGACCGGTTGGGACCGTGAAATCACGCCAAATGCCGTGGAAGTTTATGTGTCCCGCCTGCGCAGCAAACTGGAGCCGCATGGCGTGGCCCTGCGCTCCATTCGGGGCTTCGGTTATCGGCTGGAGTTGATGCCTGAATCTGTTTGATTCTCTATTTGATAGCTGTCTGCGATTGATTGATATGGAATTCAGTTATTTATATATCTGAATCGGTTATTAATGAAGCGCTTGCAGCTATGAAAATTGAATACTCCGATTTCTCATTCAATAAACATTAATGACCGCCAATCTGCGTTTTCGGCTGCTGGTTCTGCTTTTGGTGCCGCTGATGCTGTTGGCGGCCATGGGTGGCTGGTTCAGCTACAGCGCCGCCGATGAGGCCTCCACCCAGCATGACCAGCGTTTGTTGCGCTTGCTGCCGGCCCTGGCCGATTCGGTGCTCGCGCCCTCGATTGCGGACGGCACGCCGCCGCTGGTGTCGCTGACGCCAAGCGTCGAAGACTTTCTGCGCAATCAGGGCGATGAAGCAGGCTATGCCGTGGGCGATCTGCAGGGCAATGTGGTGGCAGGCGATACCTGGATCAACTTCGATGTGCCGGCGACCGGCACGGCGGAATTCCATAGCCAGGAGCATGACGGTGTGACCTATCGCGTTGCCGTGCTCAAGGCCGAAACCTATGGCGCCGGCGAGATGGTCGTCATGCTGGCCGACAGCAGCGATGTGCGCCAGCAATGGGTGCGCCAGTTGCTGATGCATGTGCTGCTGCCCAATCTGCTGCTGATTGCGGGCGCGGCCGTGGCCATTTACTGGTCGGTGAGCCGGGCCTTCAAGCCGCTGCACAAGCTGACTCAGGCGGTGGAGCGCCGCTCGCCGCGCGATCTGAGCCCGATCGACGAGCAGACCTCGCCAGCCGAGGTCCGCCCGCTGGTGCGCTCGCTCAATCGCCTGTTCTCCCTGGTCAATGCCCAGGCCGAAGGCCAGCGCCGTTTCGTCGCCGATGCAGCCCATCAGCTGCGCACGCCGCTGGCGGCCTTGCAGACCCAGGTGGAGGCCTGGGCCCTGAGCGGGCAGGAGGCCAGGCGCCTGGCCAAGCGTACGGGTGAGCAGGCGCAGGTCGTGCTCACGGTGGAGCAGATCGAGCAGCTGCGCGATGCAACCCGGCGCACCTCCCAGCTGGCGCGTCAGCTGCTGGCCCTGTCGCGTGCCGATGCGCGCAATGCCGAGGTGCAGCCGTTGCAGGAGGTGGACCTCAAGGAACTTTGCGAGAGCATGCTCGAGACCTTTATCGATCGTGCCTCGATCAAGCATCTGGACTTTGGCCTCGAGGTCGAGCCTGCATCGGTCTGGGGCCATAGCTGGTTGCTGCGCGAACTGGTTTCCAACCTGGTGGAAAACGCCATCAAGTACACGCCCAGGGGCGGCAGCGTCACCTTGCGCTGCGGTCTGCGCCCCCGGCCCGTGGGCACGGACGATGCCACCTTGCTGCAGATGGCGGGTGTGCAGCAATGGGCTTTTGTCGAGGTTGATGATGACGGGCCCGGCGTACCCGAGGAAGAGCGCAGCCAGATTACCCAGCGTTTCTATCGCGCCCAGGGAGTGATTGAAGAGGGAACCGGTCTGGGCCTGGCAATTGCCGATGAAATAACGCAATTGCATCAAGGTGTGCTGAGTTTTTCAGATGGAAGTTTCGGTAAAGGCCTATTAGTAAGACTTGAAATTCCGGTTCAATCAGTTTCAGAAGGCAGTCATGAGGTATCTGAAGCTCTCAAAGGTTAATTTCTCGGTTACGCTTGCGTGTTGGTGAGAGCGGGGGTGAAAGTTCGGGGTGGAGACCGCAAGCCTGCTGTGTATTAAGGTTGGTTTGACGCACCTGACACCTACCGGTAAGGATAGTCGTGTGCTTAACAGTGCAACTGGCTGTGAGAAAATTGCTAATAAATACTGAGTCGCCTATGTCTGAGTCTGAAGTCCTGTCGCCTGTTTCCAATATTGAAAATCCCGCGGAGGACAGTCCTGCCGCTCCTGCCATGGCTCCTGCGCGCAAGCGCCCCAAGCCCGGCGAACGCCGCGAGCAAATCCTGCAGGCATTGGCCTCCATGCTGGAAAAGCCCGGTGCCGACCGTATCACCACGGCAGCTCTGGCTGCCCACCTGAGTGTGAGCGAGGCGGCCCTGTACCGTCACTTCGCCAGCAAGGCCCAGATGTTCGAGGGACTGATCGAGTTCATCGAGCAGTCCGTCTTCACGCTGGTGCAGCAGATTGTGGGCCGCGATGTGCCCGAGGCCGCGCATGATCCGGTCACGAGCGTGCGCAATGCCAACCGCGTGGTGGCATTGCTGCTGCAGTTTGGCGAAAAAAACCCCGGCATGGTGCGCGTGATGGTCGGCGATGCCATCGTTTTCGAGCACGAGCGTCTGCAGACCCGCATGAACCAGTTCTTTGACCGCATCGAGTCCACCTTGCGCCAATGCCTGCGCCCTGCCGCCGGCGCCATGGGCTCTGCTGCACCGACGGCCGAAGCATCGGTTGCTGCCAGTGTGCTGACCTCGTTTGCGCTGGGACGTCTGCAGCGCTATGCCCGCTCGGGCTTCCGCCGTCTGCCCACCGAACACCTGGATGCCAGCCTGGCCATGATGGTCGTGGTCTGAGTCGCTCCTCAGGCACTCTTTCAGGAACGCCGCAGTCTCAGGACTGGCGGCGTTTTTTATTGCGCATTGAGGCAGCTGAGTCGGCAAAAGTCCTGACAGGGAAAGGCTAAGTATTTACCCTTGATGGATTCAAAACCGGCCGGAAATTGTGCAAAATAGAACGAACGTTCGTTTTATTGAGAGTTTCATGGCCTCGTCCTCCGCTTCCCGTTCTTCAACTTCGCCCGCAGGTCGGGATGTGGCGCACCCGGCTGGCCGCGGGGGGGCTGCGAGCAGGAAGACCAGCGCAAAGTCTCGCAAGCTGCACGCCGAGGCGCAAGCTGCGGTTAGCCCCAGTAAGGCCGTGGAAGGGGCTGCCACCAAGTCTGCGGGCCGATCGCTCGCAAAAGGTCAGCAAACCAAGGCCACGATTGTCGAGGCCGCGCTCAATCTGGCCACCCATATCGGCCTTGAAGGCCTGTCCATTGGCGCGATTGCCGAACTCACGGGCATGAGCAAGTCAGGTGTGTTTGCCCATTTCGGCTCGCGTGAGGAATTGCAGATTTCCGTGGTGCACGAGTACCACGACCGTTTCGAGCAGGAAGTCTTCTACCCTGCCATCGAGGCGCCGCGCGGCATTCCGCGTCTGCGAGCGCTGTTTGGCAACTGGATGAAGCGCACCTCCATAGAGATCGACTCCGGCTGCATCTATATCAGCGGAGCAGTGGAGTTCGACGATCGCACGGGCCCGGTGCGCGATGCGCTGGCCGAGTCCGTCGGCACCTGGCTGGCCGCCATGCGCCGCACCATTGTGCAAAGCCAGGAATGTGGCGATCTGCGTGCCGATGCCGATGCCAGCCAGTTGCTGTTTGAAATTCACGGCCTGATTCTTGCCCTGCATTACGAGGCGCGCTTTCTGCATAGCGAAGGCTCGATAGAGCGGGCTCATGCAGGCTTCAACAACATTCTGGCGCGCTATGCCAGCCAGCCGCCAGCTGCCTGACGCCATTCACGACCCGCGTCAGTTCCAACCCCAAAAAAGCAAACCGTTCAACGCGCAACCATCACAGGAGACGACAAATGCCCAGCTACAACCCGCCACTGCGTGACATGCAATTCCTCATGCACGAGGTCTTCAAGGTCACCGAGACCTATCAGCAGATTCCCAAGTACGCGGAGGTCGATGCCGACACCATCAACGCGGTGGTCGAAGAGGCGGGCAAATTTGCGGCCAATGTCACGTTTCCCTTGAATATCTCCGGCGACGAAGAGGGCTGCACGCTGAACAAGGAGACCCACGAGGTCACCACGCCCAAGGGCTTCAAACAGGCGTATGCGCAGTTCATCGAGGGCGGCTGGCCGGCACTGTCCTGCGATCCTGAGTATGGCGGCCAGGGCCTGCCCTTCGTGCTCAATTCGGCGCTGTATGAAATGCTCAATAGCGCCAATCAAGCCTGGACCATGTATCCCGGTCTCTCGCATGGCGCCTATGAGGCCCTGCATGCCTACGGCACGCCGGAGCAGAAGAAGACCTACCTGGGCAAGCTGACCAGCGGCGAGTGGACCGGCACCATGTGCCTGACCGAGCCCCATTGCGGCACCGACCTGGGCCTGCTGCGCACCAAGGCCGAGCCGCTGGCGGACGGCAGCTATCGTGTCACCGGCAACAAGATCTTCATCTCGGCCGGCGAGCATGACTTCACCAGCAACATCGTGCACCTGGTGCTGGCGCGTCTGCCCGATGCGCCTGTCGGCTCCAAGGGCATCAGCCTGTTCGTCGTGCCCAAGTTCAAGGTGAAGGCCGATGGTTCGCTGGGCGAGCGCAACCCGATTTTCTGCGGTGCGCTGGAGCACAAGATGGGCATTCACGGCAATGCCACGGCCCAGATCAATATCGACGGCGCCATCGGCACCCTGGTGGGCGAGCCCAACAAGGGTCTGCAAGCCATGTTCGTGATGATGAACGCGGCCCGTCTGGGCGTGGGCAACCAGTCGCTGGGGCTGACCGAAGTGGCCTACCAGAATGCGCTGGCCTATGCCAAGGACCGCCTGCAGATGCGCAGCCTGTCGGGCGTGAAGGCCAAGGACAAGCCGGCCGACCCCATCATCGTCCATCCCGATGTGCGCCGCATGCTGCTCACGGCCAAGGCCTATGCCGAAGGCGGCCGCGCGCTGTCCACCTTCTGCGGCCTGCTGCTGGACAAGGAGCTGCACCACCCGGACGAGAAGGTGCGCAAGGACAGCGGCGAGCTGGTGGCCCTGCTGACGCCCATCGTCAAGGCCTTCATCACCGACAACGGCTGGACGGCGACGATGCTGAGCCAGCAGGTCTTCGGCGGCCACGGCTTCATCAAGGAATGGGGCATGGAGCAGTTTGTGCGCGATGCGCGCATCAACATGATCTATGAAGGCACGAACGGCATCCAGGCGCTGGATCTGCTGGGCCGCAAGATCCTGGGCAACCAGGGCGCGACGCTCAAGAAGTTCGGCAAACTGATCGCTCAACTGGTGGAGGAAGAGGGCGTCAACGAGAAGATGAGCGAGTTCATCACGCCCATTGCCGTGCTGGGCGAGCAGATGACCAAGTTCACCACCGAGATCGGCTTCAAGGGCATGCAGAACCCCGACGAAGTCGGCGCTGCGGCCGTGGACTATCTGCGTGTGGCGGGCCATCTGGTCTTCGGCTACCTGTTTGCCCGCATGGCCCAGGTGGCGCTGCGCGAGATCGCGGCGGGCAATGCAGATCCCTTCTACCTGGGCAAGCTGCAGACCGCGCGCTTTTACTTCGCCAAGCTGTTCCCCGAGACGGCGACGTTGATGCGCACCGCGCGCGCCGGCAGCCAGTCGCTGATGGACAGCGACGCGGCCCTGGCCTGATGTTCCGCAGGCGCATGCTGTAATGCTATTGAAAGAGTAGCTGTATGCGCCTATTCATCCCTTGTTTTGAATATAAAGGACTAGGAAATGAAGAAGATCAAAGCGGTAGCAGCTCTGGTATTGATAGCGGGAAGCATGTCGGCCGCCTGGGCGCAGATGTCGCCCGTGGGCACCTGGCGCAGCATGGATGAAAAGGAAAACACGCCCAAGGCGCAGGTGAAGATCACCGAGGCCGGAGGCGTGGTCACGGGCAAGGTCGAGGCCCTGCTGCGCAAGGGCGCGGACCCGAATGCGCTGTGCACCGAGTGCAAGGAAGAGCTCAAGGACAAGCCCGTGGTGGGCATGACGCTGATCAGCGGCGTCAAAAAAGTCGAGGGCAAGGATGTCTGGGAAGGCGGCAGGATTCTCGATCCCGAAAACGGCAAGACCTATACCGTGCGCCTGACGCCCGTCGATGCAGGCCAGAAGCTGGAAGTGCGCGGCTCCATCGGTCCTTTCTGGCGTACCCAGACCTGGATCCGCGTTCAGTAAATCTCAAGACAGAAAACAGCCAGCGCCTCAGTCCCATGCTTTGTCCGTGGCAAGGCCGCTGGCCCTTAATGGAACATAGCTCATGTCCCGATTCAATGTGAAAAAAGTCGCCGTGCTGGGCGCGGGCGTGATGGGTGCGCAGATCGCCGCCCATCTGGTCAACGTCAAGGTGCCGGTCATTTTGTTCGACCTGCCCGCCAAGGAAGGCTCCAAGAGCGGCATTGCAGAGCGTGCCATTGCCAATCTGAAGAAGCTCAAGCCTTCGCCGATCGGTGTGGCCGATGATGTGGAGCTGATTCAGGCGGCCAACTACGAAGAGCATATGAAGCTGCTCAAGGGCTGCGATCTGGTGATCGAGGCCATTGCCGAGCGCATGGACTGGAAGCTGGACCTGTATCACAAGATCGCTCCCTTCGTCGCCAAGCACGCGCTGCTGGCGTCCAATACCTCGGGCCTGTCGATCACCAAGCTGTCCGAGGCCTTGCCCGACGCCATCAAGCCGCGCTTTTGCGGCATCCACTTCTTCAACCCGCCGCGCTATATGCAGCTGGTGGAGCTGATCAACACGCCCACCACGCAGGCCGAGGTGCTGGATCAGCTCGAAGCCTTTGTCACCAGCACGCTGGGCAAGGGCGTGGTGCGAGCGCACGACACGCCCAACTTCATCGCCAACCGCATCGGTATCGCCGGCATGCTGTCCACGATGAAGGAGGTCGAGAACTTCGGTCTGTCCTTCGACGTGGTGGACGACCTCACGGGCAAGAAGCTGGGCCGCGCTTCCTCGGGCACCTTCCGCACTGCCGACGTGGTGGGCCTGGACACCATGGCCCATGTCGTCAAGACGCTGCAGGACAATCTGAGCCTGGAGACCGACCCCTTCTATGGCAGCTTCGGCACGCCGCCCGTGCTGGCCAAGCTGATCGAGCTGGGCAACCTGGGCCAGAAGACCAAGAAAGGCTTCTACAAAAAGGTGGGCCGCGACATCTTCCAGTTCGAGCTCGACAGCGAGGACTACATTCCCGCAGGCGGCAAGGCCGACGAGGTCTACGGCCGCATGCTCAAAAAGCCCGCTGCAGAGCGCCTCAAGCTGCTGCGCAATGCCGAGGGCAAGGAGGGCCAGTTCCTCTGGGCCATTTTGCGCAACAGCTTTCACTATGCCGCCGTGCACCTGCAATCCATTGCCGATTGCGCACGCGATGTGGACCAGGCCATGCGCTGGGGCTTCGGCATGAAGCAGGGCCCGTTCGAGCTGTGGCAGGAAGCTGGCTGGCTGGAGGTAGCTAAGATGGTGCAAGAGGATATCGATGCAGGCAAGGCGCTGTGCAAGGCGCCGCTGCCCCAATGGGTCTTCGAAGGTCCGGTGGCCGAGGCCGGCGGAGTACACACGGGCAATGGTTCGTGGAGCCCTGCGCAGAACCAGTTCGTGCCGCGCCGTGTGCTGCCCGTGTACGAGCGCCAGCTCTTCCCCGAGAGGCTGCTCGGTGAAACCGATCTGCCCGACTGGCAGACGGCAGGCACGACGATTGCCGAAACCAGGGCGCTGCGCACCTGGACGCTGGACGAGGATGACAGCCCCTCCGGTAAGCGGGTCTTGATTGCCAGCATCAAGAACAAGATGCATGCCATCAGCCCCGAAGTCATGGAAGGCCTGATGGAGGCGGTGGATACGGCCGAGAGCGACTTCGACGCCATGGTCATCTGGTCCGGCGATGCGCCCTTCAGCGTGGGCGCCGACCTGGAGGCCACCATGCCGGCCTTTGTGATCGGTGGTGCCGACGCCATCGAGAGCATCGAGAAGGAGCTGCAGAACCTGATGCTGCGCCTGCGTTATGCACAGGTGCCCGTGGTGTCTGCCATTCACGGGCTGGCGCTGGGCGGCGGCTGCGAGATGGCGGTGTACTCGGCACGCCGCGTGGCCCATATGGAAAGCTATATCGGTCTGGTGGAAGTCGGCGTGGGCCTGGTGCCCGGCGCGGGCGGCCTGACCTATATCGCGCGCCGCGCTGCAGAAAATGCAGCCACCAGCACCGGCAAGGATTTGCTGCCCTTCCTGACCGAAGGCTTCACGGCCGCGGCCATGGCCAAGGTGGGCACCAGCGCGCTGGAGTCGCGCAAGCTCGGCTATCTGCTGGACAGCGACATCGTCGTGGCCCACAAGGACGAGGTGCTGTTTGTCGCCATCAACGAGGCCAAGTCCATGGCAGCCAGCGGCTGGCGTGCGCCGCACAAGCGCAGCTTCCCGGTGGCCGGGCGCAGCGGTCAGGCCACGATCAAGGGCTCGCTGGTCAATATGCGCGACGGCGGCTTCATCAGCGAGTTCGACCAGCATATTGCGGGCCTGATCGCCAATGTGGTCTGCGGCGGCGATGTCGATGCCGGCACGCTGGTGGATGAGGCTTATCTGATGAGCCTGGAGCGCAAGGCCTTCTGTCATCTGATTGCCCACCCCAAGACCCATGAACGAATCCTGGGCATGTTGAACACCGGCAAGCCGGTTCGCAACTGATTGGATATGAGCATCCCCCTGAGTCGCTGCGCGCCTTCCCGCTTCTCTCGCTTTGCGGGAAGGGGGACGCCAGCAACGCTGCGGGGCGGCCCTTGCTCGCTGGCTGCTGGTATGCGCCGCGAAGCAATTGAAGCCTTGCACACAGGTTAAAGAGCTAAGAGACAACCAAGGAATTTGGTCATGAAACAAGTACAAGACGCCTATATCGTTGCGGCCACGCGCACTCCTATCGGTCGCTCGCACAAGGGTTTTTTCCGCAACTACCGCCCCGACGATCTGCTGGCCACCACGCTCAAGGCGGCGCTGGCCCAGGTACCTGGCCTGGACCCCAAGGCGATCGAGGACATCGTCTGCGGCTGCGCGATTCCCGAGGCCCAGCAGGGCCTGAACGTGGCGCGTATCGGTGCAGTGCTGGCGGGACTGCCCACCAGCATCGGCGGCATCACCGTCAACCGTTTTTGCGCCTCCGGTCTGTCGGCCGTGGCCATGGCGGCGGACCGTATCCGCGTCGGTGAAGCCGATGTGATGGTTGCCGCCGGCGTGGAGAGCATGAGCATGGTGCCCATGATGGGCAATGCGCCCAGCCTCTCGCCCAGCATTTTCGAGCGCGACGGCGATGTGGGCATTGCCTACGGCATGGGCCTGACGGCGGAGAAGGTGGCCCAGCAGTGGAAGGTCTCGCGCGAGGCGCAGGATGCGTTTGCACTCGAATCGCACCGCCGCGCGATTGCCGCGCAGCAGGCCGGCGATTTCGCTGCCGAGATCACGCCGATCGAAGTCACCGACCGCACGCTGAACATCGCCACCGGCGAGACCGTGGCCAGCACGCGCACCGTGAGTCTGGACGAAGGCCCGCGCCCCGATACCAGCCTCGAAGGTCTGGCCAAGCTGCGCACCGTGTTTGCGGCGCGCGGCACGGTCACGGCGGGAAATAGCTCGCAGACCAGCGACGGTGCGGGCGCGCTGATCCTTGCCAGCGGCGATGCCGTCAAGCGCTTTGGTCTGACGCCGCTGGCGCGCTTCGTCAGCTATGCCAGCAAGGGCGTGCCGCCCGCCATCATGGGCATTGGCCCCATCGAGGCCATTCCCGCCGCGCTGCGCTATGCGGGTCTCAAGCAGGACGATATCGACTGGTACGAGCTCAACGAGGCCTTTGCGGCCCAGTCCCTGGCTGTCATTAACACCCTGGGTCTGGACCAGAGCAAGGTCAACCCCATGGGCGGTGCGATTGCGCTGGGCCATCCCCTGGGGGCGACCGGTGCCATCCGTGCCGCCACCGTGGTCCATGCGCTGCAGCGCAAGCAGCTCAAGTACGGCATGGTGACCATGTGCGTGGGCATGGGTCAGGGCGCGGCAGGCATCTTCGAGCGCGTCTGAACGCCGCAGCCGCCATGCAGACCGCCCAGTCGCAAGCCTCCGTACAAGTTCCGGTGCAAGCTGCCGTGCAATGGACGGAGATGGCCTTGCCCATCTCCGTGGGTTCGGCCCATCTGGTGCTGCGCCAGTGTCAGCCCAGGGCGGCAGCGCCGCTGGCGCAGGTGGTGGTGGCCGGCGCCATGGGCGTGCAGCAAAGCTATTACCAGGCCTTTGCCCGCTGGCTGGCGGAGCAGGGCTATGGCGTCACCACCTTCGACTACCGTGGCCATGGCCTGTCGCTGCAAGTGCCGCTGCGCGACGCCAGGGCCGACTTGCTGGACTGGGCTAAGGACTGCGAGCTGGTGGCAGCGCAGCTCAAGCAGCAGTTTCCCCAGCAGCCGTTGATCTGGATCGGCCATAGCGTGGGCTCGCAACTGCCGGGCCTGGCTTCCATCCCTCTGCCCATCAACGGCTTGCTGTCCGTGGGCAGCGGCAGCGGCTACTGGCGCGATAACGCGGCGCCAACCAAGCGCATGGTCAGGCTGTTCTGGTGGGGCGTCGCTCCGCTGGTCACTGCTTTGTACGGCGCGTTTCCGGGGCGCAAGCTGGGCATTGTGGGCGATCTGCCGGCAGGCGTGATCTGGCAATGGCGTCGCTGGTGCCTGAATCCTCTGTACGCCATGGGGGTGGAGGGGCGCTGGGCGGCCGAGGCCTATGCGGCAGCCCACTACCCCTTGCATGCGCTGTATTTCGAGGACGACGAAATGATGTCGCTGGCCAGCGTGCAGTCTTTGGTGGACTGGTACAAAAGTGCGCCCAGCACGCTGGAGCGTGTCGATCCGGGCCTGGCTCCGTCCGGACGCATAGGCCATCTGGGGTATTTCAAGGAAGAGATGCGTGAGCTACTGTGGCAGCCCCTGTTGCCCTTGCTGCAGAGCTGGCGCGACGGTGACCGTGGCCCAGGCAAACCCTTGTTCGGGCCGCTTGAGTCACCTGTTTGACGGCTTTCATTCCCGCCCTTGGGCAACACTGCCAATCATGAGCACAGACCTCCACCCCTTTGATCGTGCCGTAGCGCTGAGCGCTACGGGCGTGCCCAATCAGTACCAGGGAACGGCTTCGCCCGATTACTGGAATATGGTCGGCCCTTACGGCGGCATCACGGCGGCCAGCCTGGTGCAAGCGATTCAGCAACACCCTCAGTGTCTGGGCGATCCGCTGTCCATCACCGTCAACTATGCGGCAGCCGTGGGGCCGGGTACGTTTGAGATCGACGCCAACCCGGTGCGTACCAACCGCTCCACCCAGCACTGGCTGCTGACCATCACCCAGCCCGATGCTCAAGGCCAGCCGCAGGTCGTGACCACGGCCACGGCCGTGACGGCGGTACGCCGCCAGACCTGGAGCGTCAGCGATATGCCCATGCCCGAGGTCCGGGCTGCTGCCGAGGTGGAGCGAGTGCCGCCGCTGTTCAAGGCCTCCGAGTGGCTGACCCGCTACGAGATGCGATTTGTGGACGGAATCCTGCCGCGTGATGAGGACGGGGCAGAGCGCGACAGTCTGACGCGACTCTGGGTGAGGGACAATCCGCCGCGTCCGCTGGATTTCGCGTCGCTGGCTGCAGTCTCCGATGTGTTCTTTCCACGGGCGTGGTTGCGCCGCGCCAAGCGCGTGCCGGCGGGTACGGTGTCCATCACGGTCTACTTCCATGCCGGACGCGAGGAACTGGCTGCAGCAGGTGACGGATTGCTGCTGGCGCAGGCGCGAGGGCAGGAGTTCCGCAACGGCTTTTTTGACCAGACGGCCCAGCTGTGGAGCCAGTCCGGTCAGATGCTGGCAACCAGCCACCAGATTGTTTACTACAAGGAATAGCGCGCCGAAACCAGCAAGCTGTTCACATCATTCACAAGGCAAGACCATGAGCAATACCCAGGATAGCCAGGACATCCTGGTGCACACCGAAGAGGGCGTGTGCACCATCACCTTCAACCGTGCGGCGAAGAAGAACTCCTTCACCGAGGCCATGTACACCCAGATGGCGGATGCATTGGCCGCCGCCAAGGTCGACGCAGGCGTGCGCGTGGTGGTGTTTCAGGGCGATATCGCCATCTTCAGCGCAGGCAACGATATTGCGGACTTCCTGAAGCAGGCCTCAACCCCCGGTGCAATGGGGGCCGATGCGCCCGTGTGGCGTTTTCTGCAGGAAGTCTCGGCCTTCCCCAAGCCTCTGATTGCTGCCGTCTGTGGTCCGGCCGTGGGCATTGGCACCACGCTGCTGCTGCACTGCGATCTGGTCTATGCCGGCGATAACGCCGCATTCTCGCTGCCCTTCATCAACCTGGGCGTATGCCCCGAAGCGGCATCCAGCCTGCTTCTGCCCCAGATGCTGGGTTATCACCGTGCCGCCGAAGCCCTGCTGCTGGGCGAGCCCTTCATGGCAGAAGCCGCGCTGGAGGTGGGCCTGATCAACCGCGTGGTACCGCCCAGCGAATGCAATGCCCTGGCACAGGCCCAGGCCAGGAAGCTGGCGCGCAAGCCCCTGTCCTCGCTGATCGAGACCAAGCGCCTGATGAAGGGCGGCCAGGCCAAGGCAGTGGGCGAGCGTATCGTGGAAGAAGGCGCGGTCTTCGCCCGCATGCTGCGCGAGCCCGCGGCCAAGGAAGCACTGACGGCCTTCATGGAAAAACGCCACCCTGACTTCAGCCAGTGCTGACGTCAGACATTGCGGCAGCAAGACGAGCGCAGCGATGGGGGGCGGTTTCGCCAAAAACGCCACCCTGACTTCAGCCAGTGCTGAAGTCAGACATTGCGGCAGCAAGACGAGCGCAGCGATGGAGGGCGATTTCGCCAAAAACGCCACCCTGACTTCAGCCAGTGCTGAAGTCAGACATTGCGGCTGCAAGATGAGCGAAGCGATGGGTGGCGGTGTTACCCAAAGCGCCATCCGGATTTCGGCATGTGTCGAATCCGGGCCAGCTTGTACCAGTGCCGATCTGAGAATCGCCCCTTGCCGGGCGATTTTTCTTTGACCTCTTTTCAGGGTTGCCTATGACATCCAGGTCCGTATCGTCCCGTCATTCAGCGCAGGAGATTGCCGAGCCCGTGCAGTTCGAGCCTGAGTTCATCTCCGGCTTGCGAGAGATCTTTGAAACGCGCGTGGCCTTCAACCAGACTATCGGTCTGAAGATCGGCGAGATCACGCCCACGCTGGTGCAGGGGCATATCGCCATGCGACCTGATCTGATCGGGCATTCGGCCTATCAGCGCATTCATGGAGGCGTGATCAGCGCCGGCCTGGACTCCATGGGCGGGCTGGCTGTGATGGCGGCCATTGCGGCCAAGCATATGGACGATACGCCCGCGCAAAGACTGCATCGTTTTTCCCGGCTGGGCACCATCGATCTGCGTGTGGACTACATGCGCCCCGGCATCGGCAAGGAATTTCTGCTCACGGCCAGAGTGCTGCGCCTGGGCTCGCGGGTGGCGAATACTCAGATGGAGTTTCTGTCGGTGGATGGTGAGTTGCTCTCTACCGGCACGGCGGCCTATATCGTCTCTTGACGATCTCTGAAACGAGAGCGTAAAGCGCCGGCGAAATATGGGCGGGCAGCAAAAAGTGCCTCAAAGACAGGCAAGTGAACGCTTGCCCGGATGCTGCCAAATCTTTCATTGTGTGAGATCAGGCAATGCATGCAAGTAACTGAAACTTGTGAAAGCTTTGCTTACCGTTATTGCGAGATGACGGTAAATGTTGCTACTTATGCTGCATAGGATGGCACTTTCTGACTAGGAGATTCCCGCCATGGCTGTGCAAAACCCGTTCTTCGGCAAACGCGATAACGATAACTTTCCTTCACGCAGTTCCGTCACCGGGCTTTCGACAGCGAATACCGCTGCGACATCTGGCGCCAGCTCCCTGAGTAACGCGGGCCTTGGCACGGCCCCATCCAGCCCCATGCGTGCGGCTGCGACTGCTGCTCCCACCGCGCCTATTGCGGAGGAAAACGGTGGCAGCAAGCTGACCGTCGGTCCGAACATCAAGCTCAAGGGAGTGGAAATCACGGACTGCGATACCTTGGTCGTGGAGGGAACGGTTGAGGCGACCATGAACTCCCGCGTCATCAAGATTGCCGAGCAGGGGGCGTTTCACGGTACGGCCGAGATCGATATTGCAGAAATCCACGGCAAGTTCGACGGCACTCTCACGGTGCGCGAAAAGCTGGTGATCTATGGCTCCGGCAAGGTCAGCGGCACGATCCGCTATGGCAAGGTGGTGATCGAAGAGGGTGGCGAGTTGACGGGGCAGATCGAAGCGGGAACCCGTTCCGGCACCAGCAGTTCCAGCAATGCCTCCGCTTCCGCCTGGAGCAAGAGCAGTGCCGGTAGCAGCACGGCGACGGCTGCAGCCAGCAGCAGTGAAACCACGGGTAGCGCTGCTGTCGCCTGAATCTCTGCGCACAGCCCATGAAAAAAGCGACCTCTAGAGGTCGCTTTTTTCATGCTCGATGCATGGATCAGCTCTTGGCGGCCGCCTGAGCCTGGAGTTTCTCGCGCCAGGCACGTGTCTGCTCGGTATCAGGCAGAGACTGGGGCTTGCCGGTGGCATCAATGGCCACATAGGTCAGGCGGGCCTCGGTCACCTTCACATATTTGCCCTGGTCGGAAAAGCGCTCGGCAAAGACTTCCACATCCACAGCGACCGAGGTGCGACCCACATGCTGCACGCCCGCGTAAAAGGACAGAATGTCGCCCACGCGCACGGGCTGCTTGAAGATGAACTCGTTGACGGCCACGGTCACCATGCGGGTGTGGCTGATGCGCTGAGGCAGCACCGAGCCGGCCAGGTCCACCTGCGCCATGACCCAGCCACCGAAGATGTCGCCATTGGCATTGACATCGGCAGGCATGGGCACGACTTTGAGGACCAGTTCCTTGTCGGCGGGCAGGGCAACGCTGGGAAGGTCGGGCGAACGGGGAGGCATGGAAATCTGTGACACGAATGGAAAGATTGAATTGTCCCTCAACATCGGGTTTCTACCATGTTGGCGAGAGAAAGCCACTAACGACGGTTCGGGCAAGTAAGTAGGGGGTAACTATGGGACGGTGTTTGTGGTGGATCTGTGGATGCCTGAGTGTCGTGCTGGCGGCTTGCAGCAGCCATCCGGTAAAAGCCCCAATATCGGGCAGAGACGATGTGACATCGGCAAGGTCGCTCAAGCCGCCTGTGCAGGCCGTGCAGCCCTCTTGCCATCCGGAACCCTTGACCGGCGCGGCAGCGCTGGCCGGACCTTTCACTGCAATGAATCCCAGGCAGGCCTTGCAGGCCGGTGCGCTGAATGCGCGTGTCTGCTGGGCTGGCGGGCTGCGCACCATAGCGGCGGTCGGCGAGCAGCGCGATTGCATGGTTCTGTTGCATGCCGAGTTCAGCGAACAGGGCTTTCTGTCCTGGCCACGCGAGGCCAGCTTCTTCAAGGCCTGCGGTGCTGGCCCGTATGACAGGCAGTTGCTGCAGCCCTTCACCCTGGTCTGGGTGAGCGCAAAAGTGACGGGACAGGCAGAATTCGCGGGTACCCCGATTCCCGTCATAGAAATAGACGCCCTCTACCGCGGCTCCGACTGCCAGCAGGGCGACACAGCCCCACAATGCGTTCACAGTTACCTGCAACCCCAGAAGAAGCCGCAGTAGCGGCAAACCAGTCAGACGGAGCCACGCTGCGTCGCCTCTTTCCCTATATCTGGCGCTACAAATGGCATGCGCTGGCGGCGCTGGCGTTCATGATCTGCGCCAAGCTGGCCAATGTGGGCGTGCCCATCTTGCTCAAGCATCTGGTCGATGCGCTGGATATCAAGCCCGGGCAGGCACAGGCCGTGCTGGTGGTCCCCGTGGGTCTGCTGGCGGCCTATGGATTGCTGCGGTTTTCCTCCACCATGTTCACCGAGCTGCGCGATCTGGTCTTTTCCAAGGCCACGCAAGGGGCATCACGCTCGATTGCGCTGTCGACCTTCGAGCATCTGCATGCGCTGAGCCTGCGCTTTCATCTGGAGCGCCAGACCGGAGGCATGACGCGCGACATCGAGCGCGGCGTGCGCAGCACCGAGTCGCTGATCTCGTATTCTCTCTACTCCATCCTGCCCACGCTGATTGAGATGGCGCTGGTGCTGGGCATTCTGGCCGTGCGTTTCGACATCTGGTTTGCCGTCATCACGCTGGCAGCGCTGGTGTTCTATATCGGCTTCACGGTCACCGTGACGGAGTGGCGCACCCGCTTCAGAAAAGAGGCCAATGCCCAGGAGTCGGCGGCCCATACCAAGGCCATCGATTCTCTGCTCAATTACGAGACCGTCAAGTATTTCAACAACGAGCAGTTCGAATCTGCGCGCTACGACGAGAACCTAGAGAACCTGCGCCGCGTGCGGCTCAAGAGCCAGACCACGCTGTCCATGCTCAACTGCGGCCAGCAGCTTATCATCGGTGCTGCGCTGGTGGCCATTCTGTGGCGTGCCACGCAGGGCGTGGTCGACGGCAGGCTGACGCTGGGCGATCTGGTCATGATCAATGCCTTCATGATTCAGCTCTACATCCCGCTGAATTTCCTGGGCGTGATCTACCGCGAGATCAAGCAAAGTCTGACCGACCTGAACCGCATGTTCACGCTCATGGACAAGGAGCGAGAGGTGGCCGATGCGCCCGGTGCCCAGTCCTTGCAGATCGACAATCCGCCGCCCGAAGTGCGCTTTGAGAACGTGCAGTTCGCCTACGACAGCGCGCGGCCCATACTGCATGATGTGAGCTTCACCATTCCTGCGGGCAAGACCGTGGCCGTGGTCGGTCCCTCGGGGTCGGGCAAGAGCACGCTGGCGCGTCTGCTGTTTCGCTTCTACGACGTGCAGGGCGGCCATGTGCGCATTGCCGGGCAGGACATCCGCACGGTGACCCAGAGCAGCGTGCGCCACTGCGTGGGCATTGTTCCGCAGGACACGGTGCTGTTCAATGACACGGTGGCCTACAACATCGCCTATGGGCAACCGGGCGCCACGCAGGAGCAGGTGGTTGCAGCGGCCAAGGCCGCACGCATCCATGACTTCATCGAGCGCACGCCCCAGGGCTATGCCACGCGTGTGGGCGAGCGCGGCCTCAAGCTCTCGGGCGGTGAAAAGCAGCGTGTGGCCATCGCGCGTACCCTGCTCAAGAATCCGCCGATCCTGATCTTCGACGAAGCGACTTCGGCACTGGACAGCGCCAACGAACGTGCCATTCAGAACGAGCTGCGCAGCGCGGCGCAGGGCAAGACATCGCTGGTCATTGCCCACCGCCTGTCCACCGTGGTCGAAGCGCATGAAATCCTGGTCATGGACAGCGGCCGCATCATCGAGCGCGGCACGCACGAGGAGCTGCTGGCCGCCGGAGGGCGTTACTCCAGCATGTGGAATATGCAGCTCAATCAGCAGGAGTCATCGGAGATTCCCGCCTGAGTGCGGCCTCTCGCCAGACGTTTGACAAGCCACCTTCGGGTGGCTTTCTTTTTGACTGCTTTGCTTATATGTATACATGTTGTTAGGTGTTTACCCTTTGATTTGCAATTAAATCGCTGTTTTTTGATTTTTATGTATACATTTCTTCCGTCTACCAAGAACTAAATACCCCGCGAGACATGCCACCCTCTATTGCCACCGCTGCTGCAGCGGAAGAAAACCATTCCCAGGTCGTGAAGGCGCAGCTGCAGCTGCGCGAAATGATTCTTGCCGGCGAGATGGCGGCCGGCGAGCGCATCTCCGAGCTGGTGCTGGCCGAGCGTCTGGGTATCTCCCGTACCCCCATACGTGCAGCGCTGATGCGGCTTGAGCAGGAGGGCATGCTGGAGGCCACGTCCGGCGGGCGCGGCTACAAGGTGCGCGTGCTGTCCGAAGCCGATGTCTCGGACGCCATCGAGCTGCGCGGCACGCTGGAAGGTCTGGCAGCGCGCATGGCGGCCGAGCGCGGGGTCGATGAAGCCCTGCTGGCGAGAGCCGCGCGCTGTCTGGATGCCATCGACCGTGTGCTGGATGCCCAGAACTGGGGCGACGAAGCGTTTTCCGCCTATGTGGCCTTGAACTCCGAATTTCACGACATCTTGCTGGAGATGTCGGGCAGCAGCTTCATGCAGCGCGAGCTGGAGCGGGTCAAGCGCCTGCCCTTTGCCTCCCCCTCGGGTTTTGTGGTGGCCGACTCCGAGTCGCCGCGCGCGCTTCGCAGCCTGATCCTCGCGCAGGAGCAGCACCGTGAAGTGATTGACGCCATCGAGCACCGCGAAGGCGCGCGTGCCGAGGCGCTGATGAAAGAGCACTCACGCATTGCGCGGCGCAACCTGCGCGAAGCCATGCGCTCGCCCGAGACCACGCGCGTACCCGGTGCGCAACTGATTCGCGCCAGCCGCTGACGGCCGGTCCGAGGCCGTCGCTCGGCGCGGCGGACCGCGCCCGCACCCAGACCCTGACGACAAATACAAGGAGACACCCACGATGAGCAAGCAAGCACAGCCCACCTATCCTCGCAACACCTGGTATGTTGCTGCCACTGCGGCCGAAGTCACGGACAAGCCGCTGGGGCGCCAGATCTGCGGTGAGCGCATGGTTTTCTACCGCGCTCTGGAAGGCAAGATGGCTGCCGTAGAGGACTTCTGCCCGCATCGAGGCGCACCGCTGTCGCTGGGCCGCGTCTGCGAAGGCAAGCTGGTCTGCGGCTATCACGGGCTGGAGATGGGCTGCGACGGCAAGACGGTTGCCATGCCCGGCCAGCGCGTGCGCGGCTTTCCTGCCATCAAGAGCTATCCGGTGGAAGAGCGTTACGGCTTTGTCTGGGTCTGGCCGGGCGACAAGGATGCGGCCGATGCAGCGCTGATCCCGGATCTGCAATGGCATGACAACCCCGAGTGGGCCTATGACGGCGGGCTGTTCCACATCAAGGCCGACTATCGCCTGATGATCGACAACCTCATGGACCTGACCCATGAGACCTATGTGCATGCCAGCAGCATCGGCCAGGCCGAGATCGACGAGACGCCCTGCAAGACCGAGGTCATGGGCGACAGCGAGGTGGTCACCAGCCGCTTCATGGAGAACATCGAGGCACCTCCGTTCTGGAAGATGGCTCTGCGCAGCAACGGTCTGGCCGATGACGTGCCTGTGGACCGCTGGCAGGTCTGCCGCTTCACTCCTCCCAGCCATGTACTGATCGAGGTCGGTGTGGCACATGCCGGCAAGGGCGGCTATGACGCAGCGGACGAGCACAAGGTCTACAGCATGGTGGTGGACTTCATCACTCCGGAGACCGACGGCAGCATGTGGTACTTCTGGGGCATGGCGCGCAAGTTCAATCCCGGCGATGCATCGGTGACGGCGGCCATCAAGCAAGGCCAGCACAAGATCTTCAGCGAAGACCTGGAGATGCTGGAGCTGCAGCAGCGCAACCTTGAGGACTATCCGCAGCGTCAACTGCTCAAGCTCAATATCGATGCCGGCGGCGTGCAGTCGCGCAAGATCATCGAGCGCCTGATCGACGAAGAGAAAAACGAGTCGCGCGTTGCGGCGCTGGCTTGAACGGCCGCAGGCGGGGCAGATCATGTCTGTAGATGGAGTAATCTTGCAGCTCCCCGAATCGGAGTCAGCGATGCCCATAGGCAGCGCTGCCCTTGCTACGCTGCTGCATGGAATCGCCCACCACACCCAACCCGCTTTCCCTGGATCTCTACGACCAGCCAGGTCATCTGATTCGACGAGCCCAGCAGATTGCTGCGCTGCTGTTTCGAGAAGTGCTGGGCCCCGATGTGACGCCGGTTCAGTACGCCATCCTGCGCATGCTGCAAGAGTCTCCCGGCATCGACCAGGTGACGCTGGCGCGTCTTGTCGCACTGGACAACTCGACCACGGCCGATATCGCTGCGCGTCTGGAAAGCAAGGGATGGATTCATCGCGAGCTGCTGCCAAGGCGTCAGCGCCGTTTGAGCCTGACCACCGAGGGCGAAGCCATGCTGGCCGCGTTTGTGCCCAATGTCTACGAGCTGCAGCAGCGCATGCTTTCGGCGCTGGAGCCCGAGGAGCAGGCGGAGTTCAAGCGCCTGCTGCGCAAGTTCGTGCAGTTGCACGACAGCACTGAAGCCGGCGAGCAAGCGGTGATCAACGGCTAACAGCCCGTTCTGGCGCGGCGGCTTCATCACGATCACGCCGGCCAGCGCCGGCGGTGAACCGGCACGACTAGGGAATCCACTTGTGCTGGATCAAGATTTCATTCAGTAAACTGAATGTGATTCAGTATGCTGAATGAATGATAAAAAACAAGGAGACAACGATGGAACAGGATTTGCGCGCGCATCTGGACCAGCGGCCCATGACGACCTTCCAATGGTCGGTCATCGCGGTATGCATGGCCCTGAACATGATTGATGGTTTTGACGTGCTGGTGATGGCCTTCACGGCTTCGGCGGTGTCGGCGCACTGGAAGCTCAGTGGCTCGGAACTGGGCTTTTTGCTCAGTGCCGGCCTCTTCGGCATGGCCGCAGGTTCGCTGCTGCTGGCGCCCATGGCCGACAAGCTGGGGCGCCGTCCCCTGATTCTGCTGTGCCTGGCCGTGTCCGGGCTGGGCATGCTGGCTTCGGCCTGGAGCCAGACGCCCACGCAGCTTGCGGTGCTGCGCGTGATCACGGGCCTGGGCGTGGGCGGCATTCTGGCTTGCAGCAATGTGATTGCCAGCGAATATGCCTCGCTGCGCTGGCGCAGTCTGGCAGTCACGCTGCAATCGACCGGCTATGCGCTGGGCGCGACCATTGGCGGCAGTATCGCGGTCTGGCTGCTCGCGCACCATGGCTGGCGTTCCGTCTTCCTGTTTGGCGGTTGCTCCACGCTGGCGGTGCTGGTTCTGGCCTGGTTTGCCTTGCCCGAGTCCCTGGACTTTCTGCTGGTCAAGCGGCCCGCCAATGCGCTGCAGCGTCTCAATGGACTGATTCGCAAGATGGGCCTGCCCGCACTGGGTTCCCTGCCTCAGGCCGTGGCGGCAGGCAGCGGTGAAGGCAAGCGCATGGGCCCTTTGCAACTGCTGTCTCCCAGGCTGCTGCGCCCCACCTTGCTGGTCTGGCTGTCCTTCTTCTCGGTGATGTTCGGCTTTTATTTCGTGATGAGCTGGACGCCCAAGCTGCTGGCGGCCTCGGGGCTGACGCCCGAGCAGGGCGTGACCACGGGCGTGCTGCTGAGTCTGGGCGGCATTCTGGGCGCGACCTTGCTGGGCCTGCTGGCGGCGCGTTTCGCGATTCACCGTGCGCTGGCGGTCTTCATGCTGGTGACGGCAGTGCTGCTGTGCTTTCTGGTGGGTAGCTCCGGCGCGCTGTGGATGTCGTACACGCTGGCCTTTCTGATTGGTGTGTTTGTGAATGCTTGCGTGGCCGGCCTCTATGCGATTGCGCCTGTGGTCTACGGCAGCGATGTGCGCGCCACGGGCGTGGGCTGGGGCATAGGCATCGGCCGCATCGGGGCGATTGTGTCGCCGCTGGTGGCCGGTGGCCTGCTGGATGCGGCCTGGTCGCCCGATCAGCTGTACCTGGGTTATGGCCTGGCGTTTGTCCTGGCTGCCGTCATCGTGTCCATGCATCGCATTGCAGGCCCGCAGGCTGCGCACAGGCGCGCTGCATCCGAGACAGTGGCTGCCGCTCATTGACCAGGGAGATTTCGATGAACCAGATTTCCCAACCCACGAGCGCGGCCCTGCCGGCCTTTCCGCTGGATCAATGGTATGTGGCAGGCTTTGCCTGGGAGCTCAAGGACCAGCCGGTGGCGCGCACCTTGCTGGGCCAGCCCGTGGTCTTGTTCCGCACGGAAGATGGCCGCGTCGCGGCGCTGGAGGATCGCTGCTGCCACCGCGAGCTGCCGCTGTCCTGCGGCACGGTGGAGGCTGCGGGTCTGCGCTGTGGCTACCATGGTCTGCTCTTCAGTCATGAGGGGCGCTGCCTCGAAATACCGGGCCAGGAACGGATTCCGGCCAAGGCCTGCGTGAAGTCCTTCGAGCTGCGCGAGCGCGACCAGATTCTCTGGATCTGGATGGGCGCGACGCCGGATTCCGTGCCGGGCACGGAGCCACCGGCCTATGCCGTGCACAGCGACCCGCAATATCGTTTTGGCGGCGGCGTCTACCACTATGACGCACCGTATCAGCTGATTCACGACAATCTGCTGGACCTGAGCCATCTGGGCTATGTGCACCTCAAGACCATAGGCGGCAATGCCCGCGTGCATATGAACGCGGATCTCAAGGTCAGCCAGGACGGGGACAGCGTGAAGGTGGTGCGCTGGATGCCGGATTCGGACCCGCCGCCCACCTATGCGCAGGCCTGGCCTTTTCAGGGCCGCATCGACCGCTGGCAGGAAGTGGAGTTCCACCCCTCGCATGTGCGTATCTGGACCGGTGCCATGGATGCCGGCCAGGACAGGCTGGACAACCCGGCGCGCGAAGGATTCCATATGCGCGGCTTTCACGGCGTGACGCCGGAGACGGAGACCAGCGCGCATTACTTCTGGACGATTGCGACCAATCCGCATCCGCAGATGCAGGACACGACACAGCTGGTGATCGATCAGACGGCGGCCACTTTCGAAGAAGACAAGGTGGTCATCGAAGCCCAGTTCCGCAACCAGCAGCGGTTTGGTTCACGCGCCGTGGTGGATATCCACGTGGATGTGGGGCCCAACCGTGCGCGGCGCGTGATCGAGCGCTTGCGCCAGGCCGGCGTGCAAGCCTCGCAGGCGCTGGCCTAGCGACGCACAAGCAAAAGAGAAGTACCCGAGATGAAGACTGAAACCACGTTCGAGGTGCGCATTGCGCACAAGCAGGAGCAGGCAGCCGGTATCTGCAGCCTGGAATTGCGGGCTCTGGAAGGCAGCAGCCTGGCGCCGTTCAGTGCGGGTGCGCACATCGATGTGCACCTGCCCGGAGGGCTGGTGCGCCAGTACTCGCTGAGCAACGATCCCGCCGAGCTGGACCGTTATGTGATTGCCGTGCTGCGCGAGCCCGCCTCGCGCGGTGGCTCGGCGGCCGTGCATGAGCAGCTGCAGGCCGGCCAGCAAATCACCATCAGCCTGCCGCGCAACCATTTCGAGCTGCATGCGCCGGCCCGCAAGCATTTGCTGCTGGCGGGCGGCATAGGCATCACGCCGATTCTGGCGATGGCGCGCAAGCTGGCGCGCGACGGTGCGGATTTCGCACTGCACTACTGCGGCCGCTCGCGTGAGCGCATGGCGTTTGCCCAGACCATAGAGGCTGCGCAATGGGCTGACAAGGCGCAGATCCATGTGGATGACGTGAATGGAAAGTCGTCGCTGGGCTTGAGCGAATTGCTGCAGCAAAGAGAGCAGGGGCAGCATCTGTATGTGTGCGGACCCAAGGGCTTCATGGACGCCGTGCTCGACACGGCGCGAGCGGCGGGCTGGCCTGCCGAACAGCTGCACTACGAGTTCTTTGCCGCCGAAGTGGAGCACCGCGCCGACGACGAGAGCTTCGAGGTGGAGGTCGCCAGCAGCGGCCAGGTGGTGCGTGTCACGCCCGCGCAGACCGTGGTGCAGGCGCTGGAGTCCATCGGAGTCTGCGTCCAGACATCGTGCGAGCAGGGCGTCTGCGGCACTTGCCTGACGCGCGTCATCTCTGGTCAGCCCGATCACCGCGATATGTATCTGACGGAAGACGAGCAGGCTGCCAACGACCAGTTCCTGCCCTGCTGCTCGCGCGCCAGGTCGGCTCGCCTGGTGCTGGATCTGTGATGAACGGATCGGGCAGGTTTTGACCATGCACGGGCAGGGCTGGCGCAGCCTGCTCAAAATAGGCGTTTTCCATGAAAGCGCCGCGTTCCCGCCATGAAGCCTGCCCTGCTAGTCCTGAATCTCCAGGTCCCCGCCCATCTGCAGCAGATGGAGCAGACCTTTGCCGACTTTGATGTGATCTATGCGCCCGAGGCCGATCAGGCCGAGGCCGCAATCGCCGCCCACGGAGCTCGCGTGCAATGCGTGTGCACGATTGGCGCAACGGGCCTGTCGGCCGCGCAGATGCAGCGCATGCCCGGGCTTGCTCTGGTCTGCGCCATGGGCGCGGGTTACGAGAACATCGACGTGGCCTATGCCAAGGCGCACGGGATTGCCGTCGGCAACGGCGTGGGGACCAATGACGACTGCGTGGCCGACCACGCCATGGGTCTGCTGATCGCCGCAGTGCGCGGCATCGTCAAGCTGGACAAGGCCACGCGTGCCGGCATCTGGCGCTCGGCCCTGCCGCTGCCGGCCAATGTCTCGGGCAAGCGCCTGGGCATCGTGGGGCTGGGCCAGATCGGCGCCAAGATCGCCAGGCGCGCGGCCGCCTTCGATATGCCCGTCGGCTATCACAACCGCAAGCCGCGCGAGGGCGCCGACTACCGCTACTTCGACGATCTGCTGGCGCTGGCTGCCTGGGCCGATGTGCTGCTGGTGGCCACGCCGGGAGGCGCTGGCACGCGCCATCTGATCAATGCAGAGGTGCTCGATGCGCTGGGCGAGAAAGGCGTGCTGGTGAATATCGCGCGCGGCTCGGTGGTCGATACCGCAGCGCTGGCCGACGCCGTGCGTGCAGGCCGTCTGGCCGGTGCCGGACTGGATGTCTACGAAAGCGAGCCGCTGCCGCCGCGGGAACTCATCGATCTGGACGCCGTGGTGCTGACGCCCCATGTGGGCGGCTGGTCGCCCGAGGCCGTGCAGAACTCGGTGGATCGCTTCATCGCCAATATGCGCTGCCATCTGGATGGCAAGCCCTTGGTTTCGCCCATCTGAGTGCTATTGAATTGAAAGCTGCTTGCGATTGATGTGGTTGTATTTCAATTTGATTTGATGTTGAAATTCACTTATATCAGGCGCTTAAAGCTTTGATATTCATAGCAAAAAAATCCCCGCCACGGCAAGCCGTGCGGGGATTTTTACTATCTGCGGCGCCATGAAGCTGGCGCGGACCAAACCAGTGACACCAAGCAAGGGCCGCCCCGCAGCGAGGGTGTCGTCCCCCTCCCGAAGAGAGAGGGGGAAGCCGCGGGGCCGCCTAGGCGTAGCGGCTCAGGGGGAGCTTATTTCTGGCTGGCGGCAATGGCCTTTTCGGCCTTGTCGACCAGCGGTGCGCCGATCTGGCTCTTCCACTTGTCGAACACGGGGCGCGTGGCCTTCACAAAGGCTTCGCGCTCGGCAGCGTTAGGCGTGGTCACGGTCACGCCCAGGCCTGCCAGGTCCTTGAGCAAGGGCTTGTCGGCCTCGACCAGGCCCTTGCGAGCGATGGCGATTTCTTCCTTGGCGGCATCCAGCGCGGCTTGCTTGACGATGGCCTGGTCAGCCGGTGTCCAGCTGTTCCAGATGTCCTTGTTCACCACGAAGATCAGCGGATCGTTCATGTAGCCCCACATGGTCAGATGCTTCTGGCCCACGGACTGCAGCTTGGCCGCCATGTACACGCCGATGGGGTTCTCCTGGCCGTCCACGGCGCCGCTGGCCATGGCGGGCTGGGCATCGGCCCAGCTCATCTGCGTGGGGTTGGCGCCCAGGGCCGTGAAGGTGTCCAGGAACAGGGGCGAGCCCACGACGCGAATCTTCATGCCCTTGAGGTCGGCGGGCGTCTTGATGGCGTGCTTGGAGTTGGAGATTTCGCGGTAGCCGTTCTCACCCCAGGCCAGAGGCACGACGCCGCCTTTTTCCAGGGTCTTGAAGATTTCCTGGCCCACTTCGCCCTGGGTCACGGCATCCACGGCCTTGAAGTTGGGGAAGAGGAAGGGCATGGAGAACAGGTTCAGCGACTTGACCTGGGGCGACCAGTTGATGGTCGAGCCCACGGCCATGTCGATCACGCCCTGGCGCAGCGCGGAGAACTCACGCGTCTGGTCGCCCTGCACTAGCGAGGTGCCGGGGTAGAGCTTGATGTTGATGCGGCCCTGGGTGCGTTCGCGCACCTTGTCGGCCCACAGCTCGCCACCCTTGCCCCAGGGAAAGGCCGTGCCCAGCACCAGGGACATGCGGTATTCGCTCTTGTACTTGGCCTGGGCCATGGCCATGGGCGATGCAAAGGCCAAAGCGGCGGCTGTCGCCACGGCGGATGCGAGGAAGCTACGAAGTTTCATTTGGTTTGTCTCCCTTTTAGAAACGAAAAAATGCTTTGCTTGTTAGATGCATTGCACATTGAATACGCACGGCCCATCTCAGTAGACACCGCGCAAGGGCCGAAGCTGGCCGCGCCGCCCCGCCGCGCTGGTGTCGTCCCCCTCCCGAGAAGCGAGAGAGAGGGGGAAGTGGTGGGGCCGCCTAGACATAGCCGCTCAGGGGGTCAATAGCCAAGTCTTGCGGGCAGCCACAGTGCGAGCTGCGGGAAGGCAATGACCAGAATCATCACGGCGAACATGGACAGCAGCATCCAGCCTACCCAGCGCACGGTGGACTCCATGCGCACGCCCGCGATGCGGCAGCTGACCATCAGGTTCACGGCCAGCGGCGGCGTGAACTGGCCCAGTGCCACCTTGAGCGTGAGGATCACGCCAAACCAGACGGGGTCCCAGTGGTAGTGATTCATGATGGGCAGCAGCAGCGGCACAAAGATCAGGAAGATCGAGATGCCGTCGAGGAACATGCCCACGGTGATCAGCAGCAGGATCAGCAGACCCAGCACGCCGTATTCGCCGAGACCGGAATTCACGATGGCATTGGCCACGGGATCGATCACGCCCAGGGTGGACAGCGAGAAGGCAAAAATGCCGGCCAGCGACACCACCAGCAGGATCACGGCCGACAGCTCGCCGGCTTCGCGCAGAATCGGGAACAGGTCGCGCAGGCCGATGGTGCGGTGAATCACCATGCCGACGAACAGCCCGTAGAACACGGCAACCACGGCGGCTTCGGTGGGGGTGAACCAGCCCATGCGCATGCCGCCCAGGATCAGCACCGGAGCGGCCAGGCCCCAGGAGGCCTCGCGCAGGCTTTTCCAGAAGGGCGGGCGGGGCATGGAGGCTTCGAGCGCACCCATCTTGTGCTTGCGCGACATCCACACGGCGGGAATGATGAGCGCGATGCCGGCCAGCACGCCTGGAATCATGCCGGCCGCGAACAGGGCCGGCACCGAAGCACCGGGCACCAGCACCGAGTAGATGATGAAGGCCACCGAAGGCGGAATCAGAATGTCCGTCGCTGCGGCCGCTCCGACCACGCTGGCCGAGAAGCTCTTGGGATAACCGGCGCGGCTCATGGCGGCGATCATCACGCCGCCCACGGCCGCCGCATTGGCCGGCCCGGAGCCGGAGATGCCGCCCAGGAACATGGCCACGGCAATCGCCACCAGCGGCAGCATGCCGGGGCCGCGGCCTACGATGGCCACGGCAAAGTTCACCAGCCTCAGGGCAACGCCCGAGCGGTCGAAGATGGAGCCCACCAGCACGAACATGGGAATCGCCAGCAGTGGATATTTGCCCAGCCCGGCATAGAAGTTCTGCGGCACGGCCAGCAGACCGAACCACTGTGTATCGGCATTGGCCAGGGCAATCGCCGCCGCTCCGGCCAGACCGAGGGCGGCGCCTATGGGCACGCCAATGAACATCAGGCCCAGAAAGGCCACGAACAGCAAGGTGGCGATCATGCGATCTCCTTGCTGTGGTCTTTTTCCACGGGCTCGTCGGGGAAGGCTCCGGGCTTGCCCTGGCGGATGAACAGGCCGATGGCGCGTGCAGTGATCAGTGCCGAGACCACGGGCAGCCAGATCGAATACCACCATTGGGGCAGGCCGATGCCGGGCGAGGTCTCCTCGAAACGGAAGTCGTCCCAGACCACGCGCACGCTGAGCACGGCAATGATGGCAAACAGCAATGCCACCATCAGAGAGCCGAACCGGGCCAGTGCCTTGCGGCGCTGGACGGAGCCGCTGTCCGAGAAAAACTCGATGCGGATATGCTGATTGCGCGCCACGGCGGCAGAGCCTGCGACCAGGGCCAGCAAGATCATCAGAAAGACCGAGATTTCCTCGGTCCAGGCGAAGGAGGAGTTGGTGAAGTAGCGCACCAGCACATTGGCAAACGTGATCAGGGCCAGAGCGGCCATGATGATCACGGTCAACCAGTCTTCAATGCGCAGGGAGCGAGGCTCGTCCGGGCGCGCGCCGGCATCGGCGGCACCATCGGTCTCGGGAGGAGTGGAGGACATGAACGCGGAAAGTCAGAAAAACACACAGGAGTCAGGGCAGCTCGCCTGAATGGCGTGATCCGCGCGCACTCGATGAGAATGCCCTTATGTTCACGACTTACGCAAAACGGGTTCCGGCAAGACGATTGCCTCAGGAGGCAGGCCGCGTTGCATTCTTGTTTGCGTAAGTCCTTATGTTGTTCCTTGACCTTCACGGCGTTGTGCGCCGGGATGGCTTGGAGCGAGTAGACACACCGGATAGATGTGAGCAAATATTATCAAGGTATCTATGTCGCAGGGCTTACGTCCGGCGGCAGGCATTACCCTAGGGTCTGGCGACCAAGGCATGGCTCATCGTCGAGTCTGTGTTTTGTCCCGTTTACTAGCCAACAAGGATTACCTCCGTTGCACAGCTTTGGTGCAGGGCAGCGGATAATGAGAGTCTATGGAAACCAAATGGCTTGAAGATTTTGTCAGCCTTGCTGAAACCCGCAGTTTCAGCCGCTCGGCCCAGCTGCGCCACGTTACGCAGCCTGCGTTCTCGCGCCGCATCCAGGCGCTGGAGGCCTGGGCGGGAACCGATCTGGTCGACAGAAGCTCGTATCCGACGCGACTGACGCCAGCAGGCAAGACCATGTACGAGCAGGCGCTGGAGATACTGCAGTCCTTGCAGAGCACCCGCACCATGTTGCGTGCCCACGTCAGTGCGGGCAAGGGCATGGTGGGCTTTGCCGTGCCGCATACCTTGGCGTTCACGTTCTTCCCGAACTGGGTTTCGGCCGTGCACGAGAAGTTCGGCCCCTTCCGCAGCCGTCTGTTCGCACTCAATGTGCATGACGCGGTGATGCGTCTCGTGGAAGGTGGCTGCGATCTGCTGATTGCTTACTACCACTCTTCGCAGCCCTTCCAGCTGGACCCTTCGCG
The DNA here is from genome assembly GCF_016772095.1 of Comamonas sp. NyZ500. Taxonomy (NCBI): domain Bacteria; kingdom Pseudomonadati; phylum Pseudomonadota; class Betaproteobacteria; order Burkholderiales; family Comamonadaceae; genus Comamonas; species Comamonas sp. NyZ500. The sequence goes on along the minus strand of NZ_JAEIJE010000003.1, from coordinate 57,992 downwards.
CTATGAGATGGTGAGCCTGGGGCATGAGGTGCTGGCTCCCTACTCCAAGCCGGACGAGAACGGCAACCCCATCTTTGCCCTGCCCGGCCGCCAGGGCCAGCCCTTGCCATACCTGGGCTATGCCGCTGGCGCTTATCTGGGGCGGGTGACGGAGCTGATCCTCAAGGAGGCGGCCGAGGCCGTGCACCTCGAGCGCGTCTATGAAACCGATATGGCCGAAGGCCTCAAGGCCATGGCGCTGGAAGGTCATGGCGTGGCCTTTTTGCCCTATAGCGCGGTACGCGGCGAGCTGGAGTCCGGTCGACTGGTGCGTGCAGTGCCGGAAGGTGTGACCGGTTTTCAGATGGACATGGAAGTGCGGGCCTATCGGGAAAAACCCACGGGCGATGCCCCTCAGGGAGGAGCGGCTGCGCTATGGAACTTCCTCAAGGAGCAGGGCGAGATTGCGGGTGGCGAGGTCAAGGCTGTGTAACCCGATCGAGTGTTGCTTTTCTTCCAAAAGGGCCAGTTGGCCCTTTTTTTGCTTGTGTGACCAGCTTGCCGTGATTTCAGGTGTTTTACTGGTGAAAACCCTAATGTTATGCATCGGGTTAATACTGAATATGCAAGTTGCGCATAAGGATTTTTGCCATCGGCATTGGCTTGTGAAATCACGAAAGCATTAGAGTTCGCAGCTTGCACAAAAAGAGGTGCTGCTTTGCAACACAAGATTGAGGCGGTAAGTAGGTGGTTGCCTTCCTGAATTGCCTACGGGAAAAGTCTTAGAAATGATTGCATTTCAGCCATCTTCATGACTGCACAATGTGTGCAGTACATTTGTTAACGCAACCTGTCCACCCTCACAAAGGGCGATGCGTTAAGGAGTGGCAAGCGTTTTTGGTCCTTACCAATAGGAGATCCGTATGAAGAAGCATTTGTTGGCCATCGCCGTAACCGCACTGGCAACTGGCACCGTGTTTGCACAGGCCAATGACACCTTGGCCAAGATCAAGTCCACCGGCAGCGTCACTCTGGGCGTGCGTGAATCGTCCGGCCTGGGCTATACGCTGGGCAATGGCAAATATGTAGGCTTCCATACCGAAATGGGTGAGCGCATTCTCAAGGACATCCAGAAGCAACTGGGCCTGACAGCGCTGGAAGTGAAGTACCAGCCTGTGACCTCGCAAAACCGTATTCCTCTGGTGCAGAACGGCACCGTGGACATCGAGTGCGGCTCCACTACCAACAACACGGCTCGTCAGAAGGATGCAGCCTTTGCCTTCACCACCTATGTGGAAGAAGTGCGCATTGCCACCCGTGCCAACTCCGGCATCACCGGCATCAAGGACCTGAACGGCAAGACCATCGTGACCACGACGGGTACGACTTCCGTGCAGACCCTGCGCAAGAACAAGCGCGCCGACGGCCTGACCTTCAAGGAAGTCATGGGCAAGGACCACGCCGACAGTTTCCTGATGCTGGAAACCGGCCGCGCCGATGCCTTCATCATGGACGGCTCCATCCTGGCCGCCAATATTTCCAAGTCCAAGGCTCCCAACGATTACAAGATCGTGGGTGAAGTGCTGTCGGTGGAGCCCATCGCCTGCATGATGCGCAAGGACGATCCCGCCTTCAAGAAGGCTGTGGACGAATCCATCGTGCGTCAGATCAAGGATGGTTCTCTGACCAAGCTGTACGACAAGTGGTTCCTGCAGCCCATTCCTCCCAACAACGTGAAGGTGGGTCTGCCACTGTCGGCAGCGACCAAGGATGCGTGGGCTCACCCCAACGACAAGCCCATGGAAGCTTACGAAGTCAAGTAATCCCGCCTATAGGTGTACCGCCCCTTCTGCCAAGCGGTTAGAAGGGGCTTTTTTGTTGCGAGGGCCGGTGTGAGCGTTTGCCCTCATAAACCAAGAATGAAAGAGGTGCTCGTATGAGTTGGGATTGGCAGGTGTTCTGTCAGGACACCATTACCCAAGAGGTCGGGCAGAGTTGTTTTGGCAAGAACGGTGACATCACCTATCTGGATTGGATGATGTCGGCCTGGGGCTGGACCGTGTCGGTGGCATTGCTGTCGCTGGTCATCGCTCTGGTGCTGGGCGCAGTCATCGGTACCTTGCGTACCTTGCCCGATCGTCCGTGGATAGTGCGCCTGGGCAATGCCTGGGTGGAGTTGTTCCGCAATATTCCCTTGCTGGTCCAGGTGTTCATCTGGTACCACGTGGTTCCGGCCATCTTCCCCGCAATGAAGTCCCTGCCGGGCTTTGTGCTGGTGGTGTTTGCGATCGGTTTCTTCACCTCGGCGCGTATTGCCGAGCAGGTGCGCTCCGGTATTCAGGCTTTGCCGCGGGGCCAGCGCTACGCCGGCATGGCAGTAGGTTTCACGACCTTCCAGACCTACCGCTATGTGCTGCTGCCGATGGCGTTTCGCATCATCATTCCGCCGCTGACCAGCGAGGCCATGAACGTGTTCAAGAACTCGTCCGTGGCGTTTGCCGTGTCCGTGGCCGAACTGACCATGTTCGCCATGCAGGCCCAGGAAGAGACGGCTCGCGGCGTCGAAATTTATATGGCTGTGACAGGTCTGTATGTGATTTCTGCCTTCATCATCAACCGCATCATGGCCTTCATCGAGAAGCGTTCTCGCGTGCCCGGCCTGATTGCAGCCAGCGGTGGAGGCCACTGATATGAATCTCAACCTCGACTGGTCGTTTTTCTCGTGGGACCTGTTCAGCAACTTTGTGCTGAAGGGACTGTATTTCAGCGTGTCCCTGACCGTGATCGCCACGCTGGGCGGCATCTTCTTCGGCACCTTGCTGGCGCTGATGCGCCTGTCGGGCAAGAAGTGGCTGGACCTGCCTGCCACCATCTACGTCAACGGCATGCGCTCCATCCCGCTGGTGATGGTGATTCTGTGGTTCTTCCTGCTGATGCCCATGCTGATCGGCAAGCCCATCGGTGCGGAGACTTCGGCCATCATCACCTTTGTGGCGTTTGAAGCAGCATATTTCTCTGAGATCATGCGTGCCGGCATCCAGTCCATTCCACGTGGACAGGTGTTTGCCGGACAGGCGCTGGGCATGACCTATGGTCAGAACATGCGTCTGGTGGTGCTGCCTCAGGCCTTCCGCAACATGCTGCCCGTGCTGCTGACCCAGACCATCATCCTGTTTCAGGATACCTCGCTGGTCTATGCAATCGGTGCCTACGACATGCTCAAGGGCTTCGAAATCGCCGGCAAGAACTTCGGCCGACCCATCGAATCCTATCTGGCGGCTGCCGTGACCTATTTTGTGATCTGCTTTGCACTGTCTTGGTTCGTCAAGCGTCTGCACAAGAAGATTGCCATTATTCGATGAAACACCCCCTGAGTCGCTTCGCGCCCTCCCCCTCAAGGGGGACGACGGCCTCGGCTGCGGGGCGGCCCTTGCTGGCCGTCCCTGGCCTGACCGAGCCCGTTGCAGGCGCTGCGATGGATCACTGACAAAAGTCGGAGTGAAAAATGATTGAACTCAAGAACGTTTCCAAGTGGTACGGCAGCTTTCAGGTGCTGTCCGATTGCTCCACCAATATCAACAAGGGCGAGGTGGTGGTGGTGTGCGGCCCTTCGGGCTCCGGCAAGTCCACGCTGATCAAGACCATCAATGCGCTGGAGCCTTTCCAGAAGGGCGAGATCTTTGTGGACGGCACGGCAGTGCACGATCCCAAGACCAATCTGCCCAAGCTGCGCAGCCGCGTGGGCATGGTGTTCCAGCACTTTGAGCTGTTCCCTCACCTGTCGGTGACGGAGAACCTGACCATCGCACAGATGAAGGTGCTGGGCCGCAGTGCTGCCGACGCCAAGACCCGTGGCCTCAAGATGCTGGACCGCGTGGGCCTGACCGCTCACAAGGACAAGTTTCCCGGCCAGCTCTCCGGCGGTCAGCAGCAGCGCGTGGCCATTGCGCGCGCGCTGTCGATGGATCCCATCGTGATGCTGTTCGACGAGCCCACTTCGGCACTGGATCCCGAAATGGTGGGCGAAGTGCTGGACGTGATGATGGGCCTGGCCAACGAAGGCATGACCATGATGTGCGTGACCCATGAAATGGGATTTGCGCGCAAGGTGGCAAGCCGTGTGATCTTCATGGACGTGGGCGGCAAGATTCTGGAGGACTGCAGCAAGGAAGAGTTCTTCGGCCATCCCGAAAACCGCCAGCCGCGTACCAAGGAATTCCTCAACAAGATCCTGCAGCATTGATGCTGCAGGCAAGCCGAAAAAAGGCGCTCGCAAGAGCGCCTTTTTTCATGGCCTCGCGCCAGACCCAGACCGGCCGCTCAGCATTGCAGCACGCCGCGAGGCTCGCGCATCAGCGTGCTCTGGCCAAACAGGCTTTGCACCAGATCCACCACCAGCTCCGCCGTCTGGTTGCGCAGGTCCAGCGCCGGGTTGAGCTCCACAATGTCCAGCGAGGCAAGACGGCCGGAGTCGGCAATCATTTCCATGCACAGCTGGGCCTCGCGGTAGGTGGGGCCGCCGCGTACCGGCGTGCCGGTGCCGGGAGCAATGTCAGGATCGAGAAAGTCCACGTCAAAGCTCAGATGCAGATGGATGTCTCTGTCGTTGCGTCCCAGCAGGCTGACCAGGGCGCGGCGCATCACTTCACGCATGCCCAGCTCGTCAATGGCCCGCATGTCGTAGACCTCCAGCCCCAGCTCTCGGATCATGTGCTTTTCGCTCTCGTCCACGCTGCGCAGGCCGATCTGGCAGAACGATGAGGCAGGCAGGGCGGGAGTCGTGCCCGACAGCGAGGCCAGTTCCGCCGGTCCCAGTCCGCAGAGGCTTGAAACCGGCATGCCGTGCAGATTGCCCGTGGGCGAACTTTCGGGGGTGTTGCAATCCGAGTGGGCATCCAGCCAGAGCACGCGCAGCTGCTTGCCCGTGGCGCGGCAATGGCGGGCCACGGCGCTGATGGAGCCTGTGGCCAGCGTATGGTCGCCACCCAGCAGTATGGGCAGCCGGTGTTGCTGCAGCACCTGCAGCACCGCGTCATGGGCGATCCGGTTCCAGCTCAGGCATTCGGCCAGATTGCGCAGACCCTGGGCATCGCGCGCGCCACGCGGGTTGGCGGGGCCGCTCAGATTGCCCAGATCGCTGACCTGCACACCCAGCCGTTGCAGCGCCGGACCGAGCTGGGCCACACGCAGGGCATCGGGCCCCATGGCCGCGCCAAGGCGCGAGGCACCGATATCGGTGGGCAGACCGATCAGTGTGGACGATGTGCATGCCATGAGCCGCTCCGCTTCAGGCCGTCTTACGGGCCGCAAGATTGATGATCTGGGGACTGGCTGCCTGTCTCACCATGGCAAACAGATCCTTGGGGTCGGCGAGCTCCGGCACCAGCTCGATCTGTGACAGCAGGCCCGCGCCTCGTGCCAGGCTGTGCATGGTGCGCAGCGCCGAGTAGTCCTCCAGCGCGAAGCCCACGGAGTCGAACAGGGTGATCTGGGCATCCGATGTCCGGCCCGGCGCCAGCTTCTGCAGCACGCGCCAGAGCTCGGTCACGGCAAAGTCGGCAGGCATTTGCTGCAGCTCGCCCTCGATGCGCGTCTGCGGCTCGTACTCGACAAAGACCTGCGCACGCTGCAGGGCGCTGGCATCGAACTCGGTCTTGCCGGGGCAATCACCGCCCACGGCATTGATATGCATGCCGGGCTCCAGCAAATGTCCGGGGATGATGGTGGCGCGGGTCTTGTCGGCGGTGGCGGTGGTCACGATGTCCGTGCCGGCCACGGCGTCCCGCACGCTGGTGCAGACGATGGCCGTGGCACAAAAGCCGGGCAGGAACGGCTGCAGGTTGCGCAGCAGCTTTTGCGATGCCGCAGGGTCGATGTCGAACAGGCGCAGCTCGCGCACGCCCAGCAGCTCCATGAAGGCCAGAGCCTGGAATTCGCTTTGCGAGCCATTGCCGATCAGCGCCATGCTGCGGTTGCCGGCGCGCGCCAGATGGCGTGCAGCCATGGCGGATGTGGCGGCGGTGCGCAAGGCCGTGGTCAGCGTCAGCTCGCTGACAAAGCGAGGCATGCCGGTGGCGACATCGGCCAGCGCGCCGAAAGCCATCACGGTGGGCAGGCCCAGGCGCGGATTGTGCGGGTGGCCGTTGACGTATTTGAAGGCGTAGTCCCGCGCATCGGCCACCGGCATCAGCTCGATCACGCCGCTGGCTGAATGGGCGGCGGTGCGCGCGCTTTTGTCGAAGTCCTGCCAGCGGCCGAAGTCGGCCTCGAGGGCTTGGCTGATCAGGCGCAGCACCTGGGTGATGCCGACGCGCGCGACCAGCCGGGCAGCGTCGCTGGCGCTGAGAAAGTCGGTCCGGAATGGTGTACCGGCCGGAGCTTGAGGAACAGGCATGAGACTTCCTCCTTGGCTTCATTTTTGAGGATTTTTGCGCCAAATGCCAGAGAGAAGAGCCTGTGACCGCCGTGGGAGCACTGCTCTTGCGGGGTCGGGTGCGGCCTTGCCGCCAGGGAAGATGGGACAATATCGGCCATGACTCAGACCATCACGATTACCCGCCCCGATGACTGGCACTTGCATGTGCGCGATGGCGATGCCATGCGCTGCGTGGTGCCGCACACTGCCCGCCAGATGGGCCGTGCCATCATCATGCCCAACCTCAAGCCCCCGGTCACCACGGCGGAGATGGCTGCGGACTACCGCGCCCGCATTCTGTCGGCCGTGCCTGAAGGCAGCCAGTTCCAGCCGCTGATGACGCTGTATCTGACGGACAACCTGGGCCCTCAGGAAATTGTGCGCGCCAAGGCGGCCGGCGTGGTGGCCTGCAAGCTGTACCCCGCAGGTGCCACGACCAATTCCGACCATGGCGTGACCGATCTGCGCAAGATCTACCCGACGCTGCAAGCCATGCAGCGCGAAGGCCTGGTGCTGCTGGTGCATGGTGAAGTCACCGATCAGAGCATCGACCTGTTCGACCGTGAAGCCGTGTTCATCGAGCAGCAGCTCAAGCCTCTGCGCAAGGATTTCCCCGAGCTCAAGATCGTCATGGAGCATGTGACGACCAAGGAAGCCGCCGAGTACGTGGCTGAGGCCGATGATTTCCTGGCTGCGACCATCACGCCCCAGCATCTGCTGTTCAACCGCAACGCCATCTTCCTGGGCGGCGTGCGCCCGCATTTCTATTGCCTGCCGGTCCTCAAGCGCGAAACCCATCGCCTGGCGCTGGTGCAGGCCGCCACCAGCGGCAGCAGCAAGTTCTTCCTGGGCACGGACAGCGCACCCCATGCAGCGCATCTGAAGGAAGCCGCGACCGGTTGCGCCGGCTGCTACAGCGCCCACGCCGCCATCGAGATGTATGCCGAGGTGTTTGACGGCGTCGGGGCTCTCGACAAACTGGAAGCCTTTGCGTCCTTCAACGGCGCCGACTTCTACGGACTGCCCCGCAACACCGACACCATCACCCTGGTCAAGGAAAGCTGGACGCCGCCCGTGAGCTTTGCATACGGCGAAGGGGCGCAGCTCAAGCCGTTGCGCTTTGGCGAAGCCCTGCCCTGGAAGATGCTGGATTAAAAACAGTAGCTGCAGGCGCCTGTGTTCACTTGAATCAAAGGTGTTTTCGGTCTGAAATCAAGAAAGGAGTTGCACAAGCTGCTCCTTTTTTAATTTGGCTTTGAGCAAGGCCTCGGTTAGGCTTGGCCAAACAGCGCTCAGGAGATTGCATGCCCAACGATGTCCAGCCCAGGATTGCCTTGCTGATCGATGCGGACAACGCGCCCGCGGAGATGATTGACGAGATATTGACCGAGCTGTCCACCTTCGGCCTGATCAATATTCGCCGTGCCTATGGCAACTGGACCAAGGCCGGTCTGCACGGCTGGCAGAGCAAGCTGCTGGAGTACGCCGTGCGGCCCATGCAGCAGTTCGACTACTCCAAGGGCAAGAACGCGACCGATATGGCCATGACGGTGGATGCCATGGAGCTGCTCTATACCGAAAAGCCCGATGCCTTCGGCATCGTTTCCTCGGACGCCGATTTCACGCCGCTGGTCATGCATTTGCGCGCCAAGGGCGCTGCGGTCTATGGATTCGGTGCGGAGCAGACGCCCAGGGCTTTCGTCAATGCCTGCTCGCGCTTTCTGTATTTCGATGCGCTCAAGGAACTCGGCGACGGCATTGTCAGCCGCAGTGAACGCCGCGAAGCACTGGAGGCCGAGGTAGTTCCACGTGCAGTGCCTGCGGCAAGCCAGCCATCCGAGCAGACCCTCCCTGTCAGCAATGGCAAGGTGGCCGGTGGCACGGGCGCTGCGGCCCCGGCATGCACCACGTTGCGCGTGCCTTCGCACATGCTCAAGGAAGACAGGCAGCTCATTGCCATGCTGCGCGATGCCGTCAAGGCCACGCAGGACGAAGCTGGCTGGGCACGTGTGGCTGCGGTGGGCACGCATATCGGCAACAAGTTGTCGTTTGATGCGCGCAACTATGGCTATGCCTCGCTGACCAAGCTCATGGCTGCGACCCAGGTGTTCGAGCTGCGTGACGAGGGCACGGCCAGGGTGGCGGTGCGCGATCTGCGTGGGCATCAGGACGAGGTGCTGCCTTGATGCAGCCAGCCGCAATGCAGTCAGTGGATTGGGCCATTGACTGGCAGGCGCCCTGGCTGGCACCGCTGCAGGCGCTGGGCCGCCAGGTTCATGACCGGGTGCTGGGCGGTGCCGGCGTGGCCCGGGCCTTGCAGGAGGTGGCTGCCGCCCAAGGACTGCTGCCGGGCTGGCAGTTCGTCGATCAGCTGCAGCTGCCTGCCGGCCAGGCCTATGAGGCATTCATCCACAGCCGGCGCAGCATTCCCACGCGCGACAATCTGCATGACTTCTTCAACGGCCTGATCTGGCTGCACTGGCCGCTGCTCAAGCAACGGCTCAATGCATTGCAGGCGGCCGAGATCGCGCGCCAGGGTGTGGGGGCGCAGCGCGGGCGCCTGCGCGATTCGATCACGGTGCTGGACGAGAACGGCGGCTTGCTGCTGGCGCCGCAGGCCCTGTGCGATGCGCTGCGCGACAAGCGCTGGCAGGAGCTGTTTGTGACCCGGCGTGCGCTGTGGGAGCAGGCGCGCTTCCTGCCCATAGGCCATGCCCTGCTGGAAAAGCTGGTTCAGCCGCGCAAGGCCATCACGGCGCATGTGATCTGCGTGCCGCTGGAGCAGGCGCCGCGCCTGGCATCGCTGGCCGAGGCAGACGGCTGGCTGGACCATCAGTTGCGGACCCAGTCTTGCAATCTGGCCAGCAAGCCCTATCTACCAATTCCCATATTGGGAATCCCGGACTGGTGCCTGCAAAACCAGAACTTTTCCTTCTATGATGACTCTCTAGTTTTCCGAGCCCCACGTACCGCACAAACAACACAACAACGGGTACTGCCAGAAAGAGAACTGGCTTGATGAGCATTCGCCCTGCACAGGCGGTGCCTCAGGGGTTCTGGTCATTTTGTCCCCTGTGTGGAGTACACCCTCGATGAAACGTATTGCCTTATTTCTACTGACCAATATCGCCGTGGTGGCGGTATTGGGCATCGTCGCCAGCTTGCTGGGCGTCAACCGCTACCTCACTGCCAACGGCCTCAATCTGGGCGCCCTGCTGGGCTTTGCCTTTATCATGGGCTTTGGCGGCGCCATCATCTCGCTGCTGATCTCCAAGCCCATGGCCAAGTGGACATCGGGTGTGCAGGTCATCAACGAGCCGCGCAACGCCGATGAGGCCTGGATCGTCAACACCGTGCGCGGCTTTGCCGAAAAGGCTGGCATCGGCATGCCCGAGGTCGGCATCTATGAGGGCGAGCCCAACGCCTTTGCGACCGGCGCTTTCAAGAACTCGGCCCTGGTGGCCGTGTCCACAGGTCTGCTCGAAGGCATGACCCGTGAAGAGGTCGAGGCCGTGATCGGTCACGAAGTGGCCCACATCGCCAATGGCGACATGGTGACCATGACGCTGATCCAGGGCGTGATGAACACCTTTGTGGTCTTCCTCTCGCGCGTGATCGGCTATGCGGTCGACTCCTTCCTGCGCCGCAACGACGAGCAAAGCTCCGGCCCCGGCATCGGTTACATGATCACCACCGTGGTGCTGGATATCCTGCTGGGCTTTGTCGCCGCCATGATCGTGGCCTGGTTCTCGCGCCAGCGCGAGTTCCGTGCCGACGCGGGTGCTGCCCAGCTCATGGGGCGCAAGCAGCCCATGATGAATGCGCTGGCCCGTCTGGGCGGAATGCATCCGGGCGAGCTGCCCAAGAGCGTGGCGGCCATGGGCATTGCCGGTGGCATCGGCCAGCTGTTCTCTACCCACCCGCCCATCGAGCAGCGCATTGCTGCACTGCAGAACGCCCGCTAAGCGTACGCATGTGTAAACGGCAGTAGCCGGTCTTTACCGCTGCTTCACAAGCCCCTGTCAACAACCGGCAGGGGCTTTTGCGTTGTAGGAGCATATACATGTCCCCGGACTTTCAGGAGTTGTGATGTCCTTCATCTCTCAAACCATGACCCGCCGACTGCTGCCGGTCTTGCTGCTGGGCGGCTCCGCTGCCCTGCTTACGGGCTGCGTGGTGGCCCCGGCCTATCCGGCTTATGGAACCGAGGTGGTTGCGGGCGACGTCTATGCACCCATGGCCCCGCCTCCCCTGATCAACGAGGTGATCCCGGTGGCTCCCTCGCCGGCCTATGTCTGGATCGGCGGCTCCTGGGGCTGGGGCGGCGGGCGCTACAACTGGCGTCCCGGCCGCTGGGCCATGCCGCCACGTCCCGGCTATGGCTGGCATGAGGGTGGGTGGAATCATGGTCCTGGCGGCTGGCATCATGGCGGCGGCCATTGGGGACCGCGCCGCTGAGGGCGTCCGCTAGGTGACAAGAGAGGGCATCCGCCCGCTAGGCGGGCCGTGCCTGTATCGCTAGAGTCGGATGCAGGAGGTTTGCCGTGAATCCTGCTCTTGTCACCCGCCGCGAAGGCGCTGTTCTCATCCTCTCCAACAACAACCAGGCAGCGCGCAATGCGCTGTCGCCCGAGTATTACCACGCGGTCATGGAAGCGCTGCGTGCGGCCGGCACCGATGCCTCGGTGGCCGCCGTGATTCTGACGGGCGAGGGCGGTCATTTCTGCGCTGGCGGCGATCTGAACCAGCTGGCAACGAGGCGCGAGATGCCGCTGGCCAAGCGCCGCCTCAGGCTCGAGGATCTCAACCATCTGATGCGTGCCATACGCGACTGCCCCAAGCCCGTGATCGCGGCGGTGGAAGGCGCTGCCGCAGGTGCGGGCCTGTCGCTGGCCATGGCCTGCGACATGCTGGTGGCGGCAAGGTCGGCGGTTTTCTCGGTGGCCTATGTGAAGGTCGGTCTCACCCCCGACGGTGGCGCGACCTCGTTTCTGGCCGAGTTCATGTCCCGTCAGTTGCTGACCGAGCTCTGCCTGACGGGTGAGCGCATCAGCGGCGAGCGCATGCATGCGTATGGCTGCGTCAACCGCTTGACGGAGCCGGGCCAGGCCCTGGCCCAAGCGCTGGAGCTGGCGCGGCAACTGGCCCAGGGGCCGGAAGTGGCGACTGCGCGAATCAAGGCGCTGTGTCGGGTGGCCCACCGCCACAGCCTGGAGCAGCAGCTGGCGCTGGAGGCCGACCATATGGTCGAGGCCCAGGGCAGCGAGGAGTCTCGCGAAGGCATTGCGGCCTTTCTGGAAAAGCGTGCGCCCGACTTTGCCAGGCTGCGCGGAGCCTGACAGGTCGTTCCCGACGGCCTAGCGAACCGTGTAGTTGAGCTGGAACATCACGCCGGCGTTGCCAAGGACGTTGATCTGGGCGCCCCAGTTGCTGTTGAAGTCGTAGCCCACGGCCGGAATGGCCGTGATGCCCCAGCCATGCCGGTTGTTGAACGGGATCTTCTTGTTGTACGGAAACTTGTAGCCGTGAATGATGCCGCCCGTGACCTTGAAGAAAAGGCCTGGCACGCTGTCAAACGGCCTGAAGCGCCAGCCGTAATAGGCGTACTGGCTGGGCTGACCGAATGAATTCCTGAAATAGGCAAAGCCTGCGATATGGCGTTCGTCCAGCTCCTTCTCGGCCTGGATCAGCCAGACATAGGCGTGCTTTTGTTCGTCGGGCTCGAAATCGTTTTCCTTCTTGGCATCGGAGAAATGCCAGTCCAGCGGGGCGTAGCCGAACATCCAGCCCGAGAGCGCCGAGGGCTTGTCGGCGCTCTTGTCCGCCGCGGCAGCGGGATCACTGGTTTGTGCGCCGGCACTGGCGGTAGCCAGCCAGCAGGCCAGTCCCAGGGTGGCAGAGGCAGGGGCGAGTCGCAGAGATTTCATGATGACGCTGGCATGCGATGAAGTCCCCAGCGTAGCGATGCCAGGCCCTGGACCATGTCAGTCAGCGTCCCAAAACTTGTAAAAGCCATGACCAGCGGTGTGCTCGTGCCCCTTAAAGGCAGCCAGCTGCGGGGCAGCCATGCCTGGGGCACACAAAGAGGCCGCTGCCGCGTTGCTTACAGCGCGCCGCCCGAGCCGCGCGCGCCCGAGGAGGGTACCTCTACGCCGAGAATCGCGGCCGCAACTGCTTCGCCGACCTTGATGCCGTCCACACCGGCCGACAGAATGCCGCCCGCGTAACTCGCACCTTCACCGGCCGGGTACAGACCACGCGTGTTGTCGCTCTGGAAGTCGGCGCCGCGGCCGATCTTGACCGGGGACGAGGTGCGGGTTTCCACACCGGTCAGCACCGCATCCTTCATGTCGTAGCCGCGAATCTTCTTGCCAAAGGCGGGCAGGGCCTCGCGCATGGCTTCGATCGCATAGGCGGGCAGGGCCTGGTGCAGATCGCCGAGGCTGATGCCGGGCTTGTAGGAGGGCTGAACTTCGCCAAACTCGGTGGAGGGCTTGCCAGTCACAAAGTCGCCCACGAGCTGGCCGGGCGCACTGTAGTTCTGGCCGCCGAGCACATAGGCCCTGGACTCCAGCTGGCGCTGCAGCACAACGCCGGAAAGCGGGTGATGCTCGCCTTTTTGCTGCTTTTCAACGCCAAAGGTCTTGCCGTCAAAGGCCCAGGCAAAGCTCTCGGCGTCTTGCGGGTAGTCCTCGGGGCTGATGGCGCAGACCATGCCGGCATTGGCATTGCGCTCGGCGCGCGAATACTGGCTCATGCCGTTGGTGACGACGCGCCCGGGTTCGCTGGTCGCTGCCACCACGGTGCCGCCCGGGCACATGCAGAAGCTGTAGACGGCGCGGCCATTTTTGGCATGGTGCACCAGCTTGTAGTCGGCAGCGCCCAGCAGCGGGTGGCCGGCATCCTTGCCCCAGCGGGCGCGGTCGATCACGCTTTGCGGATGCTCGATGCGAAAGCCCACGGAGAAGGGCTTGGCCTCCATGGCTACGCCGCGCTCGTAGAACATGGCAAAAGTGTCGCGCGAGCTGTGACCCAGAGCCATCACTGCATGATGGGTGGGCAATGCATAGCTTTGGCCCGTGGCCTGGTCGAGCACCTGCAGGCCGACCAGCTGGCGCTGGCCGTCGACTTCTTCGATCTGTACATCGGTCACGCGCTGCTCGAAGCGGATTTCGCCGCCCAGGCGCACGATTTCCTCGCGAATGCCCTCGACCAGCTTGACCAGCTTGAAAGTGCCGATGTGGGGGTGAGCCGCGTAGAGAATTTCGGGCGGCGCGCCATAGGTCACGAACTCGGTCAGCACCTTGCGGCCCAGATGGCGAGGGTCCTTGATCTGGCTGTAGAGCTTGCCGTCGGAGAAGGTGCCGGCGCCGCCTTCGCCGTACTGCACATTGGACTCGGGCGTCAGCTCGCGCTTGCGCCACAGCCGCCAGGTGTCCTTGGTGCGCTCGCGCACGGTCTTGCCGCGCTCCAGCACGATGGGCTTGAAGCCCATCTGGGCCAGAACCAGCCCGGCAAACATGCCGCAGGGGCCAAAGCCCACGACCACGGGGCGCTCATCCAGATCGGCCGGGGCCTGGCCCACGGGTTTCCAGCTCATGTCTGGCGTCGGGTTGACATGGGGATGGTCGGCAAACTGCGTCAGCAGCGCGGCCTCCTGGCCCTCGTCGGCCAGCGTGATGTCGACGATGTAGACGGCCAGCAACTCCGCCTTGCGCGCATCGAAGCTGCGCTTGTGCACATGCAGCTTGGCAATGGCGGCGGCCGCAATTCCCAGGCGCTCGGCCGCGAGCTGCGTGAGCTTGTCCGTGGGCTGGTATTCGGTGTGGTTCTCGGGGTGGTATTCAACCGCCGAGAGAGGGAGTTTGAGTTCTGCGATCCGGATCATGGCTTGTACCTATCAAGCAAGGGTCTGGATGGTACGGCAAAGACCTGATGACTGCGCGACAAGGCCATGGTGACCTCGGCTTTTGTTGTGCTTATCGCTTCTAGGAAGATAGCGGTTTGCGCTTGATACAGCTCATGTTCTCATCTCTTTGAACACGAAGTTGCTATGTAACAAGCGCAGCCAGCTATGCATTTGATAGTGATGTGCTGGTGGCCTTTTGTTATTTGTAGAGCAGTTGCGGCAGCCACAGACCGATCTGCGGCCAGATGTAGAGCAGCACGATGGCCAGGATTTGTATACCCATGAAGGGCATCATGCCCACGAAGATCTGGTTGAGCGTCACCGAAGGCGGTGCCACCCCCTTGAGGTAGAAGGCGGACATGGCCACGGGCGGCGAGAGGAAGGCCGTCTGCAGATTCAGCGCCACCAGCAGGCCGAAGAACAGCGGGTCAACGCCAAAGTGGTTGAGCAGAGGGATGAAGATGGGCATGAAGATGACGATGATCTCCGTCCATTCCAGCGGCCAGCCCAGCAGAAAGATCACGACCTGAGAGAGGATCATGAACTCTATCTTGCTGAGGTTCATGGACAGCACCCAGCGCTCTATCAGCTCCTGCCCGCCCAGCAATGCAAAGGCGGCGGAGAAAATGGCCGAGCCCACAAACAGCCAGCAGACCATGGCCGAGGTCTTGGCGGTCAGGTACACGGACTCCTTGACGACATCGATGCTCAGGCGCTTGTAGGCAGCGGCAAGCACAAAGCCGCCCAAGGCGCCCATGGCAGCCGCTTCGGTCGGCGTGGCCAGGCCAAAGACAATGGAGCCGAGTACGGTCAGGATCAGCACCACCAGCGGAAAGAACGAGCCCAGCAGCATCTTGAAGATTTCCAGCCGCGCAAAACTCAGAAACAGATAAAACAGTGCGGTGCAGGTCCCCAGCAGTGCAAAGCCAATCCACCACCAGGTGGGGGCTGGCTGGGTTTCAGCCTGGCTGGCAGCAGGCACGCCCGGTGCGTTGCTGCCTGTTTCAGGCTCTGCCGGCGCCGTTGCTGCCACCGGGGCGGAGGACTCTGAGCCGGGCGGCTCCTGCAGCCCTCCTTCTGTGGGTGGTTCCTGCAAGCCACCTTCTATGGGCGGCTCGGCAAGGCCAGTGCCGGAGCTGGAGGAGCTGCCGCTTTCCATGCCTATGGGCTGGATCTCGAACTGTTCCTGCACCTTCGGCGTCGTCACTGCCTGCCAGCTGCTGGCAGCCAGCAGCAGGAACAGCATTCCGGGCAGAACCACCACGGCCAGCTGGCGCAGCAGATAGCCCGTGGGAACCTGTGCATTGCGCTGGCCTTTGAGTGCGGTCAGCAGGCGCATGGGGGCGTATTGCTGAGCGGTGGCGGGCAGCTCGCGCGTCAGGGGCGGTAGAGCTACCTGGCGCTCGGCGGCTGACAGCGGTGGTGCCCAGGCCGGCTTGATCTTGGCCATGAGAATCACATAGCCCACGTACAGGCCGGCAAGCATCAGGCCAGGGAAGAAAGCGCCGGCATACAACTGGACGACGGAAACGCCTGCTGTCGCGCCATAGAGAATCAGCAGCACCGAAGGCGGTATCAAGATGCCAAGGCAGCCACCCGCCGTGATGGCCCCTGCGGCCATGGACGTGCTGTAGCCGGCACGCAGCATGGTGGGCAGTGCCAGCAGGCCCATGAGCGTGACCACGGCACCCACAATGCCGGTGGCGGTGGCAAACACGGTGCAGGTCACCAGCGTGGCCACAGCAAGCGAGCCCGGCACGCGGGCCATGGCCAGGTGCATGCTTTTGAACAGCTTTTCGATCAGGTTGGCGCGCTCAACCAGATAGCCCATGAAGACAAAAAGGGGGATGGCGATGAGCACGTCATTGGTCATGCTCTTGTAGGCCGACTGCACCATCAAATCCAGTGTGCGTGTGGTATCGCGCTCATAGGCCAGCCAGGTGAAGATCATGCCCATGCCCATCAGCGTGAAGGCCGTGGGAAAGCCCAGCATGATGGCAACCACCACCAGTGACAGCATCAGCAGGCCCAAATGGCCGTTGGTGATGTTTTCTACGCCCAGCAGCAGCACGATGGCCGAGAGCACGACCAGGGCCATGATGGAAAAGCCGAACCACAGTTCCTTGCGCATCTTCATGCTTTGCCCTCCTGCACCATTTCCTTGAGCTTTTCCACATCCACTTCTTCCACGTCTGCGCCGCGGCGGGGCCATTGGCCGTCGCGCAGGCACAGCATGCAGCGCGCGATCTCAGCCAGGCCCTGAAGCAGCAGTACGCCACCGGCCAGCGGAATCATGAATTTGAATGGATACAGCGGCAACGGATGGGCAGAGAAGGTCTGCTCGCGAATGTCCAGCGATTCGTGGGCATAGGTCCATCCGGCCCATGTCAGGGCCAGCACGCCAGGCAGGAAGAACAGGATGTACAGGCACAGATCCACGGCAGCCTGCGCACGCGGGCTGAAGAAGCCGTAGAGGACATCGCCGCGTACATGGCCGTTCTTGGACAGGGTGTAGGCGCCGGCCAGCATGAACATGGTGCCGTAGAGCATGATCTGTGCGTCCAGCACCCAGGCGTGAGGTTTGTTCAGTGCATAGCGGGAGAACACCTCCCAGCTGATCAGCATTGTCAGCAGCACCACGGCCCAGGCCGCCACCTTGCCGATAAAGGTCGAGAACGCATCGACAGCAAGCAGAATTTTTTGCATGGCAGTCTCCGCTGCGTGAGGCAGCGAGGTGCGAAGAGGAGATGCCCGCCTGCCGGGGCGGGACTACGGGAGGCAGGCAGGCGCAGCCCCTTCTGGGCTGCGCCGTGCCGCAATCAACTGCGCTTTTGCGCGAAATAGTGGTTCCAGGCCATCTTGAAGTCGAGGTCGGTATCGTTTTGCCAGCGCCCGCTGCGCTGGGCAAACGTGCGCATGGAGTCCATCACCCGCTTGAACATGGGGTTCTCGGCGGCCTTCTTGGATGTCACCTTGTCCCAGGCGGCCAGTTGGGCGCGCAGGATGGCGTCGGGTGTCTTGTAGAACTTCACGCCTTGCTTGGACTGCATCTCTGCATAGTCCTTGGCATAGCGGTCGGTGGCCTTCCAGCTCATGTCGGCGCTGGCGGCCTGGGTGGCGTACTCGATGATGGACTTGATCTCGGCCGGCAGGGCGTTGAACTTGGTCTTGTTGAACAGCACCTCGAACTGCTCACTCGACTGGTGAAAGCTTTGCAGCATGCAGTTCTTGGTCACATCCGGAAAGCCCAGCACGCGGTCGCTGGATGCATTGTTGAACTCGGCGGCATCCAGCAGGCCGCGATCCAGGGCTGGAACGATCTCACCGGCAGGCAGCGGGTTCACTGCCAGACCCATCTCCGTAAACACATCCACGGCAAGGCCGACGGTGCGGAATTTCAGTCCCTTCAGGTCCTCCACCTTGGCCACGGGTTTCTTGAACCAGCCCAGCGGCTGGGTCGGCATGGGGCCGTAGAGTTTGGAGACCACGTCCATTTTCAGGCCGCCGTAGATCTCGTCCAGCAACTCCTTGCCTCCGCCATAGTTGTGCCAGGCCAGCACCATATTGGCATCCATGCCAAAGGCCGGTCCGGACCCCCACAGCGCTACGGCCTGGCTTTTGCCATACCAGTACGCAATCACGCCGTGCCCGCCATCCAGCGTGCCTTTGGATACCGCATCCAGTAACTGGAATGCAGGCACCACGGAGCCGGCAGGCAGCACCTCGATCTTGAGGCGGTTGCCGGTCATGTCGTTGACTTTCTTCGCGAAGTCCTGGGCAAACTCGTGAAAAATATCCTTGGCCGGCCAGGTACTTTGAAAGCGCCAGGACGTGGTCTGTGCCGTGCTTATCATGGGCACGGACATGGCGGAAGCAGCCACCGCGGCACCTTTGAGTAGGTTGCGGCGGCCGGTTTTCTGGGTCTCCTGTGTCATCTACTTCATCTCCTCATGGTGGTTATCCTGGCCTTCCGCCAGTGCATGCATCTTTGAAGCGAGTGACAGGCCGGCGCAGAGGGTTAACACCAGATTTGATGGGCGGTTGGCGGCTTGAAGTTTTGATTTTTTCTTAGTGAAATCAAACGATTACGCCCGAAGTTAAAGTGGTGATTGCTATGGATTGGTGAGTGTTTGGTAGTGTTGGAGATCTGCCGGTTAAGGGTAATTTGGGGGGCTCTGCGTGGATGTATCGTTGCGGTAAAGCTCGCAAGGCAAGCGCCTGAATGCCTGGCCGTGCACTAGCATGCAGTCAGTCTGACTTGATGCCCAAGCTCCATGTCCCATTCATCCTCCGACTCTTTCCCACCGCTTACCCGCAGGCATTGGCTGCAGCATTCCGGTGCTGTACTGGGGGCGCTGCCCGTCATTCCCCTGCTCGGCTGCGCAGCTCCCGCTGCGCAGTCGGTGAGGAGTGGGGGGCAAGCCGCTGCTCCATGGCTCAGCGGTGGTACGGCTGCCATCACAGCTGCAGTGCGCAGCATCAACCCGTTTGCCGGTGCCGGGTTGGCGGGCGGTTGCCGCCTGACCTGCGAGGCCACCATAGGCCCCTGCCACACGCTGTCGCCCGAGCGCATGGATGTCAGCGATGGCTGGGATGGCCTGCCGCTGCATATGCAGATCCGCGTGGTCAACGAGCGCTGTGAGCCGGTGGCGGGCACGATTGTGGAGATCTGGCATACCAATCACACGGGCGGTTACTCGGGCCAGATTCACCGTATGTGCAACAACGATGCCGCCGATGTGAACAAGCAGTTCTTTCGCGGCTATCAGCGTACCGACGGCAATGGCGTGGCGCGCTTCGACAGCTGTTACCCCGGCTGGTATCGCGGCCGTGCCGTGCATGTGCACTTTCGCATTCTGCAAGGCAGCTACGACCCGGCGGACAGCGCTGCATCGTGGCTGACCAGCCAGTTGTTGTTCAGCGATGCGCTCAACAGCGAGATCTTTGCGCAGGCGCCGCTTTACAAGGACAAGGGCCAGCCCGATACCCGCCTGGATGTGGACAACGTGGTCGGGCAGGAGCCGGATAAGACGCCTTATGTCTTCGATGTGCAGAACCTGGGAGGGGTGATGCTGGCATCGAAGACCGTGGTGGTGCGCAGCGACAGTGCCGACAAGCTCTGCCAGGTCAAGGGCTCCATGCCGCCTGGCGGCCCGGGTGGACCAGGAGGTCCGGGGCGGCCCGGCGGCATGCGGCCGCCGAGCCCGGGCATGATGCCGCCACCTCCGCCCGGCACCTGAACCAGGCTTCAGATCACCAGTCTGGAGTAACCGATTCCGGCTGCTTTTTCCACGCGGATCTGCGCCGGAATACGCTCCTTGAGCGCTTCCACATGGCTGATGACGCCAATCATCTTGCCGCTGGCGTTGAGTGCGTCTAGCGCGGCCAGGGCGATCTCCAGCGTGTCGCCGTCCAGCGTGCCGAAGCCTTCGTCCAGGAATAGCGAATCGATCGAGGTCTTGCTGCTGACCAGATCGGACAGTGCCAGCGCCAGTGCCAGGCTGACGAGAAAGGCCTCGCCGCCGGAGAGCGTGCGCGTGTCGCGCGCCACATCGCCCTGCCAGCCGTCCACGATGTCCAGCTCCAGCTCGCCAGTGGGCTTGCGCCGCAGCAGATAGCGACCGTGCAGGCGCTCCAGGTGCCGGTTGGCCAGATGCAGCAGATGGTCCAGCGTCAGCCCCTGTGCAAATTTGCGGAACTTGTCGCCCCTGGCGGAGCCGATCAGACCGTCCAGCCGCTGCCACAGGTCGCAGTCTTTTTCCTGCTCGGCAATCTGGGCCAGCAAGGCCTGCTGGCCTGCGCGGCGCTGGTCGTCATCGTGGAGGCGGGCGCGGTGAGCGCCCAGCTGTTCGACCTGCTGGTTGCGCTCGGCCTCCAGTTGCGTGAGCTGCTCGGTAATGGCCTCGGGCGCTTCCTCGCTGAGCGCCTGGGCCTGCAATGCGGCCAGTCGCTGGCTGGCATCGGCCAGCAAGGTGGTGGCGCGCTGCGCTGCTCCGTGCAGCTGTTCGCTGAGCGCCTGCAGTCGCTGCTGTTCGGCATCGGGCAGCAGGGCGGCGGCGTACTGCGCTTCGTCGGCAAACGGGCTGGCCTGCAGCGCCTGCTGCCATTCGGCCTGGGTCTGCTGCGTCGATTGCTGCAGCTGCTCGAGCGTGGCTTGTGCCTGGCTTGCCTGACCTTGCAGCGTGGCCAGTTGCTGCGCAGTCTGCTCGAGCAGAACTCTGCAGTCCTGCAGCGTGGCGGCGGCTGGCACTGTATAGGCGGTGGCGTCGGCGGATATGTCAGGCAGGGCCTGGCTGCGTTGCAGCCAGTGCTCGGCATCTTGCGCGGCTTGTTCGACCTGGCGTTGCAGCAGGTCGATCTGCTGGGTCAGCTCTTGCATTGCCTGTTGCTGGCGCTGCCATTGCTGCCATTCCTGCTGACGCGCATCCAGCCAGTCTGCGGTGTCTGCGCTGTCGGGCAATGCGTAGCCTGCCGTCTGCAGGGCAAGCTGCAAGCGAGTTTGCAGGCCGCCGGCCTGCTGCATCAAGGCTTGCAGTGCCTGAGCGGTCTGCTGCTGCTGCGTCAGATTGTTCTGCAGAGCCTGCTGGGTACTGGCCTGTGCATACTCGATCTGCTGCTGGTGTTGCAGAGCCGCCTGGCAGGCGTCCTTGGACTGTTGCAGTTGGCGTTCGGCAGTTTCGGCATCGGCCAGGTTCTGCTGCAGCTGCACAATCTGCTGCCCGGCTTCAGCGCAAGCGGTGCGCAGTGCTTCGGGCTGCTGCCATGCCGCCTCATCCAGCGGCACTGCGCTCTGCGCGCGCAAGTCAGTCCAGCGTGACAGCCATTTTTCAATCTGCTGGGCAATGGCCTGGTGCTGCTCCTGCTGCTGCTGCCGCTGGCCCTGGGCAGTGGCCAGCGCGGTGTTCAGCTGTTCGCCCTGGCGCTGCAGCGACTCGAGTTCGCTCTGTGCCTGCTGCAGCGCAGCGGCTGTGGCTGATACATCCAGCGCCGCGTATTCGGTGATGGCAGGGTGATCCTGAGACCCGCACAGCGGGCAGGCATCTCCGGGCTGCAGCGCAGCGCGGTGCTCTTGCAGGCTTTGGATGAGGCGCTCCTGGTCAAGCAGGGCTTGCTTGTCGGCCACCTTTTCCTTGAGAGCCTTGTACTGCGCACGCAAGTCATCGCGTTGCGCCAGCTGCTCCTGAATGCGGGAATCAACGGAGCTCAGCGCCTGCGAATTGCGCTGCTGCTGCACGTCCAGGGGCTGGCGCAGTTCGGCATGTTCCTGCAACTGCTGCCAGTGATGCAGCTGGCGCTGAGCGTTTTGCCAGTGGCTGCGCAGCTGAGGCAGGCTGCCGTGCGTGGTCAGCTGCTGCTGCAGGGCTTGCTCTGCGGCCTGCTGCTGTTGCAGCGTCTGGGAGACTTGCCGTGTCGACTGCGTGGATTGCTGCGTCTGTGCGTCTGCTTGCTGCTGCAGTTGCCGGGCGAGCTTCTGCAGCTGCGTCATCTGGCCTTCTGTCTGGACGGTTTGCCGTTGCAGTTGCTGGCCTTGCTGCAGCTGCTCGCGCCAGCCGCTGAGGTTTTCACCCAGCAGGGCGCGGCTGGCATGGGCTTGCTGCCATGCCGTCAAGTCGGCCTGCCGGGCCTGTGCAGACTGCAGCTGCAGCCTTGACTGCTGCAGCTGATCGCTGGCCAGTTGCCGGGCCTGTTGGTGTTGATGCCATTGCGCGCTTTGGGCTTGCAGCCGCAGGGTATGCAGTTGCTGCAATTGCACGGCCTGTTCGCTTTGCTGGCCTTGTGCCAGCTGCCAGCGATGGTGCATGGGCTGGATTGCCTGCGCAGGTCCGTGGGCCTGCAGGCGCAGCAAATCTTGTGCTGCATCACTCAGCGCTTGCTGGGCGTTCGCTTGTGCATTGCGCGCCTGCTCAACCTCCTCCATGGCCTGCATGGTCTGTGCCTGCCAGCGTTGTACGGTTTGCAGTTGCTGGTGGCGTGCCTGCAGATCCGTCAAGCCGGTCTGCAGCAGTGCCGCCTGGGACTGCAACTGCTCGCGTGTGCCTGCATCCAGCAGTTGCATGCCCTGTGCCTGGGCCTGTTGCTTTTCCAGGGCCTGGCGGGCGTCGCGCGCTCTTTCGAAAACGGACTGCGAGATGCGACCGTAGATATCGGTGCCGGTCAGTTCTTCGAGCAGCTCGGCGCGCTCATTGGCCGTGGCCTGCAAGAAGGCGGCAAAGCCTCCCTGGGCCAGCAGCATGGACTTGGTAAAGCGCGCAAAGTCCAGTCCGGTGATTTCGGCGATGCGCCGGGTTTTGTCCTTGATATGGGTGGTGAGTATGCTGCCGTCCGCCACCAGTGCCAGCTCCACCCTGGGAGCTTGCAGGGCAGCATCCGGCTTGCCGCGCGCGCGGCGCTGGCTCCAGAAGGCGCGGTAGGCCACGCCCTTGACTTCGAACTCCACCTCGGCTTCGCACTCACCGGTGTGGCGCGTCATGATGTCGTTGCTGCCGCTGATGCTGTCGAGGCGCGGCGTCTGGTGATAAAGCGCAAGGCAGATGGCATCGAGCAGCGTGGACTTGCCAGCGCCCGTGGATCCGGTGATGGCAAACAGGCCGTTGTCGGCAAAGGGGGCAGCGGTGAAGTCGATGTTCCACTCGCCCTTGAGCGAGTTCAGGTTCTTCAGCCGCAGTTTGAGAATTCTCATGCCGCTGCTCCTTGCTCGTCGTGGAGGCCGTGCAGCACCTGTTGATAGCGCTCGGTCAGCGCCGATTGCAGTGGCGGCTCCAGGCTCTCCTGGGCCAGTCGGCGCGCAAACACATCGAGGGGGGTGAGTTCATCCAGCGACTCGCGGGCTTCGCCGGACAGCTGTGCCGCAGCCTGGCCGCGCTGGCGCTTGATGCGCAGAATCTCCACGGGCAGCGACTCGGCCATGGCCTGCACGCGCGCCGTGAGGTCGGAGAGATAGTCGTCTTCCTCTACCGTGACTTCAAGCCAGACAGGCAGATTGTTGCGGGTTTGCGCGGCGGCAGACTTCAGCAGCTCGGGCATCTGCGCCAGACTGCCGGCGATGGAGGCCATGGGCTGGAACATCGGCACGGGCAGGGCGGTGACGGCCTGCAGCCCATCGGCATTGAGATCCACCAGCTGTACCTGCTTGGTCTGCCTGGCTTCGTCAAAGCCCAGGGCGATGGGCGAGCCACTGTAGCGGATGTGATCGAGCCCGCCGACGAGCTGCGGCTTGTGGATATGGCCAAGGGCGATATAGCAGGCTGGCGGGAAAGCATTGGTCGGAAAAGCCTCCAGTGCGCCTACATAGATTTCACGCACCGATTCATTGCTGCTGGCACCCACCGTGGTCAGATGGCCGGTGGCAATGATGGGCAGCAGTTCGCCCTGGCTGGCCTGTATCTCATTCTGCGTTTGAAGGGCGGCGGCATACACGCGCTGGTAGGTGGATGCAATCGCGGCTTGCAGTGCCTGCTGCTTGTCCTGTGCGCTTTGTCCGGCCTGGCTTTGCTGCACATCACGCGGGCGGATGAAGGGCAGTGCGCAGACGATGCAGCCCGGCTCCCGCGCGGTGCCACGTCGAGGCAGCGTGACGACATGCCGGGCCTCGTCGCCGGTCGAGCTGACCACCTGGGCGCCCAGGTAGGTCAGCAGCTCGCGGCTTTCATCGAGCACGCTGACCGAGTCATGATTGCCCGCCAGGATCAGCAAGGCCGCGCCTGCGTCGTGCAGGCGCACGATGAGCTGGTTGTACAGCTCGCGCGCATAGCTGGGCGGGGCTCCGGTGTCGAAGATGTCGCCGGCGATCAGCACGGCATCCACGGCATGGGCCTGCACCTGGGTGAGCAACCAGTCGATCAGGGCCTGATGCTCGGCCTGACGGCTGCGGCCCATGAAGTGCTGGCCCAGATGCCAGTCGGAGGTATGGAGAAGACGCATGCGGCGATGGTATGCCAGCCGGCCCCGTCTTAATCGCTGTCCAGCCGTTCTTGCGACAGCTCCTGCTCGAACAAGGCATGGCCTTTGGCCCAGCCGCCACCCCAGATCAGATCCATGATCCCGGCCAGAGCTTCCAGGCGCTGTTCATCGAGGTCCGAGCGCGCATGCTCGGCCTGGAACAGGCGGTAGAGCGCGGCCTGGCTCATGCCTTCATCCCTGAGGGAATGAGCCAGTTTCTCCAACGCCGCCGCAGTCGGTGCCAGCTGGTCTGGCCGCAGAGCTGCTTGCAGGCGTCTGGCTGGAATCATTTCAGCGCTTGCCTGTGCGCTTGGCCGTCCAGTAGCTGAATTCTTCCTTGCCGACTTCATAGTCCAGCTCCTGCAGCCTGGCCTGCAGATTTTCCTGCACATCGGCCACGGCACGGTTGTAGATGCTGGGGCCTATTTCCGCGAGAAAGAAATTCAGCAGGGCGCCGGATTGCATATTGCCTATGGGTTCGTCCATGTTTTCGCGGAAATAGCGTTCTATGGAGGCAATGGCCTGCTGCTGCGCGTGTTTGGGGAGTTCTATGCTCATTGATCAAGCTTTCTTGTAAATTTTCTTTCGCTTCAAGCGTCGGATTCTTCTTCAGCTGACTAACTACCTTGTCTCGCAGCTGGCGGTGTGACAGTGGCAGTCCGCTGCATGGCTTCGGCCAAGCACGGAGCGTCATGCGGTGATTGCTGCACCACATGCACTTATTATGTGCATGAGCTCATGTTGATGCACGCAGATGGCATGAATACGATGGTTTCTTCATCATTCCCAAGGAAAAGCCATGGCTGTCGCCATTCGAATCTACAGCTCAGGTGCGCCCGAAGTGATGCAGCTCGAAGAGCTGGATCTGCCGTCACCGGGGCCGGGCGAAGTTCTGCTCGAGCAGACCGCCATCGGTGTCAATCCTCTGGATGTCAATCAGCGCAAGGGCCTGGTGCCGATTGCATTGCCTTCGGGGCTGGGTCTGGAGGGTGCGGGAACAGTGGCAGCCGTGGGCTCGGGAGTGTCGGGCCTGAAGTCGGGGGACCGTGTCGGCTACGCAACCGGGCCGCTGGGCGCGTATGCCAGTGTGCGCTTGTTCCCCGCTGATCGTTTGATCCGGCTTCCGGACAGTCTCGCGGATGATGCCGCCGCGTCGGTCCTGTTCAAGGGCATCACGGCTCAGTACCTGCTCAAGACCACCGGCCAGGTGAGTCAAGACAGCCGAGTCCTGATTTATGGCGCTGCCGGGGCTCTCGGACAGCTGATGTGCGCGTGGGCCAAGCATCTGGGCGCCCAGGTTCTGGGCGTCGTCTCCAGGCCCGCCAGCGTGGAACGAGCCAAGGCGGCAGGCTGCGATCAGGTGTTTGTCTTTGATGCGCAGACACTGGCATCCCAGGTGATGCAGGCCACGCAGGGACGAAAGGTGGACGTGGTATACGACTCCATCGGAAAAGACACTTTCCTGGCTTCGCTGGACTGCCTGCGACCCAGAGGGCTGATGGTGTCGTTTGGTGCCACATCGGGCCTGCCGCCTGCCATTGAGGTCGGCGTGCTCAATGCCAAGGGCTCGCTGTTTCTGACCCGTCCGTCTCTGGCCGCGCATACGGCAACGATAGAGGAGTATCAGAGCCGTGTGCAGGACGTGCTTGACGCCATCGCAGGCGGCATACTCACGCCTCGCATATGGAAAAGCTACGCGCTCAAGGACGCAGCCCTGGCGCATGCAGACCTGGAGCAAGGACGCTCGCAAGGCTCGATCATCCTCACCCCCTGAATCGCTACAGACACCATGGAGACATTCGACAGCCAGCACACGGATGAGCTCGCCACGCTGGTCGCACTGGCAGACCAGGGTTCGTTTGCCGCTGCGGGACGATTGCTGGCGCGTCACCCTTCGGTGCTCTCCAAGCGCATGCAGGCTCTCGAGCGAAGACTGGGCGTGCGCCTGGTGGAGCGCACCACGCGCCAGCTGCATTTCACCAACGAAGGCTGGCGACTTGTCGAAAAGCTGCGCCAGGCTGCCCATCTGATTCGGGATGCAGAGCAGGAAGCAGCTCAGGGAGCGCAGGAAATACGGGGGCGCCTGCGCTTGTCCATGCCCGCGACGATGGGGCGGCGGTGGATCAGCCCCATGCTGGCGGATTTTTCCCTGGCCTACCCGGAAGTGGCGCTCGAAGTGGAGTACAGCGAGCGCATCGTGGACATTGTGGGAGAGCGTTTTGACGCCGCCATACGTATCGGCAATCTGGCGGACAGCCGGCTGGTTGCCACGCGGCTATGCGATCAGTACCGCCTTCTGTGTGCATCCTCCAGCTATCTTGAGCGCCATGAAGCGCCAGACGGGCCTGCAGATCTCGTCCGTCACAACTGCCTGGGCTACACCGGCTTGCTGGACTTTCCGCAATGGCGGCTGGTTCAGTCGGCAGGAAAGAAGGTCGCCAGTGTTGCCGAATCAGTGCGCGTCAGCGGCTCCATCCTCAGCAACGACAACGAAGCCTTGCTTCATGCGGCAATCAAAGGTGTGGGCATCATCGCCGGGAGCGACTGGCACCTCATGCCCTCCATCCATGCTGGAGAGCTGGTCCGCATACTGCCGCAATGGACATTGGGGGAAGCCGGCGGCATCTACCTGCTACGACCTTCGGGGCAGTACAACACGGGCGCCATGAAGGCGTTCAAGCAATGGGTGACGGAGGCTTTCGCGGCGGCTCCCTGGCGGCCCGCAGACCGCTGAGGAGTCCTGCCTGTCCTGCTGTTTCAGGGCGATGAGTACAGGTCGCTCAAGGCCTGGAACTCGGTTGCCGCGCGAGGATCAGGAGCCGCTCTTGCTTCCCAGCCAGGCAGCGCTATTGAGAAAAAAGCGTACCAGCTCGCTCTGACGGCGGGCGCCGGTCTTGGAGAAGATGGAGCGCAGGTGAGCTCTTGCGGTATTGAGGCGAATGCCCAGCGCTTTGGCTGCTTCCTCCAGCGTCAGGCCGTGGGTCAGCTGGATCACCAGCGCGGTCTCCGCCGACGTGAGCTGAAACAGCTGCTGCGCCAGGTGCGCTGACGGATCGGCCTTGTCATCGGTGTTGCGCATGAACACCGCGACGCAGGGACGGCTCTTGGCCTCTGCGTTGTCACCCGAGGAAATGCTTTGGACCACAAGCCCCCAGTTGAGCTGACCCGAAGGACGGGCAATCGAGATGCCTTCGGTCATGACGGACGCGGATGCCAGGGAGGACAGCAAGGCATCCTTGACCAGTCGCTGGAGCTTTCGGTTGTCGCTGGCATATTCAGCCTCCAGCATGCCACCGGAGATCCTGAGTCCATCCTGAGCATCGAGAATGCCTTTGGCCGCAGGATTGCTTTCCAGCACTTGGCCATTCTGGTCCAGGATGACGACACCCACCATCAAGCGAGCCGTGACGGTGCTGTACAGCGACATGACCTGACGATCATGGTGCAGTGCCAGATGCATATTCAGTGCACGGCGGATGTGCGGCATGATCATGCGCCCCAGATCCAGATCCCGCTGGCTGAAGGCCGGCTCCGACTCGGGGCGCGTGATCCGCAGGCCGTAGACACTGCCATCGGTGGTCACGATATCGGCAGCCATCACATGGAAGATATTGTGCACACGGCACCAGTCCTTGTAATAGACGCTGCTGCGCCATTCGCTTTCGGACATCAGGTCGGGAATGGTCTTGAATTGTTCCTTGGGCATGCCAAGGAAAGGACTGTGCTCGCTGTAGACGTCGTGCGTAAGCAAGCCCTCGAGCCCTCCGGATGCGGTGATCGTCAAACCGATATTGTCTCCCTCGGTCTGGCGGATGATCAGCACTGCAAAATTGCTGCGCATATGCGTGCGAATCACCTCCAGGCAGGG
The DNA here is from genome assembly GCF_016772095.1 of Comamonas sp. NyZ500. Lineage (NCBI taxonomy): Bacteria > Pseudomonadati > Pseudomonadota > Betaproteobacteria > Burkholderiales > Comamonadaceae > Comamonas > Comamonas sp. NyZ500. The sequence goes on along the minus strand of NZ_JAEIJE010000003.1, from coordinate 29,882 downwards.
AACCCAGGCCTCCGGCAAAGAAGCCGCATCGTAGAGGTGATTGATGAATTCGCTGAAGCGCTCCGCACTGATCAGCTCTGTTGTCTCTGGGCTCTGAACTTCGGAGATCGAGCCATCTTTGAGAGCAAAAGTCATTGAGGCTTGTGCGTAATCCATGGGTTTCAGTTTGCCGTAGGTGGGGCTCATTGCGTTGACCTCTTGCTGTCTCGCATTATCTGCGCCTGATTGTTCGGCTTCGATTTGCAAGACTTCATCCATGGTGTCATTAGTGTCCCTGGCTCCGGCGCTGGCCAGGACGAGCCGGCAGGAATTGGCAGGGCCGACATTCTCGGTCCTGGCCCGATCAGCACCGGCAGCCGCAGGTGCCGGCACACGGAGGCATTGCTCTGCTTGGCGAGACATCAATCGTCAAAGTCCCAGAGCTCATGCAGGTCCAGGCGCAGACGACTATCGCTCTCCAGCGTGTCCATACGTGCCATGCGCTCGGCCAGCACTGCGTCGGCAAGCACACGGCGCGCAGCCAGGAGCTCGGCCAAGCCGGACTCGCCGGCACGATAGGCGCGCATTGTGCGGTCGGTCGCACTGCGCTGAAGCGTCGCCGCTCGGACCTGCGCCGCGGTTGCAGCACGCCTGCCATTTAGCTGACTCCAGAGCACATCGAAGTCCGCCCCCAGGCGTCTGGTTACCGCCAGGCGACGCGACAGCGCCGCATCGGCATCGGCCAGCGCGGCCGCAGCCTGGGAAGCCCGGTGGGCGGAGCCCAGTGGCAGACTGATGCTGAGGCCTGCAATGCGCTCGGCACCACCACGCTCGCTGCTGGCAAACACACCGATCGTGGGGTCTGGGCGGCGCTCGAGATCCGTGCGGCGGGCCTGGTGCAGCGCAAGAGTCTCCTCGGACAGGGCCAGCAAATACTCATGGCTGTGCTCTATGTAGCGCGAGCGCAGCTGAGCCTCCGATCCGTTCGGGAGTGCGGGCAGCGCGCTTGCGTCGATTGAAATGCCGGCCAGAGGGCAGAGGTCGGGAAAGCGTGAGCAGAGCTCGGCCTGCGCCGAGGCCTGTGCGGCCTCTGCTGCGGCCAGCGCAGCCTGCATGCGGGCCTGTTCGGCGGCCGCCAGCTCGGCTTCAAGCCTGGCCGCATCGCCCGCGCGCAGACGGCGCTCGGTGATGCTTGCAAGCTCAGCGGCGGCATCGGCATTGCCTTGCGCCGCCTGCCGGGCCTGAGCAGAGCGCTGAACCGAAAACCACAAGGCCAGCAATTGGCGTGCAGTCTCGTGCCGGGCGTCTTGCGCTGCCAGCAGGCCGGTGGCCCGGGTTGTCTCGGCCAGCTCGGCGTCGACGGCTGCCTTGCCCCAGAGTCGTAGCGGTCGCTCGATGGCAATCTGGCCTTCGGTGAATCGCTGGCCGGAGCCATCATGGGTCCAACGGCGCTGACCACTAGCTCGGGCTACCGTTTCATGAGGGCCCACGCGCAGACCGTCGGCTCGAGCCTGAGCACCCCTTCGTGCTGCGTCGGCCGCTTGCACAGTAGGCGATTGTTCTACCGCCATGCGCACCGCCGTCTCCGAAGGCAGGTAGCTCTGAGCCTGGGCTGCACTCGTAAAAAGTAGAACTGCGGCACAGGCATGAAGCAGACGATTTTTCATAGGCAAACTCAGAAAATACGATTTGGAGCTACCGTGTGCTCTATTGCAAAAAGCGTTTGCAGCTTTCATTTTTGTACTTCCCTAGCACTGCGTGCTACGCCAAAGCGCTCAAACAGCAGTGGTAACAACAGCAAGGTCAGAGCCGTGGAACTGATCAATCCCCCTGCCACGACGACGGCCAACGGACGTTGAATTTCCGAGCCAGGGCCAGTAGCCAGCAGCAGCGGCACCATGCCCAGAGCCGTGATGCAGGCCGTCATAAGCACAGGCCTCAGGCGGTCGCGCACGCCTTGACGTACAGCCTGGGTCAGCTCCATGCCCGACACCAGCAGTGCGTTGAAGTGCGAAACCAGCACCACGCCGTTGAGCACAGCAATGCCCAGCAGTGCAATAAAGCCCACAGAGGCGGGCACCGACAGGTATTCGCCGCTTATGCGCAATGCGGCCATGCCTCCCACTAGTGCGAACGGAATGTTGGCAATGACCAGCAAGGCCTGGCGCATTGAGCGGAAGGTGAGAACCAGCAACACGAAGATCGCCGAGAGCGCCACAGGAACGACCAACGCAAGGCGGGCAGCCGCGCGCTGCTGGTTTTCGAACTGGCCGCCCCAGACAATGCGCAGATCCTTGAGTGCGGGGTTGGCAGTCACAGATGCCCGGGCCTCGCTTACGAAGCTTGCGAGATCGCGTCCTTCGACATTGACCTGAACCACGGCGAAGCGCGCTCCGTCCTCATGGTCGATACGTACCGGTCCGTCCTGAGGGGAAAGTGTCGCTAGCGAAGTGAGTGGCCAAGTGGTCCCGTCGGGGGCGGTCACAAGAAGGCTTGCCAGGCCTTCGGGTGATTGCCGCAGTGTCGTTCCGCCACGAAGCAGTAGCGGCGTACGTACCATGCCTTCGGGCACGATGCCTATACGATCGCCCTCAATCAATGCGCGTAACTGGGCCTGCAAGGCATCACCGGAAAAGCCGGATTGGCCAAGTGCAGCACGATTGAGAACGACTTGCAGATATTGCACGCCGCTGTTGCTGGGGGCAATGACTTCGGAGGCGCCGGAGACGGTGCGCATGCGTGCAGCAATCGCCTGGGCCGCGGCATCGATCTTGGCCAGATCGGTACCGAAGATCTTGATGGCCACGTCGCCTCGCGAGCCGGTCAGCATCTCGGACACGCGCATCTCGATGGGCTGCGTAAAGCCGTAGATCAGGCCCGGAAAGCCTTCCATCACGCGGCGGATGGCATCTGCAATATCTTCCTTGCTGCCACGCCACTCAGCACGTGGCTTGAGCACCAGAAAGGTGTCGGTCTCGTTGAGGCCCATGGGATCCAGCCCCAGATCGTCCGAGCCCGTGCGCGCCACGATGGAGCGGATTTCCGGGACGCCTTCGAGAAGGGCTTGTTGCACGCGCTGATCCATATCCAGCGATGCGGTCAGTGAAATTGACGGAGATTTTTGCAGCTGCACGATGAGATCGCCTTCGTCCATGGTTGGCATAAAGGTCTTTCCCACTGACAGATACAGGGCTGCCGCGCCGGCCAGCGTCGCCAGTGCGATGCCAAACACCGTGCGCCGGTGCGCCAGGCTCCAGGCCTGTAGCCAGGCAAAGCCGCCGGACAGCTTTCGCATCAGCCAGGGCGCATCGCTGGCGTGCGAGCGCAGCAGCAGTGAAGCCAGCGCCGGAACGGCAGTAAATGCAATGAGTACAGAAGCACTTAGGGCCAGGACGATGGTCAACGCAACCGGCGCAAACAGCTTGCCTTCCAGGCCTTGCAGCGTCAGCAGCGGCAGGAACACAATGGCGATGATGGACACGCCTGCCAGCATGGGGGCAGACACTGCCGACACGGCATCCCGGATCAGGCTGAAGCGGTCCACGGAGTTTGCCGAAGACACATCTTCTTGCTTGTGAGCCAGTGCTGTCTCGATGTTCTCCACCACCACCACCGAGGCATCCACCAACATGCCCAAGGCGATGGCCAGACCACCCAGGCTCATCAGATTGGCCGTCAGGCCCACGTAGCGCATGAGTAGGAATGTGGCCAGCATGGACAGAGGGAGTGTGGCCGCCACTACCAATGCAGCGCGCACGCCGCCAAGGAACAGGTAAAGGATGACGACTACGAGCACGCTGGCTTCGACCAATGCGCGCACTACGGTGCCGGCGGCACGCGAAACCAGTTCGCCCCGGTTATAGAACACCTGGATGCTCATCCCTTTGGGCAGGCGCGGCTCCAGTTCGTCGAGTCTGGCCTGCACTGCATCGACCAGACTGCGAGCATCCACGCCGCGCAGTCCCAGCACCAGTCCCTGGACGGCCTCGCCCTGGCCATCACGACTCACGGCGCCGTTGCGAGTGGCCTCGCCCAGGCGTACCGTGGCTACATCACCTACCGTGGCTGCGGCCTGTCCGTTTTTGGCCGGAACGATCACGACGGCCCGCAAATCGTCGAGCCCGCGCACGCCACCTTCCACGCGCACCACCCAATGCTCCTCACCTCGGTCCAGCCGGCCTGCTCCATCGTTGCGATTGTTGGCGTCGAGTGCCTGACGCAACTGATCCAAGGTCACGCCACGCGCGCGCAGCCTCGCAGGATCGGGAATCACCTCGTAGCCCCGTACCACGCCACCCAGGGCATTCACGTCGGCAACGCCGGCGACAGTGCGCAAGGCCGGCCGTATCACCCAGTCCAGCACACGTCGGCGTTCGGCCAGAGAGTAGCTCTCGCCATCAACCGTAAACATGAACATCTCGCCCAACGGCGTGGTGATGGGGGCCAGCCCACCTTCTGCGGTAGCAGGCAGGTCGCGCTGTATGCCGGCCAGCCTTTCGGAAACCTGCTGGCGAGCCCAGTAAACGTCCGTGCCTTCCGAGAAGTCCACGGTCACGTCGCTGATGCCGTACTTGGAAACCGAACGCACGATGGTCTTGTGCGGCAGACCCAGTAGCTCCTGCTCTACCGGTGTGGAGACGCGCTGCTCCACTTCTTCAGGCGTCATGCCGGCCACCTTCAGGATCACTTTGACCTGGGTTGGTGAGATGTCGGGGAACGCATCTATGGGTAGATGCACATAGGCCCAGGCGCCGGCCAGTGCCAGGGCCAGGGCTGCGAGTAGCACTAGAGCCCGCTGACGTAGCGAAAAATCGATCAGCCTAGCCAGCATCACTGACCTCCGGACAGCAGGTTCTTGAGCGCAGCGATACCTGCGATCGCAATCTCCGCATTTGCTGGAAGCACTCCGCGCACCACGGCTGTAGCTTCGTCTCTGGTGTCCACCGACAAGGGGACGAAGCGCACGCTCTTGCCCGTGCGAATGAACACACCGGTCTGGCCTTGCCAGTACACCAGTGCTGAGGCGGAGATGCGCAGACGGTTTCCTGCTTTCGACTGCGCCTTTTCCGTGTCTGAATCTTTCAACGTCAATATGGCTGTAACACTTTCTCCCAAGCGCAGATCCCCGCTCTTGGCCAGCGCAACACGCACACGCATCCCCGCGCTACCGTCGCCAACTGGTGCAATGCCCTCGACACGGCCTGCGGCGCCGCGAGTGATGACCTGCACACTGTCACCTGCGGCGGGCAGTGGGACCTCTCGACCCAGTAGCAAATCAAGCTCCAACGCCTTGGGATCAGCCACTCTCACCAAGGGTGCCGATGCATCAACACGCGCGCCAGGTTGGACCATTACTTCAGTCACAATGCCTGCACGCGTTGCCAGCAACAGCGCCTCATTCCCAGCCAGCTTCACACCACTGGCAGCCAGCTCGGCGCGTCGGGCTTGGGCCATGGCCGCAGCCTCTGTGGCGCGTGCCTGTGTTGACTGCCATCGACTGGCTGCGATGATGCCGTCTTCATGGAGCAATCGGTCTCGCGTCAGGGATTGCTGTGCCAGCCGCGACTGTGACTCGGCTTCCGCCACTGCGCGACGCGCTTCATAGAGCTGAGGGCTGGTGAAAGTCACCACGGGCTGGCCCGCTCGCACGGACTGGCCTACAGCGACCAGCACACGTGGCAGCGCCCCCGCATAAGGCGCAGCCACAACGGCCTGAGCATCGGGTCTCAGAACCACACGCGCATGAGCCGAAATATTGAGCTCGTCAGAACTCTGGATGGACTGAAAGCGCACGCCCAAGGTACGCGCCTGCTCAGGGGATAGAGACACAGCCTCGGCGGCCATGCCTGCGACTGGCAGCGCAAGTGCGCCGGCCAACAGCCATTGGTGGAAGAACATTCCTGACTCCGGAAAAAGAAAAGACATGCATCCATGCGTATGCATGGATGCTGGCAAGCCTGTGAAAGGCTTGGGGGGTCAGGAAAACTGAGGCGGAGCTTGGGCCGGGGATGGTCGTATGACGCGACCTTGCCAGCGTGAAAGCCTGTACGCCGGCTCGGGGGGCGGTGTGGGCCTTGCAGCAGTGCAACGCATGAGCGAGGCACGCAGACCCCAGGTCAGCAGAGTGAGGCCAATAACGGCCAGCAACGGGACAGGGAGCAGATCTAGTGGTTGCAGTGCGTTCTGCACGTCAACTTCAAAAGGCTCGGATTGAGCTTGATGGACATCGTGGTCACTGAGAGAGTCGTGTCCAGTGAACAGATGGAAATGAGAATCAGCAATTCTGGAAGGTGTCGTGTGCACATGCAGGCCAGATTGATTCGGAGTCCCGAAGTGGCCGTGCAGCAGCGGTATCAGCAGTTGCGCCGCCATGATCAGCAGCAGCAATGCGCTCCGAAGAGAAAGTCTCTGGATGGCACGCGACATGCGATCGATTGTAGCGCTGCGACTTTCGGTGTAACAGCGCAATCTATTGATCAGGATTAGACATTCCGCCGACAAGACGCCCGGCCGTTCGGCTGGCCGCTGCTGGGCGGCTATCCGCAGCAGCGTCTACAGCGATGGATATGGCTCGAGTGCATGGCGCCGTGCCGGGCATTGCATGGCTGCTGCAGCGCAGCCAAAAAAGGGGAGCCAAGCTCCCCTTCGAATTGCTGGTGCCCTCAAGAAAGAGCCTGATGAGCCGCATATCAAGCGCTGCAAGTCATGCCGGCTGGGCCGGCTTATTGCACGGCTTCGTCCTGGTCGGCCAGGAAGCCGCCGCTCTGGTGCGCCCAGAGCTTGGCGTAGATGCCGCCGCGCTGCAGCAGTTGCTGGTGCGTGCCTTCTTCCACGATATGGCCTTCGTTCATGACGATCAGGCGATCCATGGCGGCGATGGTGGACAGGCGGTGGGCAATGGCGATCACGGTCTTGCCGTCCATCAGCGAGTCCAGGCTTTCCTGGATGGCGGCCTCCACCTCGCTGTCCAGAGCGCTGGTGGCTTCGTCGAGCAGCAAAATCGGAGCGTCCTTGAGCATTACGCGCGCAATTGCCACGCGCTGGCGCTGGCCGCCCGAGAGCTTGATGCCGCGCTCGCCGACCTGGGCGTCATAGCCGCTGCGGCCCTTGAGGTCGGTCAGCGTGGCGATGAAGTCCGAAGCCTCGGCCTTGTCGGCTGCGGCCAGCATCTCGGCTTCGCTGGCGTCGGGGCGGCCATAGAGGATGTTGTCGCGCATGGAGCGGTGCAGCAGCGAGGTGTCCTGCGTCACCATGCCGATTGCGCTGCGCAGGCTGTCCTGCGTCACGCTGCGGATGTCCTGGCCGTCGATGGTGATGCGCCCGCCTTGGGGCTCATGAAAGCGCAGCAGCAGGTTGACCAGCGTGGACTTGCCCGCGCCCGAGCGTCCGATCAGGCCGATGCGCTCGCCGGGACGGATGTGCAGGTTCAGGTGGTCCAGCACCTTTTTACCGCCAGCCTTGTAGCCAAAGCTCACATCCTCGAAGGCAATCGCTCCTCGAGTGACCTGCAGCGGCTTGGCGTCGGGTGCATCGACGATGGTGCGCGGCTTGGTCAGCGTGGTGATGCCGTCCTGGATGGTGCCCACGTTCTCGAACAGGCCCGTCATCTGCCACATCACCCAGTGCGAGTAACCCATCAGCCGCAGCGCCATGGCAATCACGGCAGCCACCACGCCCGCAGATGCCTGAGCCTGCGTCCACAGATACAGCGCCGTGCCGCCGCTGGCCAGCAGCAGCAGGGCAATCATCAGGTGGTTGGTGATCTCGAACAGGCTGACCAGACGCATCTGCGCATAGCCCGTGGCCTTGAAGGCCTCCATGGCATTGCGCGCGTATTCGGCTTCGCGGCGTGTGTGGGCAAACAGCTTGACGGTGGCGATATTGGTATAGGCATCGGTGACGCGGCCCGTCATCATGGAGCGCGCATCGGCCTGCTCCTTGCCGATCTGGCCCAGGCGCGGCACAAAGTAGAAGCAGGCGGCGGCATAGGCAATGAACCACAGTGCAAACGGAATCATCAGCCGCCACTCGAAGCTGGCGGCCAGAATCAGAATGCCGATCATGTAGACGCCCACGCCCACAAACACATCCACCACCATGAACACCACTTCTCGCACCGACAGCGCGGTCTGCATGATCTTGGTGGTGATGCGGCCGGCAAATTCGTCCGCATAAAAGGACATGCTCTGGCCCAGCATCAGCTTGTGGAACACCCAGCGCAGCCGCATGGGAAAGTTGATGGCCAGCACCTGGTGCATGACGGTGGTGTGCAGGGCCAGCAGCACCACGCTGCCCAGCAGGATGGCTGCGATGCCCAGCACCGTGGCTTGCTGCTCGGCCCAGAAGTTGGCGGGCGAGACCGTGCCAAGCCAATCCACCACGCGGCCCATGATGGCGAACAGCACTGCTTCGTAGGCGGCCAGCAGTGCCGAGGTGAGGGTCATCAGACCAATCCAGCCGCGCATGCCCTGGGTACAGGCCCAGACAAAGGCAAAAAAACCTTTGGGCGGAACCTTGGGCTCCTGTGCTGGATAAGGTGGAACCTGTTTTTCAAAAAATCGGAACAAGATGGAAATTCTCCCGGTTCATGCTTGTGGCATATCTTGTCTCCATGGTAGGGGAGTGCCCTGGATTGGTGTCAAGCGTACGGGATGACCGCTTGTCCCATGGGCCATTGGTGCGGGCCTGATGAGCGCATGGCGCGCTCGGGCTATAGCGAGCTGTAGCGGGCTATATAGCGGGCTGTTGCGGCGGCTTGCGCGGCGAAAAAAACGCCGCATCTTGTGCGGCGTGGCAGCAAAGCGCGCGGCGCGATCAGGCGTTGGGCAGAAAGCCTTCCACCGACAGATAGCGCTCGCCCGTGTCGTAGGCAAAGCCCAGCACCCTGGCGCTGGGGGGCAGCTCGGGCAGCTTCTGGGCAATGGCGGCCAGTGTGGCGCCCGAGGAGATGCCGACCAGCAGGCCTTCTTCGCGAGCGGCGCGGCGCGCGTATTCGCGTGCGGGCTCGGCCTCCACCTGAATCACGCCGTCGAGCAGGCTGACGTCAAGATTCTTGGGCACAAAGCCGGCGCCGATACCCTGGATGGGGTGGGGCGCGGGCTGACCGCCGGAGATCACGGGCGATGCCGCGGGCTCGACCGCATAGACCTTGAGGTTGGGAAACTTGGCCTTGAGCACCTTGGCCACGCCGGACAGGTGACCGCCCGTGCCCACGCCGGTGATGAAGGCGTCGATGCCGTCGGGGAAGTCGCGCAGGATTTCCTGGGCCGTGGTGGCCTCATGCACGGCCACGTTGGCGGGGTTCTCGAACTGCTGGGGAATCCAGGCGCCGGGCGTCTGGGCGGCCAGTTCCTGGGCGCGGGCGATGGCGCCCTTCATGCCTTTTTCCTTGGGCGTCAGATCGAACGATGCGCCATAGGCCAGCATCAGGCGGCGGCGTTCGATGCTCATGCTCTCGGGCATGACCAGGATCAGCTTGTAGCCCTTGACGGCCGCGACCAGGGCCAGGCCCACGCCGGTGTTGCCGCTGGTGGGCTCGATGATGACGCCACCGGGTTTGAGCGCGCCGGATTTCTCGGCGTCCTCCACCATGGACAGGGCAATACGATCCTTGATGGAGCCGCCCGGGTTGCTGCGCTCGGACTTGATCCAGACGTTGGTATTGCTGCCGAACAGACGGTTGATGTGAATGACGGGCGTGTCGCCAATCGTTTGCAGAATGTTGTCAGCTCTCATCGGACCTCCGCGAATAAGGGATGGTGGGACAGTGGATCGCAGCGCAGGCTGTCTGCGCAGACACAGAGCATTGTGCACGCAAGCGTTCTGCGAATGGGCTATATCGATATGACCCGAAAAGTGGGCAAGGCCGCGGGCGATGATTAACATCGACCCATGAATCTACGGTTTCTGGAAACCTTTGTGCTGCTGGCCGAGCTGCGCAACTTCCGCATGACGGCCGAGCGGCTGTTCACCACACAGGCTGCCGTCTCCAGCCGCATCGCCACGCTGGAGCAGGAGTTCGGCGTGCGCCTGTTCGATCGCGGCGTGCGCGAGGTCACGCTCACGGCCGACGGCGCCAAGGCCCTGGTGCATGCCGAGCGCATGCTCAGGCTGATGCGCGAGATGCGCGAGGACATGCTGGACAAGCAGGCCTATGCGGGCGTGATCCGCATCGGCGCCATCGAATCCATCGTGCACAGCTGGTTCCCCGACTTTCTCGCGCTGCTGCAGCAGCGCTATCCGCGCCTGCAGGTGGAGATCGCCTGCGACACCACCATCCATATGTCGGAGCAGCTGCTCAAGGGTCAGCTCGATGTCTCGCTGCAGGCCAAGCCCGTCTCCGGCGGCGCCATCGCGAATCTGTCGCTGGGCGAGTTCGCCATGGCCTGGGTGGGCAGCCCCAAGCTGGGCATAGGCGACGAGACCCTGAGCCTGGCCGAGCTGGCGGCTTTTCCCATCATGAGCTTTGCGCGCGGCTCGGAGCCGTATGCGGTGATCGAGCAACTGTTCAGCGCCGAAGGCAGCGCCTCGCCGCACATGAACTGCATTGCCTCGGTGGCGACCATGATCCGCGTGGTCTGCGACGGTCTGGGCGTGGCGGCCGTGCCGCCGGCCATCATCCAGCGCGAGCTGGCCGAGCAGCGCCTGCGCCTGCTGCGCGTGGATCGCGAGTTTCCTTCGCTGCCGCTGGTGGCCTGCTGGCGCAACGATCACCAGAACCCGCTGGCCGAAACCGTGGTGCGCGCCGCCGAAGAGGTGGCCACGGCCTTTGCGCTGAACCACGGCCAGGCCGTGGCGCGGCTGCCCGGCCCCCGTCTGGCGGGGGATGCATAAAGCGCAGGAGCAGGCGCCAATGCCTGCCGTGCATTGGGGTGTGCCTCAGTACTGAATAAAAAAGGAGCTGCTAGCGCCTGATACCTATCTATTTCAGAGTGTTTTCTATCTGAAATTGATTGCAGTCAAGCGTTAGCAGCTCCTGTTTTTTTTGCTCTGCAATCAGGCCTGGGCCAGCAAAGCCTCCACGGCCAGCGCCACTGACAGCAGGCGCTGGTCCTGACCGGCCAGGCCGGCCAGGCTCAGGCCCACGGGCGCTTCGCCCGCGCGGTGGCAGGGCAGGGAGACCGCGCAGCCGTCGAGGAAGTTGATCAGCGTGGGATTGCGCAGCATCAGCCCGTTGGCCGCGAAATAGGCTTCGTCGCTGGCCTGCAGCTCGGCAATCTTGGGCGCGATCACGGGCACCGTGGGCATGAGCATCAGGTCGTGGTCGGCCATCTGCGCCTCCACTCGGGCAATCCACTGCTGGCGCAGCGCCAGCAGCTCGATGTAGTCGGCCGCACTGATGTCCTTGCCGCGCAGAATGCGCGTGCCCACGCGCGGATCGTATTCGGCCAGGCGGCCGGCGCCGTCGATATGGCTGCGGTGCCAGGCCCAGGCCTCGGCGGCCGTGAAGCCGCCCTTGGCATTGATCTGCGCAAGCTCGGAGAAGGGCGGCACCACGGCCTCGGTGATCTGCACGCCGGCCGCGTACAGCAGCGACAGCGCACGCTGCCAGGCAGCAGCCACGCTGTCGTCCATGCCGTCCATCACCACATTCGTGGGCACCAGCAGGCGCAGGCCCTGCAGCGAGGCCGCGCGCAGCTCGCCATGCGGCTCGCCCGACAGCACCGCGTCCAGCGCGGCGCAGCAGCGCACGCTGGGCGCCAGCGGGCCTATGGAGTCGAGGTTGGCAGACAGCGGCAGCACGCCCTGCATGGAAACGCGGCGCGCCGTGGGCTTGAAGCCGGTCAGGCCGCACAGCGCCGAGGGAATGCGCACCGAGCCGCCGGTGTCCGAGCCGATGGCGGCCAGCGCCATGCCGTCGGACACCGAGATGGCCGCGCCCGAGGATGATCCGCCGGGAATGCGGCCGCCGTCGATATCACGCTGCCAGGGATTGCGCGGCGTGCCGTAGTGCGGATTCAGCCCCAGGCCCGAGTAGGCAAACTCGGTCATATTGGTGGTGCCCACGATGACCGCGCCCGCGCGGCGCAGGCGCTGCACGACTTCGGCCGTTTGCGTGGCGGGTGCGGCATCGGCCAGCAGTCTGGAGCCGCCCAGCGTGGGGTGGCCCGCGATGTCGAACAGATCCTTGACCGAGATGGGCAGGCCTTCCAGGGGCGAGCGCGCCAGGCCAGCCGCGCGCAGCGCATCGCTGGCGCGGGCTTCGGCCAGGGCCTGCTCGCGCAGCAGGCGCGTGAACACGCGCGGGCCTTCGCCTTGCGCGGCGTGCTCCAGGGCCTGCTCGGTCAGTTGCACGGCGCTGGTCTGGCCTTGGGCCAGGCGCTCGGAGACCTGGTCCAGGCGGGGAGAGACTGAAGTCATGGGTAGCTCCGTGTTCAGGCGACGATGTCCAGCAGCTCGCTGCGGTAGCGGTGGCGGATGCTGCGCTGGCTGCGCGGATCGTGCAGCTCCATGGCGAACTGCGTGGCAGGGCGTATGCCGCCGATGGCGGCCATGGTGCCGCAGGTCATGCCGCTGCCTTCGGGCAACTGGCTCTGGCCGCCGGTGTAGCCCGCGATCAGGTCCTGGGGCGTGCGCAGGCTGGCCAGCGTGCCTTCCTGGTACAGCACTTCGCGGCCGTCCTCCACGATCCAGGAGCGCAGGATCAGCTCGTCCCAGTGGCCGGCCACATCGGCAAAGCGCCAGGCCTGGGTGGCCACGGGCTTGATGCAGGCCTGCTTGGAGAAGGCCACGCTATAGGCTTCGAGCTTGCGGTCGGTGTGGTCCGAGGCCAGGCTCACGAACATCTCGCCCTCATGGCTGAAGACGAAGACCTCGGCCTCGCCCGAGGAGTCCGGGCCCAGCACCTGCAGCGTGCTGCTCTGGCTCAGCTGGTTGCTGGCGATGCGGTAGTACAGCGGCACGGCGCTGGGGCGCGGAATGCCGAGCGCGGCCAGCTCCTCGATGTGGTGCTCGATGGCCGCATGGTCGCGTCCGGCCCAGCCGGCGACGATCAGGGTGTCGAAGATGGGGGCCAAGGTCTGGCCTTCGGGGGTGGTGAATTGCAGTTGCATGGCGAAAAGCTCAAAAAGGGGAAGGCCGGGGCCGTGGGCCCCGTACAGCGGCGCTGCGCAGGCAGCGTCAGGCGGTCACTGCTTCTTGACGAAGAGCACGACCAGGAAAGCGGCGAGGAACTCCAGCGCGGCCACGAAGTACAGCCCCGAGGACAGCGAGCCGGTGCTGGTCTTGAGCGCGCCGATCATGTAGGGCGCCACAAAGCCGGCCAGGTTGCCAATGGAGTTGATGAGGGCGATGCCGCCTGCGGCCGCCGTGCCGGCCAGAAAGGCCGAGGGAATGGACCAGAACACGGGGAAGGCGGCGAGGATGCCGACGGAGGCCAGCGTCAGCGCGCACAGGGCCAGCACGGCGTCGTGCAGGAACATGCCTGTCAGGATCAGGCCTGTGGCGGCGATGAGCGCGGGGATGGCGCTGTGCATGCGGCGCTCGCCGGTCTTGTCCGAATGCATGCCGTTCCAGACCATGGCCAGCGTGCCGGCGAGAAAGGGAATGGCCGAGATCAGGCCGATCTGCAGATTGTTCTGGATGCCGATCTCCTTGATGATGGACGGCGACCAGAAGGCGATCGTGGCGTTGCCGCTGACGATGCAGAAGTACACGGCGGCGCACAGCCAGACGCGGTAGTTGCGGCAGGCGTCGGCGAAGGAATGCTGCTTGTGGCCCTGCTGGCTCTCCTGGGCCACGGCGGCGGTGACGGCGCGCTGCTCGGCGGCGCTCAGCCACTTGGCGTTCTCGGGCTTCTCGGGCAGCCAGGCCAGCACGAAGAAGCCGGCGATCACCGAAGGAATGCCTTCAAGAATGAACAGCCATTGCCAGTTGGCCAGATGGCCCACGTCCTGCATGCCGTTCATGATGGCGCCCGCGATCGGGCCGCCCACGGCGCCGGCGATGGCGAACGAGGTCATGAAAAAGCCGTTGATGCGCGCGCGGTGGCGGGCCGGGAACCAGTAGGTCAGATACAGCACCACGCCGGGGAAGAAGCCCGCCTCGACCACGCCCAGGATGAAGCGCAGCACATAGAACATGGTGGGCGTGGTCACATAGGCCATGGCCATGGAGGCCACGCCCCAGAGGATGGTGATGCGCGCCAGCGTCTTGCGCGCGCCGATCCTCTCCAGCAGCAGATTGCTGGGCACTTCGAACAGGAAGTAGCCGATGAAGAAGATGCCGGCGCCCAGGCCGTAGACGGCCTCGCTGAACTGCAGGTCCTGCAGCATCTGCAGCTTGGCGAAGCCGACGTTGACGCGGTCTATCCAAGCCAGGACAAAGAGAAAGACCAGAAAGGGGATCAGGCGCCAGGTGATCTTGCGGTAGGTGGCGTCCATGTCGGGGTGCGCGTGCGCACCGGCATGGCCGGCAAGAGGGTGGGTGGCGGAAGCCGGGCTGCTCATGGGGAGTCTCCTGTATGCGAAAGTGCAGCGGGCACATGGGGCGCTTTTGCCGGCGCTCCTGTGTGTCTTGGAACATGGGGATGCGGCGCGGGCCGGTGTTCCTGTGGCGGCAGTATCGAAAGGCAGCGAGGGGCTGTCCAACAAGAAATTCTGAGCGGCTCTGAATGCAAATTCTTATGAGCAGAGGTGGTGCGGGCTTTGCACCGGCATGAGGCAGGCGTGCACCGATAAAGCACGGGAAAACCCTAGGGTTCATGCGTGCCCGATCGCGCTGCCGTCCGCTCAAAACCCCGGTCTGCGCCTGGCGTCGGGGATTGGCGATTGATTCACATCAAGCCTTGGGGAGATGCTGTTTCCTCTTGGGCCTGCAATCGGGAACAATGGGGCAAAGTCTGTTTGAGGGAGGACTGCACTTGCTCACGTTCAACACAATTCTGGTGCTGCTGGGGGTCTGTTGCGTAGGCCTGCTGGTCGGTTTTTCCTGGCGCGAGCAGCGCTGGGGCCCCTGGGTCATGCTGGTGTTCGTGGTGAGTCTGCTGTCGCTGATGAGCTACGCGATTCTCAATCTGCTGCTTTAGCACCGCAGGCCAGGGCAGGCCGCGCGCGTAGCGGGGCCTTCCAGAGCTCGGCCAGCAGCAGACCGGCAATCGTCATGATGCCGCCCACGGCGTGGTAGGCCGCCAGGGGCTCGTTCAGGGCGAATGCCGCGATCAGGGCAGTGAAGACCGGGATCAGATTGAAGAACATGCTCGATCGCCCGGGCCCCAGCGTCTGCACCGCCTTCATCCACAGCAGCGGCGCGGCGATGGAGGCCATGATGCCGGCATAGCCCACCAGCGGCAGATTGCTGGCGTCAAGCCCGGTCTTGGGCGAGAAGAGATAGAGCGGCAATTGCACGATCACGGCAACCAGCACCTGCAGATACAGCAGCTGCACCGTGGCCAGGCGCGGCATGGGCCAGCGCTTGAGCAGGATGTTGTAGACCGCATAGGCCAGCATGGCCAGGAACATCATGGCGTCGCCCAGATTCAGGCCCTCGGAAGCCAGATGGCTGAGCCGGCCCGATGAAACCACAAGCGCGACTCCCAGGATCGCCAGCAATGAGCCCCAGATGCCGCCATGCGTCAGCGGCTGGCCCAGCATGAACACGGCCAGGGCCAGCACCAGCATGGGCGTGAGCGAGCCGATGATGCCCATATGCGTGGCCGTGGTGAAGTGGGCGGCGTAATAGGCCAGGCTTTGGTAGATGACCATGCCCAGCACGCCCAGCACGAAGATCCGTGGCAGCAGGGGCTTGATGTCGGCGCGCTGGCGCCAGATCGAGGGCAGGACGAAGGGCGTGAACAGCACGGCCGCCACCAGCCAGCGAAAGAACCCGATCTCGGCCGCGCTGATGCTGTCTGCGGCCAGCTTGCTGACCACGGTGTTGACCGACCAGATCAGCACCGCGCCCAGTGGTAATAGGTATGCACCCATATGAAACTCCTTGAGGTGCTTATGATGCGCTTGACGTATTTGAAGCGCATTGCTGATTTCAGACATTTCATAACTCAAGCCGGACGAACCCATGCCTGCCTCAGCCCCGACTCCCGGCCTGGTCGCCAAGCGCCATGCCGTACAGATCCTGGACACCGACAAAGTGCCTGGCCACTATTACTTCCGCTATGACGAGTTCGGCGAACACAGCGAGGCTCCGCCGCACAGCCATCGCTGGGGGCATCTGAACTACGCGGCCCACGGCAGTCTGAGCATGGATGTGCCCAGCGGCCATATCCTGTGCCCGCCGCAGCACGGGGTGTGGATTCCGCCGGGCGTGGTGCACAGCTGCTATCTGCAGCATGCGGTGCAGTACCGCTCTGTCTATCTGGCCCCTGATCTGTGTGCGGACCTGCCGCAGACGGCGGGCTGCATGCGCCTGGGACCCATCGTCAAGGCCGTGCTCGCGGACTTCGGTGCCCGAGGCGTGCAGATCCCGGTGACTGACGCAGACCTGCGTCTGGCCCAGGTAGTGCATGACCAGTTGCGAGCCACGCCGCTGGAGCTGAGCTTTTTGCCCGTGGCCCGGCATCCGGCGCTGGTGCAGGTGCTGGACGCCATGCAGTCGCGCCCCGACGACCACCGCAGCCTGGCCGAATGGGCCGAGACCGTGCACATGACGGAGCGCACGCTGGCCCGCCACTGCCAGCGCGAGCTGGGCATGAGTCTGGGCGAATGGCGCCAGCGCATGCGTTATCTGCAGGCCATCGACGCGCTGGAGGCCGGCCACACCGTGCAGCAGATCGCCTACGACCTGGGCTACAGCACGCCCTCGGCCTTTATTGCCATGTTCCAGCGCGAGTCCGGCCTGCCTCCCGAGCAGTTCAGGCGCGAGTTCTGTGCAAGTTCTTTCTGAACGCGGGATAATGCGCGCCGTGAAGTGCGCCAGACCGCCGCTGGTACAAGTGCCGAAAGGCCGTACTGGAGGAACGTCCGGACTGCATAGGGCGGCGTAGCAGCTAACAGCTGTCCACCGTGAGGTGAGGATCAGAGCAACAGAGACGAGTCTGGCAGGAGTGCCGCAAGGCAGACCAACCAGGGTGAAACGGGCAATCTCTACGCGCAGCAATACCAAGTAGGCACACGTTGACGGGGCCCCCGGAGTGTGCGGGTAGGTAGCACCGAGCCATCGGGCGACTGATGGCCAAGATTAATGGCGGTCACATGGCGGGCAACCGTTGTGCACAGAATCCGGCTTATCGGCGCGCTTCACACTTTCTTCCTCGACCGGGCACAGCCCGGCGAATCCACTGCATTCACTCCACCATCAGCGCGAACTGCTGATGGGGATGGTGGATATCAAGCCGCGCAAATGCGCGGTTGCGATAGGTCTTGACCGGGGCAGCGCTCAGTCCGAGATCGGCCGCAATGCCGTCCTGGGTCAGGCCGCTATGTCGCGTATCTTCGCAGCCTTTCTACATCCTTGAGCTGCACGCTTCGGTAACCTACGGTCAGCAGGTCCTGGCGTTCCAGCTCCAGCAGCGCTTCGTTGAAGCGCGAGCGCGAGACGCGACAGAAGTCGGCCAGCTCGCTTTGTGTGATGTTGAGCTGACCTGCATCGGGGAACGGAAAGTTCAGCGGCGTGATCAAGGCCCCCAGGCACTGGGCGACGCGGCTGGTGATGTGGCTGCATTGCTGAGCCGAGATAAGGCGCATGAGTTGCTGATTGCGTTCCGCCATGAGCTCCAGCAGGAACTGGCTGAAAGCCGGGGATTCGAGGCGCAGGCGGTGAAAGGCCGGAGCCGCCAGCGTCAGCATGGTCAGATCGTGCAGGGCCACGGCATCGCAATCCATGCGCGCGCCCTGGCGCAGCAGGCAGGCTTCACCGAACCAGCTGCCGGCAAAGCCGCACAGCGTGATGGATCGCCCGTCCTCGCCCGGCATGCACAGTTTCACGGCACCGCGCCGCACCCCGACCCAGCCGCGTGGGGCGTCGTCGTTGCACCACAGGTAGTGGCCCGCCGGGACGTGGCGCACGGTCAGCGCGGGGCGCACACATTCCTCGAACATCTGGTCGCTGACTGCATGCGACCAGATGCACTGCTGCCAGCCGGCAAGTGCCTGCTCTTTGCCTAGGAACGAGGGATTGATGGGCATGGCGGCGGAGATTGTTCTCAAAAGAAAAGAATTCTCATTCTCGTTTGTTTATTCTTCTGGGGTTATTCGTGCATTCAATGTGGGTATCCAGATGAGAAAAATCGGGTTGTTGGAGGGAGTGGCCGCCGTGGTGACGGCTACCGTGGCAGGGGGGGCGCAGGCGGCGCAGACCGAGGTCGTGCTACCCGAGCAGCAGGTCAGCGCTTCGGCAGCCCCCCAGATCCGCAGCGAACTGGCCGCGAGCGTGCAGGTGATCGAGCATGCAGAGCTCCAGGCACAACTGGGCGCTGGCCGCAATCTGCAGGAGGCCCTGGGCCAACTGGTCCCGGGCATAGACCTGGGAGGGCAGTCGCGCAGCAATTTTGGCCAGAATCTGCGCGGACGCACCATGCTGGTAATGATCGACGGCGTGTCACTCAACAGTTCGCGCGGCACGGCTCGGCAGTTGGATGCCGTGGATCCGTTCAACATCGAGCGCATCGAGGTGCTTGCCGGTGCCAGCGCCCTCTATGGCGGCGGAGCGACCGGCGGCGTCATCAACATCATCACGCGCAAGGCCTCGGATGCTCCCACGCGTTTCAGCAGCGAGCTGGGCGTGACATCGGGGCTGCAGGGCAGCCGAGATCATCAGTATCGACTCGCTCAGTCCATTGCGGGCGGCAATGACCGCGTTCAGGCCCGGCTGGGTATCGCGCTGCAGCAAAACGGCAGTTTCTATGACGGCAAGGGCGATCCGGTGCGTACCGACATCGCGCAGACCGATGCGCAAAATACGCGCATCGTGGATCTGATGGGCAACCTGCAGCTCAAGATCGATGCGCGGCAAAGCCTGAGCCTCGGCGCTCAGTACTACCGCAACAGGTTCGACGGTGGCTCCTATCTTTATGGGGGGCCGAATCTCGCGGGCATCTTCGGCGGCAGGCCCGGGCTGCTGGAGCAGCGCGGTGGCTTTGTCAGCGATGTGATGCCCCAGACCGAGCGCGCCATGTTCAACGCGGACTACCGCGTAGAGCAGGTGTTCGGCGGCCAAAATCTCTATATCCAGAGCTTCTGGCGCAAGGAGAAGATGGACTTTGCGCCGTTTCCCAGCTCCGTGGTCACCGCCTCGCACCAGAACACGGACAGCTGGGGCTTCAAGTCCGCACTGGCCAAATCCTGGGGGGATGTCAGCCTGCGCTACGGCCTGGACTGGGACCGCGAAACCTTCGACGGATCGGCGACCGTGTTCGATACCGGCCAAGCCCTGGCCTCGGGGGGCATGGTGAACCGCTCCATAGGCAGCACCGGGCGCTATCCGGGTTATCGGGTCGATACGACGGCGCTGTTTGCCCAGGCCGAATGGAAGCTCAAGCCCGAGCTGACCCTCAGCGGCGGGCTGCGCTACCAGCACATGGGCCTGGAGGTGGGCGACTTCGTGGGCTTCAACCAGCAGCTCTCCCTGCTGCTGGGCCGTGGAACGACGGCCGATGCCATCCGCGGCGGCAAGAACAGCTACAAGGTCGGATTGTTTAACCTGGGGGCCACCTATGAGCTGAGCAAGGCCCACAGCACCTGGCTCAGCTATTCCGAAGGCTTCGAGCTTCCCGACCCTGCCAAGTACTATGGTCAGGGCAACTACGCGCTCAATGGTTCGCATTGGCAACTGGTCAGCGGCATCGATCCTGCCGGATCTCCGCTCAAGGGTATCAAGACGCGCCAGCTCGAATGGGGCTGGAAGACGCATGGCAGCCCCCTGAAGCTGCAGGCGGCGCTGTTCTACGCATGGTCAGACCAGACACTGCAGATCAACAATGCCAACAACAACGTGACCATCAATGTGGCGGACGAAAGACGACGCAACTACGGCATCGAGGGCTCGCTGGACTACGCCATGGGTTCGCAGTGGAGTGCAGGCGGCAACTGGCTGTGGATACGCTCGCAGACGCGCCAGGGCGGGGAGTGGTCGCGGCAGAGTATCATGACGGCGAGCCCGTCCAAGCTCGGCACCTATGTGCAATGGGCGCCATCGCCCTGGAATCTGAGACTGCAGGCGACGCACCAGTTCAGGCTCGAGGATGACAGCGCACAGCGCATCAAGGGCTTCACCACCATGGACTTGCTGGGCAGCGTGAAGCTGTCGCTGGGCACGTTGAACTTCGGCATCCAGAACCTTCTGGACAGGCAGTACCTCACCACCTGGTCGCAGCGCGCCATGGCGCTCTACGGCGTGGGAGCCGTCTCGCCGCAGGCCTTTGCCTTCCAGGGGCGCGGGCGCACCTTTACGCTGAACTACCGGGTGGAGTATTGATGCAGGAGTACCATGCCCGTCCGCGTGGGTTCTGGGCCGTGCTCGTGGCTCTGTACATTGCTCAGGGAATCCCCGGCTATCTGCTGATCATGGCCGTGCCGGCTGCCTTGCGCGCGGCCGGCATGCCTTTGCAGCAAGTGGGCATGCTGTCGGTGCTGATGCTGCCGCTGGTCCTCAAATTCCTCTGGGCTCCCTTCGTGGACCGCTGGCAGCCCCTGGGCTGGGGCCACAGGCGCAGTTGGATACTCTGCACCCAACTGGCCACGGCAGCCGGCGTCGTGCTGCTGGCGCTGTGTGGACCGCAGGTGCCCATCGCCACCATTGTTGCCATCGGCATGTTGATCTCTCTGTCCGTGGCCACGCAGGACATCGCTACCGACGGCTATGCCACACAGCAACTGCGCGGCACCGAGCTGGGTCGTGGCAATGCCATACAGGCGGCTGCGGTGGCTGGTGGGGTGCTCATAGGCGGCTCCCTGTCTCTGGTGCTCATGGAGCGCCTGGGCTGGCAGCCGGCACTGCTGCTGATGGCGGCGTTGTGCTTGTTGCCGCTGCTGACGCTACCCTGGATGGTCGAGCCCGAGCGCATGCCGGCGGCAGCGGCGCCCGGGCAAGCAAAGACCGGGCCCAGTCTGCGCAACTTCCTGCAGCGTCCCGGTATGCTGTCGGTGCTGGCGCTGGCAGTGGTCTTCCGGCTCAGCGAAGGCATGCAGCGTTCCATGGAAAGCAGCTATCTGCTGCACAACGAGCTGTCGCTGGGCCAGGTGGGGGTGCTTGGTGGCACTGGGGCAGCCATTGCGGGTCTGGCCGGCAGCGCGCTGGCCGCGCTGTGGCTGCGCTGGCGCAGCCGTGAGCAGGTGCTGCTGGCATTGAGCGGCATACGCGCCCTGGTTTTTGCCCTGTTCCTGCTGCATTCGCTGCACTTGCTGGGTTCGGATCTGCCGCTGGTCGGGCTCACCGTGGCACTCAGCCTTTTGCGCTACATGGAAATGGTCGCGCTCTATGCCTTGTTCATGTCGGCGTCCAGCCATTCGCAGCCAGGCACGGACTTCACCATCCTGGCCTGTGCGGAGTTTCTGACCTATATGCTCAGCTCGATGGCGGGTGGCTTCATCGCCAAGCAGTTCGGCTTTTCGGGCCTGTTTGCCGTGACCAGCGCGCTGGCCGTTTTCAGCTGGCTGGTCGTGGCCAGGTTGTTGCTGAGCTACCGCAGCACCAGTGGCGGATCCGTGGAGGCTGCCGCATGACATCCGAAGTACACATCGCGTCCGCTCAGTTGCAACTGCCCGATGCCGCCGCCTTTACCCGCTGGTTTGCCGCACATCTGGAGGATGAGGAGGTCCAGGCCCTGCACACCGAGCCACCAGGCTCGGTGCATTTGCAGCTGGACCAGGTGGGCAGCCTGGAGCTGCGCCTTACGGGGGACTCGCGCATAGCCTGCGAACTGCAGGCCGTGGATGGGCGCATGGCGCAGCTGATGCAGCTGTCCCTGGGCGAGCACCTGCAGCAGTTTGCCGAGCAGCTGTGCATTCCCGCCGCGCAATGGTGTATTGCCTGGGAGAGTGACAGGGACAGCGGGAGCGCGGGCGATAGTCCGAGCCTGAATGTCTGGCGCGTGCTTAGCAACCAGGTGCTGACGCCGCATATGCGGCGCCTGCGCTTACAGGCCCAGGCGCAGAAGGGATTCGAGGATCTGGCACCGGACGGCCTGCATGTGCGCTTGCTGCTGCCGACTCCAGGCGCTATGCCCCAGTGGCCGCTCATAGATGCTGACGGCCGCCTGCTCTGGCCACACGGAGCTCCCCGGCTGCCACGTCGCAGCTACACCATCCGGGCGCGGGACCCGCAGACGCGCGCCATCGATATCGATGTGCTGCTGCATGCGCGGGAGGGTGGTGGGCCGCTGGCGCCCGGTGCGCGATGGGGCATGACGGCTGCGGCCGGCGATGAGGTCGGTGTCCTCAGCCCTTCGGGCGGCAGAGTGCCTCAGGCCGACCGGCTGATATTGCTGGCGGATGCCTGTGGCCTGCCTGCTGTGGCCCGCATTCTGGAAGACGCCCAGCCGGGCCGGCAGGCGTATGCCTGGTGCTGGGTCGACTCGCCGCAGGAGTGCAGGGCGCTGCCCGCGCAGTTGCAGCGGCATGTCACCTGGTTCTGCGCGGGCAGGCCAGGGGCATCGGAGGAGGGCATCGCGGCGGTGCTGGCCTGGCTGCAGCAGCAGGATTGGTCGCAGCCCCAAGGCACGCAGCTATGGGCTGCGGGCGGTCAGGCCATGGCCGTAGCCATACGGCAGTGGGTGCGCGGTCATGCCCCCGCAGCCAGCGTGTGCAGACTGGTGAGCAGTTATTGGCGCTAAGGCGCTGATCCGTTCAGAACCTTTCCCAGGGCATCAGATAGCGCCACTGGCCCTCGGGCACCTTGGCCAGCGAGACGCGGCCAAGGCGCAGCCGGCGCATGCTGACCACCGCTAGGCCGATGGCGGCGCACATCTTCTCGATCTCTTCGGGCGCAATGCCCTTGAGAGCGAAACGCAGGTGGTTTTCGCTCTGCCAGCTCACGTGGCAGGGAGGCATGCGGCGATGGCCGTTGCCGCCGGGAATGGGCAGACCTTCGTACAGAATTTCCAGGCCGTCTTCAATGATCTGGCCCTCCACGCCGACGATGATTTCCTGCTCCAGCCACATGCCTTCCTCGGCCAGCTTGCGTGCCACGCGCTTGTCCTGGGTGTAGACGATGAGGCCGCTGGCAGGCAGGGGAATCGTCAGAAACGACTCCAGATTCCTGAAGTGATGCTCCAGCACCAGCTGGGGCATGGGCGTATCCAGCTTGGCCTTGGTGTCTTCTCTCAGCAGCGAATGCGCGCTGCGCACGCGGCCATAGGCCGGGCCCTGGGTCATGCCCGCAGGCTTGTTCATCAGGATGGTGACGGGCGGAATGGCTTCAGGCTTGGCATCCTTGCGCAGGATCACTACCTGATCGGGGCGCACGCGGGTTTCGGGCACTTGCACCACTTTGCCGTCCACCTGGACATTGCCCGCGACGATATGGAGCTCGGCTTCGCGGCGCGAGCATTGTTCTTGCTCCGCCACGCGTTTGGCCAGGCGGATGCTTTCTTGTTCAGGCAGGGATTCAGACATGGCGAGAGCTTAATGCTCCGGCCATGTCCTAGTTGTCCACAGGTCTAGCGCGGCGGTCGCTGGGCGCTATCTGCCAAGGCAGAGCTTTTGAATGCGCTCCACATGCGCCAGCAGCGATTGCTGGGCCACGGGCCACAGGGCTTGCGGTGTGTCGGCGTAGGCAATCGCCACCCAG
Organism: Comamonas sp. NyZ500; assembly: GCF_016772095.1. Taxonomy (NCBI): domain Bacteria; kingdom Pseudomonadati; phylum Pseudomonadota; class Betaproteobacteria; order Burkholderiales; family Comamonadaceae; genus Comamonas; species Comamonas sp. NyZ500. Next base: position 6,224 of record NZ_JAEIJE010000003.1, on the reverse strand, counting down.
TCCTGAATGCTGCCGTCGGGCTTGGTGCGCATGGCTTGGTGCACCTTGGCCTCGCGTGCCAGGCGGTGGGCCTTGAGGCGGGTGATCTGATGTCGCGCAAAGCCCAGCACATAGCCATGGGCGGGCAGGATGTAGCGAATGTCGTGCTCCAGGCACATGGAGTGGAGCCTGTCCAGCGAATCGAGGTAATCGATCATATTGCCGTCCGGCGGGCTGATGACGGTGGTGCTGCCATTGAGGATGTGATCGCCACTGAATAGCAGCGCGTCCTCCTCCAGCAGAAAGCACAGGTGGTTGGCCGCGTGGCCGGGCGTGAAGATGGCTTGCAGCGTATGCGTGATCTCGCCTTCTGCCCCTTGTCCGGTAAGCGTGATGCGCTCTCCGTCCCGTAGCGTCACCTCGGGTTTGAAGCGACTGTTGGCGCGCGCTGTGGGCGCCGACGGCAGGCCCATGATGGGAGGCCTGGCATGGCCGGAGAGCAGGACCATGGCCTGCAGCGGCGTGGCGCCCGGCGAGTGATCGGGGTGGGAATGGGTGCAGACGATGTAGCGGATATCGCCGCCGGCGGCATCGTGCAGGCGCTGCAGATGTTCGGCATCGTTCGGGCCGGGGTCGATGGCGATATAGCCGGTATGCGCATCGCCGACCAGATAGCTGTTGGTGCCGGGACCGGTCATCATGCCGGAGTTGGGGGCCGTCAAACGCAGCAGGTTCTTGCGCAGCGGCACGGCTTTTTCAGGCTGCCAGTCCAGATGGTGAATGCCGTGGCCGTCGGGCAGCACCATTTCCAGTTCGCCATAGGCCATATCGGTTTCGGTATGACGTGTGTCTTTGCCTTTCAGGTGGCCGCCACGGGGGCAGGCCTGCCACAGCGGCTTCTCGCTTAGCAGTGCATTGATCACGGCCTGGGTATCGGGCTGGTGAGCGATGCGCTGCAATGTGCGCTGGGTGGGAAAGAGGATGAACAGCTTTTTCTCTTCAAAGCGCGCAATCGCATCCTGCGGAGAAATCCAGGTGGGCTCGAACTGCTCGGTTTCGTCGGCCACCGCCGTTTGACCCTCGGGCATGCGGGCCACAAAGAACGGCACGTTAAAGCGCTTGGGCAGGTCCAGTGGTGCGGTCCAGTGGGCCAGATACCAGAGCTGGTCCACGGCCAGCGTCCAGCCGCGCGCGCGGCATTGCTCATACAGCGATGCCTTGCGGTCCAGTTGCTGAACTTGGGCCGGTGGAACGGGTTGGCCGGCCTGGTCATAGGCCAGCAGGATGCCCAGCTCCTCAAAAGTCTCGCGAATGCCTGTCAGAGCCTGGGTGATGCGTTCATCTCCCGCCTCGGCGATCATGCTGGGGCGCAGGCGCGCCAGCGCATGACTGGCTGGGGCTGCATCTTCATCTTCCTGGCCGCCGCCGGGGAAAACATAGGCATTGGCAAAGATGCCTTGATCTGCACGCCTTGTCATCAGCACTTCAAAACCATTGCCATCGGCGCAGTCGCGCAGCAACAAAAGCGTGGAAGCATCGCGCGCGGGAACTGGCGCGCGCTGGGGCTGAAGCAACTGGCTGGGGCGGGGCTGGCTGGGTGATGTCATGAGGTCACATTATGCGAAGTCGCCGCGTTCGTGAATGTCACACCTGGACTAGTTGTGCACTCCTGCTGCGCGAATCGGGGAAAGCACTGAGAGCAAACGGCCGAGGATGTCTTGCATTTAGTTATTTGAAATAACAATAATGATGCAAAAGGAATGGTTATGACTCATAAAGAAATTGCAGTTGAGTTCCGTGGCGAAGTCGAACAGGTCGCCGTCATTCGTCTGATGCGTGCCGCCAAGCGCAACGCCTTGTCCGATGGGCTGGTGCTAGGTCTGCGCGATGTGTTCATGAATCTGCCCGCCAGCGTGCGCGCTGCAGTGGTGGATGGCGATGGACCGCATTTCTGCGCCGGCCTGGATCTGAGCGAGCTCAGCGAACGCGATGCGGCCCAGGGCGTTCTGCACTCACGCATGTGGCATGAGGCGTTGCGCCAGGTGCAGTTCGGCGCGGTGCCCGTGGTCGCCGCCCTGCATGGCGCCGTGGTGGGCGGCGGTCTGGAGCTGGCCAGCGCCTGCCATATCCGTGTGGCCGACAGCAGTACCTTCTATGCCTTGCCCGAAGGTTCGCGCGGCATTTTCGTCGGCGGCGGCGGCTCGGTGCGCATCCCGCGCCTGATCGGAGCCGCACGCATGGCCGACATGATGTTCACGGGCCGTGTGTACAAGGCCGAAGAGGGTGAGCGCATTGGTCTGTCGCAATATCTGGTGCCCGAAGGACATGCATTGGACAAGGCCGTGGAACTGGCGCTGCGCATTGCCGAAAACGCCCCCATGACCAATTACGCCCTGATGCACGCGTTGCCCAGGATTGCCGATCAGCCCGCCGATCAGGGGCTGATGACAGAAGCTCTGATGGCTGCCGTGGCGCAGAGCGCGCCAGAAGCCAAGTTCCGTTTGCAGGAATTTCTGTCAGGGCGGGCCGCCAAGGTCAGCAAGGACTGAAAGCACTCTCAAAAAACAACGCTGCGGAGACAAAGACAATGCAGGAGACAAACACAGCCATGCAGGCCCTCGGCCAGGTGGTAGAGGGGGGCAGGCCCCGCTACCGTGAGCTGGAGTTCGGCGTGCGCAGCATCCAGGTCAGGGAGGCAGGCGACGGCACTTTCTACGTGCGCTCCGACCGGGAGCTGGCAGAGCACGCAGCACGCATGACTGACAGGCTGGTGCACTGGGCGCAGACCACGCCGCAGCAGACCTTCATCGCCCAGCGGCAACGACTGGCCGACGGCAGCACCGGTGATTGGCAGCGCGTCGACTATGCCCAGACGCTGGCAGCGGCGCGCAGCATTGCGCAGTCCTTGCTGGACAGAAAGCTTTCGGCAGAGCGTCCCGTCATCATCCTCAGCGAGAACGATCTCGACCATGCCATGCTGGCCATGGGCTGCCTGTATGCAGGCGTGCCCTATTGCTCGGTCTCCACGGCCTATTCACTGGTCAGCACTGATTACGCCAAGCTGCGCCATGTGGTCGATACTCTCACGCCAGGCCTGATCTTTGCCGCCGATGCGGCGCGCTACGACAAGGCGGTACGCGCCGTGCTGCCCGAGGGCTGTGAGGTGGTTTACCGCAAGCCGGCCGTCGATGCCCGGACCTGCACCTTGTTTGCCGACCTGCTGGCAACCGAGCCTACAACTGCGGTGGATGCCGCCATGCAGGCCACCGGGCCCGACACCATCACCAAGTTCCTGTTCACCTCGGGATCGACCAAGCTGCCCAAGGCCGTGATCAACACTCACGGAATGTGGTGCGCCAACCAGCAGCAGATTGCCCAGACCATGCCCGATATGGTCAAAGGCCCGCCCGTGCTGGTGGACTGGCTGCCCTGGAATCACACTTTCGGAGGCAACAAGAATATCGGCCTCGCGCTCTATCACGGCGGCACTGTCTATATCGACGAGGGCAAGCCTACGGCGGCAGGCATTGCGGAGACGCTGCGCAATCTGCGCGAGATCTCTCCCACCGTTTACTTCAACGTACCAACGGGCTTCGAATACATCGCCCGCGCCATGGAGAGCGATGCGCAGTTGCGCAACAGCCTGCTCAAGCGCGTCAAGATGTTCTTCTACGCGGGAGCCTCTCTGGCGCAGCCCGTCTGGGATAGCCTGCACCGCACGCAGGAGGCCGAGTGCGGCGAGCGCATCGTGATGGGCACGGGCCTGGGCATGACCGAGTCCTCGCCCTCGGCCCTGTTCATCAACCGTCCCGATGTGCGCTCGGGGGACCTGGGCGTACCGGTGCCGGGTCTGGAGCTCAAACTGGCGCCTGTGGATGGCAAGCTGGAGGTGCGCTACCGCGGGCCGAACGTCACGCCCGGCTACTGGCGCGCGCCCGAAGCCACGGCAGAGGCGTTTGACGAGGACGGATTCTTCCGCACCGGCGACGCCGTGCAGTGGCGCGACCCGCAGGATCGAAACCAGGGTCTGCGCTTTGACGGCCGCATTGCCGAAGACTTCAAGCTGGCCACGGGCACATTCGTCAATGTGGGGCCGCTGCGGGCCAGGATCATCCATGCCGGCGCGCCCTATATCCAGGATGTGGTGCTGACCGGTCTGGATCGCAAGGAGGTCGGTGCCATCGTTTTCGGGACCCCGGCCTGTGCGGCCTTGAGCGGCCTGGACGCGGGGGCGACGCTGGAGCAGATCATGCACAGCGAGCCCGTGCAGCAGCATCTGCAGACGGTTCTGAACCAGCTGGCGCAGACGGCCACCGGCAGTGCCACCCGCATTGCGCGGGCAGTGGCGGCGATCAGGGCGCCCTCGCTGGACCTGGGCGAAGTCACGGACAAGGGCTCCATCAACCAGCGTGCCGTGCTCCAGCATCGCGCCGATGTGGTGGCAGGCCTGTACGACGAAACGCTGGCCCTGATCCTGAAGCCCAATCTCTGAGCCAGGACAGGCTTGAGCCCAATGACAGAAAGCGCAAGCAGCTTTTAAAAGGATAGTGATATGCAAGTTCAGGATCAGATTGCCATCGTCACCGGAGGAGCCTCGGGCCTAGGCGAAGCCACGGCGCGTGCGCTGGCTGCCGCAGGCGCCAGGGTTGCCGTGCTGGATCGTCAGCTCGACAAGGCCAAGGTGGTGGCTGCCGAGATCGGCGGACTGGCGCTGGAGAGCGATATCTGCGATGCGGCCAGCGTTACTGCGGCGCTGGATGCCGTTCGCGAGCAATGGGGCTCGGATGCACGCATTCTCATGAATGTGGCCGGCATCGGCACGGCCAAGCGCGTGATCGGCCGCGATGGCGAGCCCGCACCGCTGGAGGACTTTGAACGCGTGATCCGCGTCAACCTTGTCGGCAGCTACAACATGACGCGGCTGTTTGCCGCACGCTGCGCCAAGCTGGCGGCGCTGGAGGATGGCGCGCGCGGCGTGATTCTTTACACCGCCTCGGTGGCAGCCTTTGACGGCCAGGTGGGGCAGCAGGCTTACAGCGCATCCAAGGGCGGACTGGTCGGCATGACGCTGCCCATGGCGCGTGATCTGGCCCAGCACGGCATTCGTGTCTGCACCGTGGCGCCAGGCTTGTTCGCCACCCCGTTGATGAAGGAGCTGCCCGAGCCCGTGCAGCAGTCGCTGGCGGCATCCATTCCCTTTCCTTCGCGCCTGGGCAAGCCTTCGGAGTTTGCCGATCTGGCCGTGCATATCGTGCACAACGATCATCTCAATGGCGAGGTGATTCGTCTGGATGGTGCGCTGCGCATGGCTCCTCGGTAAGTGTTACCCCCTGAGGCACTTTGCGCCTTCCCCCAAGGGGGACGACACCATCGCTGCGGGGCTGCCCTTGCTCGATGTCTCTGGCTTGGAGAGTGCCAGAGCCAGCTCAGTGCCAAAGATTGAGACGTGTATTGATTCCACAGGACCGAAGAGTCCGTATTTCAAGCAGGAGACAAGTCATGCAAGGTCGTCGCAATTTCGTCAAAGGGCTGGGCGCTGGTGCCGCGCTGGCCGCGTTCGGCGGCATCACCAGCCGCAGCGCCTATGCCCAGGGCGGTGGCCCGCTGGAGCAGGTGCGCATTCTTTATGGCTTTCCCGCAGGCAGTGCCGGTGACTCGGTGGCCCGCCGCGTGGCCGAAAAAATGGGCGGCAGCAGCTACACCAGAAATATGGGCGTGGTGGAAAACAAGCCCGGAGCCGGTGGCCGCATCGCGCTGGAGAATCTGCGCAATGCCGTGGGGGACGGCTCGGTGATTGCGCTGTCCCAGGTCTCGGCCTTCTCCATCTACCCGCATATCTATAGCAAGCTGAGCTATCAGGCCAAGGATTTCGAGCCAATTTCGATTGGAGCCATCATGCACCATGGGCTGGCTGTCGGCCCTGCCGTGCCGGCCGAGGTCAAGACGCTCAAGGATTTTCTGGCCTGGTGCAAGAACAACCCCGACAAGGCCAGCTTCGGCAGCCCCGGTGCCGGCAGCCAGCCGCATCTGCTGGGGGCGCTGCTGAGTCTGCGCTCCGGCGTCAGGCTCAGCCATGCGCCATATCGCGGCATGGCACCCGGCGTCTCGGACGTCGTTGGCGGTCAGATCGCCGCCATCATGGGCACGTGCGGCGACTACCTGAGCTATTACAAGGCCGGCAAGCTGCGCGTGCTGGCCACCAGTGGCCCTCAGCGCAACCCCTATCTGCCCAATGTCCCTACCTT
>NZ_JAEIJE010000029.1:0-37789 GCF_016772095.1 Comamonas sp. NyZ500 | reverse complement strand
CAAGTACAAGGACAACGCGGACAAGGGTCAGTTGCTGGTACTGCGCGGTACTTACAACCTGTCCAAGCGCACTGCGGTCTATGCCTCGCTGGGCTATATGAAGAACAGCGGCAATGCGGCCTTTGGAGCAAGCAGCGCTCAAGCTGGTGGAACGCCAATGCCTGGCGTCAACCAGACTGGCTTTGGCATGGGCTTGCGCCACATGTTCTGAGGTCGGAGCACAAATAGAGCGAGTGAGGGTAGCCTGGTGGCCCCCACTCGCTTGGTGCATGGAGCCAAATTCCAGATGAATCTCTTGTGTCGATGCTCGTCCCAGCTTCCAGCCAGGACGCGACCATTCGTTCGGTGAGTCGTGCGTATTTCAGTCAGTAGAGCTGTTGCGAGACAGTATTTCCGAATGACTCTCAGGTACTGTGGATTCAACCGGTCGGTGCTGCATAGCGACCTCTCTCTACGATGATTTCCGTTTGCAAATAACAAGTGCTTTTGCGGTGAGGTCGTGATTGTCCTGGATCCGGCTCACGATGGCGCTTGGCCGCTACTCGTCGAAAGCAGCGGCGGCACACGACCCGCAAGACATATCCGCCCTCCCCGCAAGCCGAAACTGCCCTGTTCCACCCGCCCTGAAACAAGTTCCTTTGGCCTTAAATTAGACTATTCAAAGTGCTGTAATGGACCGGGTTGCAACTACCGCCCCCGGCCATGAACGGCCTTTCAGCAGGATTCTCTGATTTGCAGCTGCCATCTCTTGCCGAGTTAGGGCCCGTTGTCCTTGTTCTCCTTCCTGGAATGGATGGCACGGGTGAGCTTTTCGCACCGTTCGTTGCCGCATTGGGGAAGACGACGCCCGTCGTCGTGGTGAGCTATCCAACTTCCGGTGCACGACAGACCTATACCGATCTGACGGAACTTGCCACATCGGCCTTGCCGCCCAATGGCCGTTTGGTCTTGCTGGGAGAGTCTTTCTCAGGCCCTATTGCCATTTCGCTGGCAGCGGCATACCCGGAGCGCGTTGTGGGCCTTGTTCTGTGCTGCTCGTTCGTTCGCAATCCAAGGCCGGGTCTTCGCTGGCTCGGCGGCCTGGCGACCATGCCCGTTCCGCTTCCTCCTGCTCCAATACTGAACCTGATGCTTCTGGGCCGGTTTGCGACGCCGGGTCTGCGGGTTATGCTGCGGTCCGTCTTGGCCAAGGTTCAAACGGCGGTTCTACGTTCAAGGCTGAGAGCGGTGGTATCCGTAGATGTGCGAGCACATGCCAAAGCCATTGATGCTCCGGTTCTCTACCTGAAAGGAATACGTGACCGCCTGATGCCACAGTCTTCCGTGGCTGATGCAGAGCAGTGTTTTCGAAAGATAAGAGTTCAGGCGTTTGATGCTCCACATTGCCTACTGCAAGCCATTCTGCAAGAGGCCGCTGCGGTAGTGGCTGACTTCGTTCGGGACGTTGCAACACCACGAGAGAGCTCGAGAGTGCATGAATAGGGATTCAAGAGCGTAGGCGTGGTGCCAGACGCCATGTCGCTCTGGCCCGCACTGGCACGGTCCAATGCCCTCCCCTATGGTCGACACCATACGATTTCAGAGCACCCCGTCAAAATTGAACGCCTCACCGAGTGTTGCGATAGTGATCTCGGATGAATACGGGCAGATCGTTTGATGGCGGCGTAAAAGGTATCTGATACATCATGTCGCCGACAAAACCTCGGTGATAAGTGCCGTGATTCACGATATGCAGCACGATTTGCTCGCGCGTCATGGCGCCTTGCCCCCCTCCCACAAACTCGAAATGGACGACTTTCACAAGGTCTTCGTCCGACCAGGAATCGACAAGCCCGGTGTACCAGGAATCCATTTCCTGAACCACCTTCCATAGATCGTCAACCGCAGGCGTGTGGTCCGTATTGCGTGCGGTGTAGTTGTGTTTTCTGCCTTGTAGATGGTGCCTGAAGATATCGTCCACCACATAGACATGGTTCAACGTATGCACCATGTTTTCGAACCGCGTCGGTCTTTGTCGAAGAGCCTCGCCTTCCGGTAGCTCCATCACGTTCTTGAACGTCAGGCCATTCGCCCAGGCCTTGTAGCGCACCAGCATTCTCAATGTGCCCACGGCCGATGCGGACAGCGTGGCGCGCTCTTTGAGTGGTGGGCTGTATGGGTGCTGAAGGGTTGTGGACATATTCGAGAGTTCCTTGGAGGTCTTCAAAAACTGTGCAGCTCGCCTTGGACATGCGTGTGCGTCTCGCCGCCGACCCGGACCTGGCCGGCATCGTCACGGGCCAGATAAATACGGCCTTTTCGGCAAGGACGGGTCCTTGAGCGACAACACAGCCGCTCTCGGCTTGAGGCCCAATCACGCCGATAGACGAGTGCGATCTGGCTGTCGGTCATGCTGGCGCCACCAGAAATACGCACATCTCTTGCATCAGGGCTGGAGGTCGGCGCGATGCACGATATGGATTTTGTTGCCATCGGGATCGCGCAGATAGGCGCCGTAGTAGCCGTCCCCATAATGAGGTCGTGGCCCGGGAGCCCCTGCATCCCTGCCACCGTGCGCCAGACCATCGGCGTAGGCGGAGTCCACTGCTGCTGCCGACGGCGCCAGAAAGGCCGCCATGCTGCCATTGCCCACAGTCGCTGGTTCTCCGTTGTACGGACTGTAGACATAGAAGCGAGGCAGACTCGCCTGCGCGCTTACCCAGCAAAGCGCCGCCGGTCCACCATCGGGCAGCACGACCCGGCGCTTCAGACCAAGCGAAGCAAGCACCGCATCGTAAAAGCGGCCTGACCGTTCAAGGTCACGCGTTCCAACAGTCACGTGGCTAAACATCTCGTTCTCCTTGCTTTCCGTCATCGCCGCTGGGCACTTTTCACCAAGAGGCAGCCATGCAAAGGCATTTGCGAGAACGTTACACTATCGAATAATCAAATAGTGTCACGAGACACTATTTTTTATCGAGACTGCAAACATGCTCCTCCAATCTCCTTGGCAGCCTCGCCTTGCAAACATTGAAGCCAACGCGGCCGAACGACTTGCACTTGCCCTGGCCGACGATATCGTCGAGGGCCGGCTGGCGGGGGGCGACCGCCTGCCTGCACATCGAGATCTTGCAGAGAAGCTGCAAATCGGTCTTGGCTCGGTGACGAAGGCCTATGCCGCGCTGGAGCGCAGAGGTCTGACGCGCAGTGTCAAAGGACGGGGAACATTTGTCGCGATTCAGCAGGCGCATGGTGATCGCCTGATTGACCTGTCGTCCAATGCGCCGCCGGCTGCGCTCAACGCACGCATCCTGGCACGGGCATTGACGGGGATCGCTCGCAAAATCGACGCCGACCATTTCAATTTCTATGCACCTTCTGGCGGACATCTGGAACATCGTCGTGTTCTCGCACGCTGGCTGATGACACTTGGCCTGGTCGCCGATCCGTCGCTTCTGCTTTTGACGAGCGGCGCGCGCCAGGCGCTGTCATTGGCCTTTGATCTGGCTTGCGGCCCGCAAGGATTGCTTGTGACCGAGCGGGTCACCTATCCCGGCGCTATTGCCCTGGCCCGGCGCAAAGGGTATCGGATGCAAGGTGTCGAGATCGATGCCGAAGGGATGGTGCCGCAAGCGCTCGCGGACGTACTCGGCAGTGTCGCGCCAACCGATGGCAAGGCGGTCTACCTCACCCCTACGCTGCACAACCCGACAACGGCCACGATGAGCCTGGAGCGAAGGCAAGCCGTTGTGGATATTTGCCGGAAAGCGGGAGCATGGATCATCGAAGACGGGGTCTATGCCGCCGCTTTCCCTGATTTACCCCAGCTGTCGGCATTGGCGCCCGATATCTCACTGCATGTGAACGGGCTCTCCAAGTCACTTGGGCCGGGGCTGCAGATCGGCATGTTGCTGCTCCCAACCGAGCTGGGCGGCGCTGCGCAAGAACTGATGCAGGATGTGCCGATGGCTCCATCGGCATTCTCCTGTGCGGTAGTCGATGAATGGCTGGCCACCGGCGTGATCGCCTCGATCCAGCGAGATCTGCGCCATGAGTCACAGCGGCGTGCCAGGCTTGCCGCCTCGCTTCTGGGGACTGGCGAGCCTGTCTGGCATCCCCATGCCTACAACATCTGGCTGCCGATGAAGCGCGAGGCCGCCAACAGTCTTGTCGCCGCGGCCGCAGAAATCGGTTTGAAGCTGACCCCGCCGGAAGCCATGATGGTGGACCCGCGGGATGAGAGGAGCGGTCTTCGGATTTGCCTGGGCGCTCCCGGCTTCGAAGACCTGGGCGATGCGCTGAAGCTGCTGGCAGAGCTGCTCAGGTCGCAAGCTTGAGTACGGTGCCGACGCGGGACTGCCGGGCAAGACCAATAAGAGATGCCCGGCAATCCATCTCCCCGGTCGCTGCAGGTAAGGCTGAAGCGGGAATTCTTCGAGCTGCGCAAGGAATGGAGCAGATCCCGAAGAACTCCCCGGCCTTATCTCTGCACAGCTGGAAAGCCGTGACGCCTGGCCGCCCACACAACGGCCAGCGTTGCAGCCAGCAGCACCAGGAGGACCGGAGGGAATGCGGCGACGCCGAGATAATCCAGCAAGGCTCCGCCAATCAGCCCGCCACTTGCAATCGCGATGTTCCAAGCTGTGACCAGCATGGACTGCGCAACGTCGGCCGCGTTGCCCGCAGCCTTGGCGATAGCTGTTTGAAGCAATGTCGCCACGCCGCCAAAGGCCAGGCCCCAGGCGGCCACTGCCGCATACACCACGGCAGGCGCATCACCCATCAGGCCGAGTGCCAGCGCCGACAGGCCGAACAAGAGCGTACTCCCCAGCGTCAGGGCGCGCAGATGGTGATCGATCAGCACGCCGATGACCCAGATGCCCTGCAGCGAAGTGATGCCGAACATGAGCAGGACCAGGTCTGTTCGTTCCGCCATGTCTGCCGCCGCGAGAAATGGCGCGATATAGGTATAGAGGATGTTGTGTGCCAGAACGAAGGCCAGCACCACGAACAGCACCGGACGTATACCGGGGAAAGTGAACACATGCGCCAGAGACAAGCGTTTGCTTGCCGCCTGCCCCGCGAAATCTGGCAGCTTGACCTGTACCCATGCCATGAGCGCCAGCGCCAGTCCGCTCATGATGCCGAAGCACATCCGCCAGCCCAGCAAATTGCCCAGGAAGGTGCCCGCCGGCACGCCAAGTGACAATGCCAGTGGTGTGCCCACCATCGCAATGGCAATGGCCCGGCCCTGCTGATGCTCGGGCACCATGCGCGCGGCATAACCTGCCAGCATCGCCCATAACAGACCGGCCGACACTCCCGCCAGGAAGCGCGCGATCATCGTCAGGACATAGTTGCTGGACAGGGCCGTGACAGTGTTGGCGATGGCAAAGCCTGCGATGGCCGCCAGCAACAGCGGGCGGCGGCGCACGCCCTGGGTGGCTGCGGTCAACGGGATGGCGGCCGCCAGCGAGCCCATGGCATAGATCGTGACCGTTTGTCCTGTCCAGGCTTCGGACACCATCAGGCCCCTCGCCATCTGAGGCAGCAGCCCTGCCGGCAGCGCTTCGGTCAGGATGGTGATGAACGCGGCCATTGCCAGCGCCAGCAATGATGCAATGGGCATGCGGCCCTGATGTGCTGCGGTCATTGCACGGCTTCCAGTGCACCATAGACTGCGTCGCGCAACTCGGTGACGAAGCGACCGGACATGCCCTCGTACAGCGTATTGGTGAAGGCGACCACGCTCAGGCCGCGCGCCCTATCCACAAACCAGGCATGGCCGTAGGCGCCACCCCAGCGCCAGGTACCTACCGACTCTGGCGACGCGGCGCGCAGCGGGTCCCGCAAGACTGAAAAGCCGAGACCAAAACCAAAGCCCGGTGCATCCGGCAGCTCCAGTCCACCAGTTTGATCGCGCCCCATCTCGTTGATCAGCTCATCGGGAAGCAATGCTCCCCTACCCTGCCGCAAGGCCTCCAGCAGGCGCAGAAAGTCTCCGGCCGTGCCAGCCATTCCGGCCCCACCCGAAGGGAAAGCCAGGGCATCGAAGATACGGCCCGGGCTGTATCTGATGCCGACTGCGCCCTCGAATGGCGAAACCACCTCACCTTCGGCAAGCGGATGTGGCTGGGGCGCATCGCTTACGTAGGCAGTGGCCACGCGCTGCGGATCGCGCACCAGGAAACCGGTATCTATCATGCCCAAGGGGCCTGTTACCCATTGGTTGACTGCTTCGTCCAGTGACGTGCCATGGATGTGTTCGATCAATGCCCCCAACACATCGGTTGCCAGCGAATAGCCCCAGGAGGTCCCCGGCACATACTGCAGCGGCACGCTGGCGATACGACGCAGGTTCTCGGCCAGACTGAAGTTGACGCTATCCATGCCGTCCGAGGCACCAGCCCGGGCGTAGGGGCCATCGGCCTCTGCCTCGAAAAAGCGATAGCCCAGCCCTGCTGTGTGGCTAAGCAACTGCCTGGCGGTGATGCGTGCCGGGCTGCCATCAATCAACCGGGGCTGGAACTGCGGGAGCCAGCGGCCGATGTCCTCATCCAGATCGAGGCGACCTTGCGCTACTAACGCAAGTGCAGCCGTCGAAACGATGGGTTTGCTCACCGATGCCAACCGGAAGATGGTTGTCAGCTCCATCGGGCGCGCGCTCTCGCGGTCGGCATAGCCGGCGGCCTGTTGGTGGATCAATTCACCGTTGTGTGCCACCAGCACGACGGCACCGACCAGTCGCCGCTCATCCAGAGCCTGCTGAACGGCGGCATGGATGCGGGTGGACTGATGTACGGGCGAAATGCCCGGGCGTATAGAAAAGACGGGATAAGTCACGGAAGAGCCCTTGATTCAATGGATCACGCCGTGACGATAGAAAGTCTGAGATTAAAGAAAAAGTAGGCTACAGTTCCTCTTTATGCGGACAGAAATGTCTTTAATCTAAGTGCGTTATGGACAGCTTGAATGGTTTCGCCGTGTTCGTGCAGGTTGCCGAGACGCGAAGTTTTGTTGCTGCCAGCCGGCTTTTGGGCCTGTCGGCCTCCGCCGTAGGCAAGAGCGTGGCGCGGCTGGAAGATCGGCTGGGCGTGCGCCTGTTTCACCGCAGCACGCGCAGTGTCACGTTGACAGCCGAGGGCATGCTGTTCCTGGAGCGCAGCCGACGCATCCTGGCGGAGATCGAAGCGGCAGAGCTCGAACTCGCGCAAGCCAGCAATGCACCACGCGGTCGCTTGAGAGTGAGTTTGCCGCTGGTTAGCTCGCTGGTGCTGCCGGTACTCGGCGAGTTCATGCGCGAGTACCCCGAGATCGAACTCGACCTTGACTTCACCGACCAGATGGTTGACGTGATCGAGGACGGCTTCGACGCCGTGGTGCGCACGGGTGAGCCCAATGACTCTCGCCTCACGGCACGCAGGCTCGGGGCTTTCCGTTCGCTGCTGGTGGCTTCGCCAGACTATCTTGCACGGCGAGGGACACCTCGGGAGCCTGCGGATCTGATGCAACACCATTGTCTGCACTACCGCTTCCCTCATAGCGGCAAGCTGGAGCCATGGGCTCTGCGAACCATGTCCGGCGAAACCGAGTTGCAGCTGCCCACCTCGATGATCTGCAACAACATCGAGACGCGCGTGTGCTTTGCCTTGCAGGGACTGGGGATTGCCTACCTGCCGGAATTTTCCATTCGTGAACAACTGGCCGATGGCCGGCTGCTACCGCTCCTTCCCGACCATACAGAGCGCAGAGGCGTTTTTTATGTGCTGTGGCCGGCAAGCAAGTACCCGTCGCCGAAAGTACGGGCTCTGGTTGATTTCTTGTGCGCGCGCGTGTTCCCTGCAGCCTGACCTACCCATGATTCACGTCGTTTCCAGGGGCTGATGCAGAGTGAGGTTCTCCGGTCATTGGCAAGCAACCGCATCTGGCCCACAGACGTGTCGACCTGCTAGGCAAGCATGTAGTCTTGCAGCCCCTTCAACAGCGCATCAAATGTCACCTTGCAGCTCGAATTGTTGCGCAGATCTTCGTGCATGGTGAGCCAGGTCTCCAGGCTCAGCGGAATGCTTCCAGGCAATATGTTCACCAGATTCGGGTCGCGCGCCGCCAGATTCACTTGGCACACACCAATACCGCAGCCTGCCCGGATCAGCGCCATCTGTGCCATGTCGTTGTCGGTGCGCACCGCAAAGTTTTCGCGGCTCCAGATCGGGAATGCCTTGCGTGCGGCACGCACGAACGGCGCCTCTTCATCAAAGCCAATCAGCGCGTGCTGCGCCAGATCGGCCAGCGAGGCTGGCGTCCCGCGCTTGTCCAGATAGCGCTTGTGCGCATGCAGGCCAAGTGGCATCGCTCCAACGCGCCTGGCAATCAGTTGCTCCTGCCTGGGTTGTGTCATGCGCACGGCGATGTCGGCCTCGCGCTGCAGCAGGTCCTGTACGCGGCTGGTCAGCACCAGCTCCACCGTCAGGCCCGGGTGTGTGTCCTGCAGTTGCGCCAGGATGGGTGGCAATACCTCTTGCCCTATCACCTCGCTGGCCGTCACGCGCACTGTGCCCTGGATACCCGAGCCTTGGCTTTCGGCCACACGTCTTAGCGCAGCGGCAGCACTGTGCATGGTCTGGGCAAACGGCTTCAGCGCAAGCGCCGCCTCGGTGGGTAGAAGCCCCATTTGCGAACGTGTGAACAGCGTCACGCCCAGCGCTTTTTCCAGCGCGTCCACATGCCGCCCCACGGTGGGCTGGGCAATTCCCATGGCGCGCGCCGCACCGGACAGTGAGCCCTCTTCCAGCACGCCCAAATAGGAGCGATACAGCTCCCAGCCTATCTCGGTGGTGTTGTCCTTGGTCATACAAAAATGTATGGCGGCTACCATATGTTGGTCAATTGCTTAATAGCCGTTCCCGCCCGAAACTTCCTCTCATCGCCACAAATTCAGGGGTAATGGGATGGAAAGCAACACGGTCTTGGTTCTAGGCGCCACCGGCGGTATCGGTGGCGAAGTGGCCCGGCAACTACGCGACGCTGGCTGGACAGTGCGCGCATTGCGCCGCAACTGTGAGCAGCAAATTGAGCAGCGCGACGGTATGGTCTGGGTGCGCGGCGACGCGATGAGCCGCGCCGATGTGCTGGCCGCGGCCGAAGGCTGCTCCGTCATTGTGCACGCCGTCAACCCGCCCGGCTATCGTCGCTGGGGTGAGCTGGTGCTGCCCATGCTGGACAACACCATCGTCGCCGCGCAGGCCAACGGCGCCACCATCGTGCTGCCTGGCACGGTCTACAACTACGGCCCCAGCGCCTTTCCCACGTTACATGAAGATTCGCTGCAGCAGCCCCTCACCCCCAAGGGTGCCATCCGTGTGGAGATGGAGCGGCGCCTGCAGCAGGCCAGCAGCCGGGGCTGCAGAGTGATCGTCGTGCGCGCGGGGGACTTCTTCGGACCCAAGCCGGGCAATAGCTGGTTCTCACAGGGCCTGCTAAAGCCCGGCCAGCCGGTCAAGTCCATCAGCATGCCCAACGCACCCGGCGTGGGCCACCAATGGTCTTACCTGCCCGATGTAGCCCGCGCCATGGTGAAACTGGTGCAGCGGCGCGACACGCTGCCCCCCTTTGCCACCTTCCACATGGCAGGCCATTGCGACGCCGACGGTACCCAGTTGGCCGCTGCGATCTGCCGCGTGGTCGTCAAGCGCGGCGGAGTCCAGCCCAAAGTGAGAGCCTTTCCCTGGTGGCTTACCGCGCTTGCAGCGCCCTTTGTACCGACCTTGCGTGAGCTACGTGAGATGCGCTATTTGTGGAGCACTCGGATAGAGATGAGCAACGCCAAGCTGGTCTCTACGCTCGGGCATGAGCCGCATACGCCGCTGGATGAGGCGGTGGAGGCTGCCTTGGAAGGTATGGGGTGCTTGCCGGCGACACCTGTGCGCAGGTAAGCCCCCCTTAAAAAAGCTTTCACCCTGGACCAGCCGTTCGGGGCCTCACAGAGATCAAATACCGAGGTCTGGCATCGCCATCAATCTTCGTCGTCATCCTCACGCCAGCCTCGATGATGGTGTCTTTGCCACCTGTTCCAACGTCGGCCATCTTCCTGCCAGCGCCATCCCGGAACCGCTTCCGGCGGCGGCGCGACTATCACGGGTCTAGGGGCATAGACTGGCCGCGGAACGTACTGAACAGCCGGTGGTCCGTATTGAACGGGCGGTGCCGCGTAATAGTACGAAGGGGAAGGCGCAACGACGTAGGGAGCCGGAGCTCCGTAGCCTATGCCCAGGTAGACCTCTGCATGACCAGGTGCTGCAGCCATGGCGAGGGCGGCAAACAGCGAGAGTGACGTGTAGTTCATCAAGCGACTTTCAAGGCAATGGCGCTCGCCATGCTTGGTCTCTTTAACGAGGGGAATTGAGGAGCGTTGACCAAGCATTTGTAACTTGATGCGCATAGATGCTTCGTATTTTTCCGACTGCCGAAAATGGCATCGGCAGCTATCGGAACATGCGCGGCCGTCATCGATAAGGAGCGAAAATTCCGACTCGTCCTCGGAATTTTTATGAATCTCAATGACAACCTAAAGGTTTGGGCAAAGCGGATCAAGCGCGATGGCGTGACGCTCTGGTTTGCCGGAAAGCACCCCGACACGCCTTGGTATGCAAAAGCTCTGGGTCTTCTTGTCGTGGCTTATGCACTCAGCCCGATTGATTTGATTCCTGATTTCATCCCGGTTCTTGGGTATGTGGACGATATCCTCTTGCTTCCGGCGCTGATCTGGCTGACTGTCAAGCTACTGCCCCAATCAGTTCTTGCTGAGTGCCGTGTTCAGGCCGACGCGTGGATGGCCGAAAAAGGGGCTAAGCCAAGTAGTCGCGCAGGCGCGATCATGATCATCGTGTTGTGGGTCGCCATGGGGGTCGCGGCATGGCTCTGGTTGAATCCTCAGTCGTTCTGAGACGGTCGCCTGCCGGCCAGGAGCAGTCGTCCACAGCTCTCCTGCCAGTGACGGCTTCAGGCTGCCTGCCGTACTCGATCTTGCGCCGGATGACAGCTTCTGGCCGGTAGTGTGAGTGCACGGATAAGCGTCGAACATCTCTTCGCATCCGCTTGGCAGCCCATCTAATTCCGAGGGACCGCCGTGTGTTGATTTCCACGCAGGCCGACCTGTGGGAGCGGTCTGCGTGGAGACCCATGTTGAAAAGGCCCTCGTTACTCACGGACACGCGCCGCAGACTGCTGCGACGCAGCCAGCAAGGGGCGGGCGAAGACCGCGCAAAGCGCACAGGCCAACCAGACCAATACCCAGCCCTGCAGCGATAGCAGATGCGGAATCAGCATAGGGACGGCAAAGCACACGATGAACACGCTGGTGTTGGCCATGCCCAAGGCCGTGCCGGCACGACCGGCTCCGGCCAGGCTTGCCAGCTCGGTATAAGCCACACCATGCCAGGCAGAAACACAGATGCCGGCAGCGGCCGTCAAGACCAGCAGCAAGAGCGGGCCCGGCGCAAGCCAGCACGCTGTCGCAAGCGCCGCAAAAAGCAGCATGCTCAGCCAGCTGCAAGCGCTCAAATAGCTCTGGCGGTTGCGATGGCGATCCGTCCAGCGACCACTCCATACGCGCATCGCCATGGCTGCGCACTGTACGAATGCCATGACGGCGGAGACTCTTGCAAGCTCGGCCTGGGCGAAGTCGTGCAGAAAGACCGTGCCGAAAGACAGCACTGCGAATTGCGGCGCGCACAGCATGCCGATGCCGGCCACGGAGCGCCAGGCGCGAGCATCGCGCAATGGGCTGGGGGCGGTGGCGAGCTGGCGCTGTGCATGCTGCGCAGCATGCGGCGGCTCGTGTACCCATGCGACGACGAGCAGCGCAGAGAGCAGGCAGAAGCTCGCCAAGACGGCGAACACGGCAAGAAAGCCGCCATGCAAGGCCAGCGCAGGCAGCAGCAGCGCACCGATGGCGCCGCCCAGCGGGACTGCAGTCTGGCGTATGCTCATCGCCAGGCCTCGCTCGTCATCCGCAAACCAGGTCATCACGGCCCGCCCGCTCGCACCGTTGAGGCTGCCGCCCAGCAGACCGACCAGTACCAGGCCGCCTGCCAGCCATTGCAGACCGGGCACCTGCCCAGCCTCAGGCGTTGCCCAGACGGCCATCGCAGCCAACGCGAGCGCCGTGCCGATCAGACCGGTGAGCAGCACGGGGCGGTCCCCCCAGCGATCGGTAAGCAAACCCCATGGCAGCTCGCTCAATGCGATGCCCAGGCCCATGAGGCCTAGCATCAGGCCGAGTGTGCTGGTATCGAGCTGGTACGAGGAGCGCATCATCACCGCCGTCATTGGGATTCCACTGAAGGCAGTCGAAAAAGCGGCATTGGCGAGAACGCCTGCGGCCAGAACCTTCCAGCGATGGCTTGGAAGGTTGACGGGCAGCGCAGGCAGCGAGAAACAGTCGGAAGAGTTCATGCCGCGCAGTGTGCTGGCGCCCAATCATTTTGAAAATCAAATAATATTGAAGAAACCATCCTGATTTTTGGGATGATTGAAAGGGCTTGTGTGTCTCGTGTGCTCTACGACTTGGATGTGCTGCGCAGTTTTTCGACGGGGGTCGCGCTTGGCAGCTTCGCGCGTGCCGCAGACAAGCTGGGGCGCTCGACTTCGGCGATCAGTGCCCAGTTGAAGAAGCTGGAGGCCCAATGCGGCACGCCGCTGCTGCGCAAGGCTGGGCGTGGTCTCGAGCTCACAGAGGCCGGCGAGACCCTGCTGGTCTATGCGCACCGCCTGCTGGAGCTCAATGACGAGGCCGTGGCGGCGGTCAGCGGCAGCCAGCTGCGAGGACTGGTCCGGCTCGGACTTCAGGAGGACCTCGGCGAAGCACTGTTGCCGGCCGTACTGGGCCGCTTTGCCAGGGCGCATCCCCAGGTGCGCATCGAGGCCTGCGTGGGGCGCAGCGACGAGTTGCGTGAACGCTTTGCTCAGGGACAGCTGGACCTGGCAATGCTCTGGGATGTCGGTGCGGATCTGTCTGGCATCCATGCCGAAACCGTGATGCGTCTGCCCCTGCATTGGATAGGGCCTGCCGCACCCGAGGTGCTGGACAGCCTTGGCTGCTTGCAGCCGGATCAAGAGGGCAAGCTGAAAACACTGGCTCTGGTGATGCTGGAAGAGCCTTGCCCGCTGCGCGAGCTGGTCACAGCCGTGCTGGAGCGAGCCGGGATTGCCTGGCGACACGCCTTCAGCAGTGCCAGTCTCGGGCCGATCTGGGCTGCGACCTCAGCGGGCCTGGGGCTGTCGGTGCGCACGCCCTTCGGCCTGCCGCCGCATGTGCGCAGCTACGCGCCAGAGGAAATCGGCCTGCCGCATCTGCCCACTATGGACCTGGTGCTTGGGCGTTCCCACTCTCTTTTGGAGCCATCCGCAGAGCGCTTGGCTACTTTACTGGTCGAGGCCGTACGTGCGCACACAAACTTTCCGGCCACTGAGGCTGTGCCATCGTCCCTCAACGAGCTGAGACTCAAACCTAGCCTCCCCGATCTAGCGGCGGTCCAACACGGTTGAGAATGAGTTTGCAGCATCCGGTGCGTCGTGCTCGATCCTCAGCGGCGGGATCTGCCTAATTCGCTCCGTGTGCTCGGATGTCCGCTATGTTGCTGAACCGGTAGGTCACGATGCAGGCATGAACAGCAGCTTCCGCTGCGCAGCAGACATTTGCCACCGAGGCACGAACGACTGCAACGGGGCGTTCTGAGACGCTCGCCTACGGCCCATAACAGTCGGTCTCGGCAGATGAAAGCAGACCCTCAACGCCCCAGCTAAACAGGCGAAAACGTCAGACCACCAGGCCGGTGACCACGGTGCCGTTATGCATCCGACGGAATGAAGAATTGGGTCGGAGGATCCAGTGATGTGACAGGCATATGGCGCGGAACGCCTTATTGCAGGCCAGCGTCAAAAGAGATTTACAAAGCCGAGAATCGTCGACCAGGCCAGCTCAAGCAAAGCCCACGCAGAAAATAATCCGTTCACCACAAGAAAAAGCGCGCCAACGACAAGCACTACAACGATGAGTTGCACAGCCTTCATACGGTGAAGTCTCCCGAAGAAACCAATTTTTTCATTGGGCATGTATGGCTCCTACCGATATGCCGTACCGTGTACCTTTGATCAATTTTAGGTGGGTTATGCACTGTCCCCTCTGGGTCGCTCAGAGGCTCTCGCCTACCAGCCAGACGCAGTCGCTGGACTAGAATCCAGCCGGAAACAGTGAACGATTTGCAGCAGTCACAGCCTGGCCAGCAGCGGCCGTACTGCGTGGTGTGCGGCGTGATTCGCGTACATTGAAATTCGTCGCTTCCCTCACCTACGGTCAGCATGGCCGACAGTCATTGAGAGCCGTTAACAAGCCTTGGTACGTCGTTGCATCGCCTTGTCGTACCTCGGCACTAGCCGCGGCTTCGCGCCTCGTCTCAAGCGCAAACCTTCGGCTTGCCGGGTCGTGCCAGCCACTATCAGCAACACAGGACTCGGATGCGTTATTTAGTGATCGGCACCAGTGGCGCGGGCAAATCCACCTTTGCAAAAAAGCTGGCACGCAAGATCCGAGCCTCATATATCGAACTGGATTTGCACTACTGGGGGCCAGGCTGGCAAGCAGTACCGCCCGAGCAGTTCAAACATTCGGTTGTTGAAGCTACTCAAGGAACATGCTGGGTAGCCGATGGGAACTACAGTGCTGTTTGAGATGAGCTTTGGTCACGAGCTACGCACGTCGTCTGGCTCAACTACGGTCGCTTCACGGTATTTTCTCGCCTGCTCCGGCGCACTCTTGGCGATGGTATTACCCGCAAGCGTCTGTCGCATGGAAACCGGGAGTCACTACGGATGGCGTTTTTCTCGAAAGACTCAGTCCTGCTCTGGTCGCTATCCACCTATGCAAAAAACCAGTCGAAGTTCGCCGCTCTGCGCGAGCATGGCGAGTTTGCGCATCTGCAATGGATTGAATTCTCCGAGCCTTCAGAGGCCTCGACGTTCCTCAAGGCGATCGCTGCCTCACAAGAGCGCTGACACGGGTTCACCTCCACAGCGCTGCTACAGCCCGGCATTTCAATGACCACCTTGCAGTCACTCTGATGCATGCTCGGGCCGCCGAATATGCCCGCTATCGCTGCACATCGAGGTCGTAAGTGACCCAGTCGGTCGCCGACGCAAGCTTGTCGTAGAGCTGGCGCGCCCGGGCATTGCTGCCAGCGGTAATCCACCGCACCACGGGCCAGCCGCGTTCCTGCGCTTTGGCAGCCACGCCCATGATCAGGCTGCGGCCTATGCCTGAGCCTCGCTGGTCTTGAGCCACAAACAGGTCGTCGAGAAAGCCGACGTCCTGCGCGATCAGCGGGTCAGGACATGCACGAAAATGCGCCAGACCCAGCAACTGGCGGTCCTCCGACTCTGCGACCAACCCTTCCATCGGGTGGCGCGGGTCCATCAGCCATGACCAGCTTCGATCCAGGATCGCATCGGTCATGGGCGACTGGTAGAAATGGGCGTACTGGCGGTAGAGGTCGCACCATGGCGTTCGATCACTCATTTCCAGGGGGCGAATTGTCACTGCACTCAGCATTGGGGTTCTCTTGTCCATGGTTGCTCCGGCTTGGTCATGCCCAAGCCGGTTCTGTGTTTCTCACCAGACGGCGGACGCCGCCGACGGTCCTTCATGCGAGGGAAAGTGCGGCAGCACCTCCCTGGCCAGCTCCTCCAGCACCTCGGCTGGCGGGCGCTGTGAAAACTGAATGCCAAACGCGGCATGGTTCACCCCTGCCGCCTGCCACTCTTCAAGCAAGGCCATCAGCCCTCTTCGCCCGGTGCGCAGAACATAGCCACCGTGCAAGGGTGGTCCGAGGATAGCCGGGATCATCCACCAGATCGATCCACTCGTTCGTCATGTGCGGCCTAAATGCCCCTCCGGGGACAAGTTCACGCCAGGCCCGAATCTTCTCCGCCAGATGCCGAGGCCCCCTAGGGGTATGGGTTGCATTGGGATAGGTCAGCCATCCATCCGCATGCTCCGCAATCCACTCCAGTGATTGCCCGGACGAGCCTGTGACCATCATCGGAATGCTTGCGGATACGGGCTTGGGCAGGAACTCGGCACCTTCAAAGCGCCCCAGCGGGGAATCGATGTCCAGATGACCGGCATGCATGAGCTGGCGTATATAGGACAGCGCCTGGGAAAAGCGCTCCGCCCGGGCACTGTGCTCCAGCCCGTAGGCCGGAAACTCCATCGGCCTGTCGCCAGAGGCTACCCCCATTACCAGACGGCCTCCGGAAAGCTGATCGATGGTCGTGGCGGCCTTGGCCAGATCAATCGGATGACGCAAGGAGATGACGGCGCTGCCCGTTGCCAAAGCCACTTTTTGAGTTCGGGCCGCCAGGTAGGACAGATAGGTGAAGGGATCGAACACCTGCCCGGCATCTCCAAACGATGGATCGAACAACGGCACATCACGCACCCACACGGCGGCAAAACCGTAGCTGTCGATCTTGGCGACAAGGTCCGATTGGCCACGCAGCACCGACATATCGCCGCTGTAGCTGCGCAGCGGCAGAAAGATGCCCAGGGTCAGCCTGTCCGGGGCAAACATGCGCCGGTAGCCGGGGTGTCCGAAAAACGCGGCATAGGAGGAGCCGCCCGTGCGCTCGGAGAATCTGGATGCTTTCATTGCTCGACTCGCGTGATGTTCATTCATGCACCGGTTGCCGGTGCGGGCAGCGTGATGCCTTTGCGTACAGCCGCACGAGCCGCAACCCGCTCGTGCCATGCACTGAGATGGAGGTGTTCGCTGAAGTCGAAGTGGATGATTCGCGCAATATGCATCCAGCCGAAATGGGCGATGTCAGCAATCGAGTAGTCGTCGCCGGCCAGGTACGGGCGGCCCGCCAGGGCTTGATCCAGCACCGTGAACGCCTCCTGCGTCAGGCGCCGGTAACGCTCGATTGCCGGCGCAATCGGTTCATCCGCAAACAGCTCGAAGTGCACGCGCTGGCCCAGCAGCGGCCCGACGCTGGATGCATGGAACTGCAACCACTTGATCGCTTCCCAGCGGGCTCGCGGATCTGCAGGCAACAGCTTTCCAGTCCTGTCGGCCAGATACAGAAGAATCGCCGCCGACTCGAACAACACGACACCTGTCTCGCAGTCCTTGAGCACCGGAATGCGGCCGTGGAGGTTCAGCGCAAGAAAGTCTGATCGGCGGTGCTCGCCCTCATCGATGCGCACATGGTGCAGCTGGTAAGGCAGACGCAGTCCTTGAGCACCGGAATGCGGCCGTGGGGGTTCAGCGCAAGAAAGTCTGATCGGCGGTGCTCGCCCTCATCGATGCGCACATGGTGCAGCTGGTAAGGCAGAGAAAGCTCTTCAAGCGCAATCGTCGCTTTGAAGCCATTGGGGGAACTGTCGGAGTAGAGATGCAACATTGAATATGTAGATAATCTAAAACCATTTGAATCGCCGGCATCACAAATTCTCAGATGAATAAAGCCTCAAATAAAGCGATCATTTCTTCCCTATAAATTTAGAAAATCTAACGTATATATGAACTATCCCTTGCAGGCGCTGCGCACATTCGTAGAGGTTGGGCAGCGCAAAAGCGTCAAGGCCGCAGCGCAGGCCCTGCACGTCACCCCCGGCGCCGTAAGCCAGCAAATCCGCGTGCTGGAAGACCGCCTGGGCGTTGTCTTGCTGGAACGTGAACGCCTTGGCATGCGGCTGACCGAGGCAGGTGCCAGCGTGCACCCCAGGCTGCGTGAGGCATTTCTTCAAATTGACCAGGCGATGCATGCCCTGGAGCGCAGCAAGGGAAGACGCAGCCTGACCGTCAGCACCGTCGCAACATTTGCGGCATCGTGGCTGGTACCTCGACTTGGGCGCTTCAAGCAATTGCACCCCGACATCGAAATCCGCGTGGAAGCAACGTCGGAACTGGTGGACCTGCAACGCGACCGCGTGGATATCGCCTTGCGTCATGGGCTTGGCGACTATCCCGGGCTTGAGGTCACCTGCCTCATGGCGCCGGTGTTGACGCCGGTCGCTTCACCCGAGTTTTTGAAGACCTGCCGAGGGGCAGTGATCAATGAGGCAGGCGATTGCCTTGACTATCCCCTGCTGCACGACGGTGACCGCGCAGATTGGCCGCTCTGGCTCAAAGCACACGGGGTGGCCGACGACGCGCGTGCGCAGCGCGGCAGCGCCTTTGAAGACGACTTCCTTCTCATCCGCGCGGCGGAAGCTGGGCAAGGCCTGGCGCTGGTGCCGCAAGCGTATGCCCAGGAAGAAATCGCGACAGGCCGACTCGTTCAGGTGCTGGACAAACCCTGGCCTGCAAGATTTGCCTACTACGCCGTGACCCGGCCGGGAGCAGCTGACCGCTCCGAAGTGCGTGCCTTCCTGGACTGGATTCGCGCAGAGGCGGCCCAGTAAGGCCGCAAGCAGATACCCTGCTGCCCCGCTGCCCTGCAAACTGCTCGAAACGAATCAACCGGCATTCCTGGCTAGCGCGAAGCCTCTGGTCCCTGCTCAGCGCACTCGTTTTGCCCAAGCCTTCTACCCTCAAGCGAGGCAGATGCAGCACTCGACATTGTGCTTGCGACAGCCATGCCGCATGTTTCTCAGCGCATCAAAGTCAATACAGGACGACGCAATAACCGCCAGGGCAATCAGCGATTATTCATGCCATTTCTGAATCGCAGTTTCCAAGCTACTGAAGGTATTTCATCAATAGTCCCGGCATGCCACGGCATGCGACGGCAATCACCCGAGACGGCCACCTTCTAGCCTTGAATATCATCCACCTCGTTCAGAAAAAGATTTTTCAGAAATGAAATATCCGAAAACAACCTTCAATCTTTCATTTCAATCGCGCAATAATAAATGAGGTGTACAGAAAATCATTTCAATGATTTCAATCGCCAAATAAATAATCAAATGAATTTATTAAAAAAATATCTACCAAAATAGAAAAAATGGCTTATTGAAATACGCTATCAATAACCAAAAAACAGAATTCAGATAGCACAAAATTAACGACGAATTATTTCAATTTCATATGAATTGAAAAATTAAATAAAAAGAGTTATTTCAATTAATTATATTTACCCGTCGACTCATTAAACACAAGGTCAAGCACCTACCCTTTTCCCAGGATTCATTTTGTAAGTTCAGTAAAATTTGACATTATTTGACATTTTCTATGGATTTCCCAATGAGCACTAATTAATTTCTTAAAGTATTCAAGCCCCCTGGTTTTTTCATCGGGAGCCATCCATGCCAGCCGTCCAGACTTCGTCTTGCCCGCCCTTGTTTAGCAATCACAATGACCCGCCTCCATCGCTTAACCACTCGATGTGGCCTGGGCACATGGTGGGCCAGCGAGAGCAGCCCGTCCGCGTCTTCCTGGTGGACGACGACAGCCATATCCGCAGAGTGATTGCCCAGGATCTGATGGGTGACTCAAGAACCCTGCTGGTTGGTCATGCCTGCAGCTTGCGTGAGGCACGCAAGAGCATTCAACAACACGACTTCGACGTTCTGATGATAGATCTCAACCTGGGTGACGGCGAAGGTCTGGATCTGCTTGAACTCGTCCAAGGCACACACCCGCATGTGCAAAGCATTATCGTTTCAGTAACTGAAAGAGATGAAAAGGTCTTTCAGGCTTTTGAGAAAGGTGCTGTAGGCTATTTGCTGAAAAACTCCTGGTTTGGCGACTACGCACAAGCAGTATTGCAAGTTGCCAATGGCGGTGCATCCATTACTCCGTCTCTTGCCAAGAAAATTTTGTCACTGGTTAGCAGATCACAAACTTATGTCGTTCCGGCGTCAAACCTCTCCAAAGAAGAGAAACTTTCTGAACGAGAAATAGAAATACTCAAGCTTATTGCCTGCGGTTACAGCTCTCCTGAAATATCCACTCAGCTCAAGATAAGCACAATGACAGTATCCACGCATGTCAAGAACATGTACCGAAAACTGCAGGCCAAGACAAGAGCCCATGCTGTAAAAGCCGCCTCTTTGCGTGGGTTGATATAAATTTGAAGGCATTTTCTTTATTTATCGCCAGAGGTGGCAAGCGTATGGAGTCGCTGAGAAATCTTGGCTGGAAGGCAACAACCATTTTCCTTCAGGCCATTGCCATACTCAGCTGGTGTTTTCTCACACCGCTGCGAGATCAGAATTGGTTTTTTGTCTTCAGTATCTTGGTGGCCTTGAGCGGATTGCTTATCTCGCTTCGCTACATTCCTGGAATCTATCGTGGCCTCAAGGCCAGACTGCGCCCCAGCTCCCAGCCCTCCAAGGAAGTCCAAGAAGAGCGCAAGCGCATCGCCTCAGACCTGCATGACACTTTGGGCAGCCAGTTGGTAGAAGCCTTGAGCCTGATGAACTCACAGCCCTCGGTTGAAGATGGTCCTGCCAGAAAAGTACTGGAGCAATCGCTGCTGGACCTGCGCCTGATCGTCGACTCCATGGATGCCCAATCCGACAATCTGGCCATGCGTCTGGCGCGATTGCGCTATCGGCTGGAGCCCGCGCTTCAACGCAAAGGCCTTGTACTGCACTGGCAGTTGACCGACCCTGAGCTCGGGGTCGGCCAGCAAACCACGCTGCCGCTTCCCAGAGACCGCGTTGCGCATGAAATCCTGGCCGTCGTTCAGGCCAGTCTCAGCAACGCCATCGAGCATGCCGATGCGACCGAGATGTGGCTGACACTGGAGCCCTATCAACAGGGCGACCTGCAAAGCTTCGGCTGGGACTGGTATCTGAGCATTGAGGACAACGGCAAGGGCTTCGATCTTCAAGCCGTGCTCGACAACCCCAGCAAGTCCGGTCACGGCGTCAACAACATGTTTCATCGCATGCGAAGCATCGGCGGCGACCTTCACATCCACCCCCGCCATGGCGGAGGCACACAGGTATTGATGCGATGGCGGTCTGAACCGCCCAGCCTTTGCTAGAGAAGCCTGAACTCACGGCGTTCTTATGGTGGACACCGCGCGTCATGTCGATCTCATGCCCACCTCATGCCCGGTTGGGGGCGCCCGGGCAGGCGATCTCTTCTCATTGATGGAACACGCCGCTATTCAGACAGAACGCCATCAGCTCCTGATTGGACTTCGCCTCGAGCTTGCGCATCGCGGTCATCTTCTGCGAACTGACTGTCTTGATGCTGCGGTTAAGACGCTCGGCAATCTCGGCAAGGCTGCCTCCCCGCACGTAGTAGCGCAGGACCTCGAACTCGCGCGGAGTCAATGATTTGAAGCGCTCCTGCAGCATCTGATGCTGAAGCGAAACATTCGTCTCCAGGAAGGATGGCGGGGTGTAGATGTTTCCTAGCGACACCAGGCGTATGGCCTTGAAAACCTCTGAGGGGTCGTCCTGCTTGAAGACCACGCCCTTGACGCCGGCCTTGTAGAGCGCCTTCACGATCATCGGGTTCGACAGCATCGTCAGCACGATGACCTTCAGGCCCTCGAACTGGCGCAGCAGATAGCCGATGAACTTGATGCCGTCGCCATACTGCGAATCAGGCATGTGATAGTCGACGATGACGATGTCGGGAAGAGACTTCGTCAGCGCCGCCACAAGTTCCGTCGAGGAACTGGCAGTGGCGGTCAGCGTGAGATGGATGTTTTGCTTGAGCAGGTCGCCAAGCCCCATCAGCACTAGTGGGTGATCATCTGCCAGGACTATTCGTAGTTTCGTCATGCTTTTCTCAATTCGACCCCAATTTTGACGGCACAAGCCCCGGCCTATCGAGATCTTTCTCAATACGCTATTAACTTTCAGGGGCACGCTGCACGACCTCTTGAAGCTAATCAATACCGATTAGAAAAGATAATCCCGAAACACAATAGTTAAAAATCTACAACTGCCGGATTGTTGGCTGCAACAGACAAACTTCTGACCAATATCGCGCCCGGCATCCCCTTTCAAAATCAGAATCCCGGGCTTGCACAAGGCGACTTTGAGAATTTTCTGAGAGTTTCCAGCCCTTCATTTTCATATCCTTGCCAGGCACCTAAATAAAAGGCGCGCAAGCAAATCGCAATGCAAATGCATTGCGATTTGAAGGAGTTTCCGCACCCGCACTCCAACGCCCGGAAACGCTTTTTTAAATCTTCAATCACAGAGTCAATTATGAAAAAACTCGTTCTGAGCTTGGCCGTTCTGTCTGCATTCGGTGCTGCGAGCATTGCTCAAGCTGCCCCGGCCGAAGGCGCCAAAGGCCTTATCAAGTTCACCGGCGTGATCAATGCCGACACATGTGTCCTGAGCAGCCCCAGTGGCACGATCGCCGGCAAGACCCTGACCGTGGACATGGATGAAGTCCCCGCCGCCTCGCTGGGCATCGAGGATGCGCCCACGACGACTGGTAACGGTCTGACGGCCGAGGCAAAGGACCTGGATCTGGACATCCAATGCGCCACCGGTACCAAGGTTTCGATGACGCTCACCCCGTCCTCACCCTCGGGCAAGGGCATTGCAGTGCAAGGCGGAGCCAAAAACGTGCAAATCATGCTGACGCGTGACGGCAGTGTGGTGGACTTCACATCCGGCTCCGCTGATATCGCTGCCAACGCCGCAGTGGAAGGCAAGTTCCGCGTGCCCCTGAAGGCCTACTACACCCGAGTGGCCGGCAAGGCATTGGCCGACGTCACTATCGGCCCGGCCAATGCGACTGTGAACTACGTTCTGAAGTACGAGTAAATCTCGATAAGCCGCAGTGAGTCAGTGAACTGACCTCACTGCGGTGAAAAAAGGGAGTGCAATGACATCTTTCGCCCAAATTCAACGTACCGTGGCTTGTGGCCTTGCCGCTGCAACCATGCTGTATGGAGCTTGCGCACAGGCATCAATCTCTCTGAGTGCCACCCGCGTCATCGTGCAGGAGAAGAAGCAGGAAGCCTCTATCTCGGTGCGCAATAGCGGCACGCCAGTGCTTGTTCAGGCATGGCTGGAATCGAATACGGCAAATGCCACGGACGATCTCCCATTTGCCGTGACGCCGCCTCTTGCCAAGGTCGCTGCTCCTGGCCAGCAGCTCATGCGCGTGCTCTATGCGGGAGGCAACAGCGGCCTTCCTCGCGACCGTGAGTCGGTCATGTGGCTGAACGTGCAGGAAATCCCCCAATCGACGGGCGGAGAAAACCAGCTTCAGATCGCGGTTCGGCAGCGGATCAAGGTATTTTTCCGCCCGACCGCAATCGTGGGTGTCGTCGCCGATGCGCCGGGTTCCTTGCGCTGGAGCATTGCTCAAGACGCAGGCAGGCCGGCACTCAGGATCACCAATCCCAGCATGTATCACATCTCGTTTGCCTATCTGGGCATCGCTGGCGGGAAGGAGCTGCCTACGCCGGAAATGATCGCCCCTGGCGAGACACGCATGCTTTCGGCAGACGATCTCGAGCGCAACTCCAAGATCGCTTTCAAGCTCATCAACGACTTCGGTGGCGTTGACGCCTATGAGGTCCAACTGTCTGGGGACTCCGCAGAGTCTCCTGCAGCAGTCACAACAGACTAGTCGCGGCGGGGCGCGCCCTCTTCTGCGCCCTGTCTTCCTCATTCCCGGGCTCGAACAAGAATTCCGCCGCAAATCAGCGGATAGGGATTCCTTGCGCCTTTTTTGGAGGCAGCCCACCAATTTGCTCTCTGATCCATGTCCTCTCATCACCTGCTTCACCGCTGGCTGGCTGGCGTGCTGTGTGCCTCTCAAGCCGTTGGCACAGGAGCGTGGGCGGAACAAGTGGCACTGCGCCCAGCACAAGGCAGGGCTTCGGCTTCCCTCGATAAGTCGCAACCGGTACAGGTTGCAGCGCTGGACGGCTCCTTCGTCGTCAGCTACAACACGGCCTTCCTCTACGGAATGACCTCCACCACCGACATCCGGACATTGCTGGCCGGCTCAGGCGTTCCTCCGGGCTTCCAACGCGTTGACATCTACATCAACCAGATGCTGGCCGGCCGCATGGATGTCGAGTTCTCCCGCAACCCCAAAAGCGACGAAATCGAACCGTGCATTACCGTGGCCATGCTGGAGCAAGGCGGGGTGGATCTGGGCAAGCTCCCCACTCCCTTGGAGCAAGGCGCCACCTGCATGCGCCTGGCGGAAGTCATATCGGACGCAAGCGCCGCATACGATATGGCAAGCCTGCGTCTGAACCTGAGCGTGCCGCAAATCTACATGACCTCGCTTCGTCGTGGCTATATCGACCCCTCCCTGTGGGAGCAAGGCGCCGATGTCGCCTTCCTCAACTACAGCCTCAATGCACGCCGCAGCGAGTTGCGCCACAGCAGCTCTCGGAACGATCTCAGCGCCAGCATCCGTTCAGGTGTCAACCTGGGCGAATGGCGCTTGCGCAACGACTCGTATTTCACTTCGGGAAGCCGTCAACCGTCGACGTTCAATAGCCAGAACACCTATCTGCAGCGCGGCTTCAACACCATCAAAAGCCAGATGGTGGTGGGAGAGACATACACCTATTCGCCGTTGTTCGACAACGTGCGCTTTCTCGGCATGCAACTGGCCTCCGATGAGGCGATGCGACCTGACGAAGAGCGAGGTTACGCGCCCGTGATCCGAGGGACGGCGGAAAGCAATGCGACCGTGGAAGTCCGCCAGAATGGCCATCTGCTCTATACGACTACCGTTTCTCCCGGGCCATTTGCAATCACCGATTTGCAGCCTTCCGGCACGAACGGCGACCTGGAAATCGCCGTCATTGAAGCCAGCGGGGTCCGGCGTGTATTTCGGCAGGCATTCGCAAGCCCTCCGCTGATGGTCCGCGAGGGCCGGATCAAGTACGACATTGCTGCCGGCCAGGTGCGCCTGGATCGTCGCCAGCAGGAGCGGCCCGGCTTTGCCAGCGGATCGATGATCTACGGCCTGACGGCCAACACCAGCCTGGCGGCCGGCCTGCAGGCCTCGCCCGGCTATTTGTCGTACTCGCTGGGTGCAGGCATGAACACGCCGATTGGCGCGGTGTCTCTGGATGCCATCCACTCGCGCAGCAACGCCGGCGGCTCATCGGCAAGCGGGGATCGTCTCAACTTTCGCTATGCAAAATTTGTCGAAGCGACTGGATCCCATGTCTCCTTCAATGTGCAGCATGGCTTGCGCGAGGGGTTTCGCACGCTCTCCGATCACATCGAGCGAAACGGCACACAGTCCGGCTCGCGACCCGACTCGTATCTGAACCTGGGGCGCGCAAGCAGACAGCACCTGGACGGCTACCTCTCTCAACCTATCGGCCGCGGCCATCTCTACCTGAATGGATCCTATGGCAAGAACTGGAATGGAAGCTCTTCCCGCAGCCTGTCACTGGCGTACAGCAACTCGATCGGCAAGCTGAACTACAACATCTCCTATACGCAATCACGAAACCTGCATTCATCCTGGGCAAACGGGCCCATGCCCCGTCATGACAACACCTTCATGCTCACGCTCAGCATGCCCTTGGGTGGCCCGGGAGACTCCGCGCACGCATTCTCCACACTGAGCCGACAACGAGCCGGTACAAGTGCGCAGGCCGGCGTCTCCGGCACGCTTCCCCTCGAGAGGCATGTCAGCTACACCGTGGCCGGCAACAGGGATGCGGACGGCCAGCGAGACGCATCGATCGGCGTGGGCACCGCGACCCCGTTTGGCCGCCTCAATGCCAGCTACACCCATGGGGACCGATACCGTGCGAGCAATTTCTCGGCATCGGGGTCCGTCGTGGCTCACGCGGGCGGCATCAACCTCGGGCAGGGATTGGGTGAAACCTTCATGCTCGCCAAGATCGAGCCGCCGGTGCCTGGCGTGGCAATCTCGAGCTTCTCCGGCGTCGAGACGGGCCGCAATGGCTATGCAATCATCCCCAGCGCCACGCCCTTTCGCGGCAACCTGGTGACGCTCAGGACACAGGGACTGTCCAAGGACGTCGATATCACCAACGGCGCGCAGATGGTGGTGCCTACACGCGGCGCAGCCGGGCTGGCCAAGTTCACGGCAGTGAGCGGGCGCCGCGTGCAGTTCGATTTGCGCGGCGCCGACGGCAAGCCCCTGCCGTTTGGAGCGACTGTCGACGAGCTCGATGGCACAAGACTGGGAATCACCGACCCGCGCGGCCGCGTCCTGACCTTGCTGCCCGCAGACCGCCAGCAGGGCATGCTCGACATACGCTGGGATAAGGCCGCATGCCGTGTCAGCTATACGCTGCCGCCAAAGGTCGAGGGCGAAAACTATCAGCGCCACACGCTCGACTGCACAACACCCATCCCGCCCTCTCCCGAGCGCAAGGACCCTGGCTCCATTGCTGCGAGCGATCTGCGGCGTCCCAAGGCAGACGCCTCATAAGCCAACAGGGCGGGAAGCGATTCCCGCCCTTTTTTGAGTCCCCGGCCAGATAGAGTGATGGGCACTGCACGCGCAGGCGCCCGAAGCTGGCAACAGTCAGAGCGCCATCTTCGTCGGCAAGCTCCCTATGCTGGCAAACGATATGCGGCAAACGGAATGGATCGAACCGGCCGCTCTGCAGTGCTCGAACAACTTCGCGCCTTGAAAGCGGCCCAAGAACGGTCTGAGAACGGCCTGAGAGAGGCGCTTCTATAGCACTGCTGCTGCCGGGCGTGCGCAGCAGATTGCAGCAGCCACCTGCCTCAAGCAAGGTTTTGTGAATCTCCAGGCGCCTTTCAAAGCGGATGCGCAGCTTTTCCAAGCCTGCAAGCTTGATCTGCTTTGTGCTCTGGATCGCGCTTCAGCGATCTGCAATATCCAGAGCTCTTGAAGAGCCAGATCGAAACACTTCAAGAAAGTGCCCGATCCCGACAATCCTGGATCGATAGCCATCGAATTCCCCAGGGCATGCTGCTGCTCATACCAGGCACACCGGGCACACCGGGCTGCAGCGGCTCAAGCTGATGCACTCCAGATATAAGAAATGCCCGGCCTCCATCACGGAGGGCGGGCACTTTTCTGATAACGAGCTTATTTATAGCTGATGGTAAACGTGGCAAGGGCATTTGCAGTGCCGACAGTAGGCTTGAGACTCATCGACGTTCCGACGTAGCGCGCCCTCAACTTGATGTCCACGGGCACATTACCAAACTCGCCGACCATCCATTGGTTCTCCGCCCCGGATTCGGGGCCGTAGCGGACAAGTTCGCCATTTTCTCGCAGGATTTCTATCCCGACATTCTTTGCCTCGGAATCGCTGGAGAGAGAAAGTGTGCTCGAACGGTTAGAGGGGGTCGTGGAATCCGAGAAAACAATGAACATTCTTGTCGTTGTGTTGGCATCTCCACCCGAGCACTGCAGCCTCAGGTTGAAATCCTTGGTTGGCCCTGCGCTCTTGTCGGTCAGCTCGCTAATGTCGCCTTCCAGTTCAACACTGACAGTTTTTGTTTGCAGTGCGCAAGATGGCACTCTTGGCCGGACCTCAATGCCGTCCCCTTGAATATATATTCGTCGAGCGATATAACCGTAATTAACAAACGTGGTTTCACCGATGGCTCCTGATATCCTTCCGCCGGCAGTAATCTTGCCTATTTTCACAAGTTCAATGGTGAAACTACCGGCCGAAACCAGGTTAATCGAAGTTAAATCTCCAAAGTCTGCCTGTTGCGGTCACCACTCCTGCTGGTTAAAGCCGCCTTTGACTCGTATTCCAATGCCCCCGATTGGAGTCTTGTACGTATTCCAGCCACCCATACCGAGCCCAAACGGAACAGCATAGACAGCAGGACCAATACGGAATGGGCATATCACTTTCCCGCCCGGTCCATTGGCGTTCGAGTTGGCTCTATATAGCACCGTACCCAAAGGAACATTGGGATCAAAATCCTCAGTTTTAAAAGAAGGAATTTCCCATCTCAGCGAATCTTCGATCGTCTCACCGTTGTTAATGCTAACGTAGCAAAAATCAGCCATTGCAGCAGTCGACAGCAGAGTGGAGAACAATAGAAAAGATATTCGCGAAAGATTTTTCGGAGAATCCTTGTATCGAAATAGAGATTTGAGAGATTTCGCCATTATTCATCCAATATTTTTTGGACATGAAATGATATCTGGCGCGATAAAATTCAGGTTTAGGAAAATTCTCAAAACACCGGAAGGAGTCGGCTCTCACTGTTTTCTTGAATTCTCTCATTCAGTATTGATTTTGACCGAAAAATACATCTCTCTCTTCAATTGATTGATCTATTCTTGAAGAAATCTTATTCTTCAAGATCATTCACAACCCATTTTGCTTATCTATCAGGCAAAGACTCGTAAAAAGTCGAATGCCTTGACATTCGGCTTCGCTTTACTCGGTATCTGTTTGCATGCCATGCCTCCGCCCTGCTCCTGATCTGGGCCTGGACCTGCCAATGAGGCCTGAATTGCGTGCCTCAGTGGGCGCAATGTGCAAATCCTGCCGGGCTTGGGCCAGCCACTT
Source organism: Comamonas sp. NyZ500 (assembly GCF_016772095.1). Classification (NCBI taxonomy): domain Bacteria; kingdom Pseudomonadati; phylum Pseudomonadota; class Betaproteobacteria; order Burkholderiales; family Comamonadaceae; genus Comamonas; species Comamonas sp. NyZ500. The sequence goes on along the minus strand of NZ_JAEIJE010000029.1, from coordinate 9,358 downwards.
GAAAGCAGCTACCACGACCCGGCAAACGGACGGTTTGCGGTTGAGACAAGGCGCGAAGCCGCAGGCTGTGCAGAGAAGTACGACAAGACGAAGCAACGATGTATCAAGGGTTGTGCAAGCAGCTCCAATTGCAGAACTGCTCGCTCGACCCAAACGTGTCCAACAAGGCCAGTCGCACAAGCTGCACTGCTACAGCCCGGCATCTCGGCTCTGCAGTCGCTGCTTGATGAAGTTGCTCATAGGCAGGGATTGCCTGAAGCAGCCGCCCGAGGCACGCAAATCAGGCGCATAGTAAAGCTGTGGGTGCTGAGGAGCCGAAGACATGAGACCGGATACTTCGTTTCGTGACCGGGCAGATGCTGGCCGGGCCCTGGCCGCGGCATTGGCGGCGTGGCGCGAGCAAGCCGATGTGCTCGTGCTGGCCTTGCCACGGGGCGGCGTGCCGGTCGCCTATGAGGTTGCCAGCGCACTGGCCCTGCGGCTGGATTTGATGCTGGTGCGCAAGCTAGGCACGCCCGGCCATAAGGAGATGGCGATGGGCGCCATTGCCAGCGGCGGCGTGCGGGTGTTGAACGATGATCTCATCCGTGGCCTGTACATCTCCCCAGCGGCCATCGACGCAGTCGCGCAAAAGGAAGTTCTGGAGCTGCAGCGCCGTGACCTGGCCTATCGGGGCAAACGCCCCGCGCCAGCCGTGGCTGGGCAACGGGTGATACTGGTCGATGACGGACTGGCGACCGGCGCCACCATGCGTGCGGCGATTGCTGCGGCACGCTTGCAGTCGCCAGCGCACATCGCAGTCGCCGTACCGGTCGCGCCCGTGGAGACGCTAGCGATGCTGCACCCTCTGGTCGATCAGCTGATATGCCTGCTCACTCCAGTGCCCTTCTTTTCCGTGGGCCAGTGGTACCGCGATTTCGCCCAGACCACGGATGAGGAAGTAAAGACCTTGCTCAGCAAGGCCTGGCGCAGGGAACTGCGTGACGCTGCGCAATAGCCCGGTGCGCAGTGCAGCTGCTGCCCGGCCACTCCAAGCCGGAGTCGGCACCGAGGTACCTGAACCTCAAGGGCGACGATGCCCGCGAGATCACCGTGCAGACGGATATTTGAAGCTGTTGAAGGCGGCAATGTGGCGCTGGGGCGAACTTGCATTCCCGGCCAGAAGCGGACTGCCAATAGCGGACTGCGAAGTGAAGGACAAGCGGCCACATCAAGCACCTTTCATCGCATCCTGCGGGCAACCACACGGTGACATTTTCCTCGATACGCTCATTTTGAAAATGACTCATAGCTTAGGCAACACGCGTAACGCTTCGTGTTCAGGGCTCACCCAGGTCACCCCAACATCAGGTGCAATTTGCTCTCCCTCGATTGAAGCCATTGAGGATTTCGCTGGCGATCAACTCCTTGACTGGTAGCTGCCGCAAGGCATTGAGCACGCCAACCAGGGCCGAGGGCTGTGAGCTCGATATGTGCATTGGCTCATGGAACGCATTTCGTTTCATTTAGCCACTGTTAGCCAAATTTCATGCACTAAAGTCGCCCGTTTAGCAAATTATCGAGAGTCAACCGAGGGTCGATCTGAGCTGCTGCAACCAGCTAGAAGCACTCACACCCTGCCCTTGCCGCGCCTCGATTCATATTGATCCAAGTGAAAAAATTCATTGAACCCTTCATTGGGGGATACCGCATGAAAGCGTTTATCCCATTCTGCATTGCCTCGCTGTGCTCCGTAGTATCTGCTCAAACCAGCGTGCCCTCGGGCCGCATAGTCCCGACTCCCATCTACGGCGTCACCGTGGACGATGTGAGCAGGCTTGGCGACATCACGCGCAGCCTATCGTCGCTGGCCTACCGGCCTACCACGCGCATCGTCTTCGATGAGTTCGTGAACCCGGACTACTACCGCAAGCCAGCAGTGGAAATCTCCAAAGTTTCCTATGTGATGGGTGAGATATTGGACTCGTACTACGTCAAGCAGTACAGCGTGGATGCGTACATACAGCGGACTAATCAATACCTCAATGCGTTGTCGGATGTAGTGGATATTTGGGAAGTAGCCAACGAGGTCAACGGCGAGTGGCTGGGGTCCAATGCCGATGTGGTGGCGAAGATGACCAACGCCTACAACATCGTGAAGGCACAGAACAAAACGGCCGCGATCACGCTCTACTACAACCAGGGCTGCTGGTCTCAAGCCTCCAATGAAATGTTCAAGTGGGCCGAGACCAATGTCCCTGCCTACATGAAGCAGGGTCTGGATTACGTCTGGATTTCCTACTATGAGGATGACTGCAATGGGCTCAAGCCCAACTGGCAGCAGGTGTTCGACAAGCTGCGCGTGATGTTCCCCAATTCCAAGATCGGGTTCGGGGAAGTGGGCACCTCACGCAAAACCAAGAAGGCCGAGTACCTGACCCGCTATTACACGATGAAGATCACTACCCCGAATTACGTGGGCGGTCATTTCTGGTGGTACTTCAGGCAGGACATGGTGCCCGTCACCAAGGAGCTGTGGACTACCCTGAATACGGCGATCAAGGCAGCGCCCCGGTAAGTCATTGAAGTCTCCTCGTTTTCCTGCGCCGCCTAAAAGCAGAGGCGGGGGAAACGTTTGACACGATACCCGGCCGGAGGAATCCGGCCTGGCGATTCATGTGGGCGATGGTGCTTGTAGCGATGCAGCCAGCCCACGGTCATTGAGCGCACTTCCCGCAGCGATTCAATGTCATGGCAGTCGAGCACCTCGGTTCTGCAGGTCCGGTTGAAATGGATGTACCGACAACATTGATCATCTGCACCAAATGCTCGCTACCAGTGCGCCGACAGATCAGTGCGCCGACAGCGTCGATCAAGGATTGACCGAGAAGGTGATCATCCCTGGCTACCGAGGTCACACCCTGGCTGGCTCCTTTCGGCCATGAGCAGACGCCCATGGTGCACCTCCGAACTACAGCTTCAGGCCGGTCGCAGCCGCTGAGAGTTGGCAAGCCTGTGACCGATGCCGCCAACACAAGACGTTGACCTGCTATCTGGCCAGACGTGCGCTGTGCGCCTCAAGCCGGAAACTGGCTGGATCGTAGTGCGCCAGACACGCTGAACGGCAGCTCTCGCAAGCTGCGAACTGGTGCTGTTGACCCTGAGCCGCCACCCAGATAAAAGCACCAAAGCCGTCATTCAACAAGACTGCAAGTTCAACGCCAAGGGCTGCCCGTGCGCTCAATCCAAAGCATGGGATTTACAAAAAGCATGTTCATCCATGCCACTGCGGGCTCGATTGCTGCCCCTAAGCAAAAACAATAAAGTCAATCAAACCCATGGTTTATCTGCCAAAATATATCGATTAATGAAAAATTATTATCCATTCTTATATCGATACATAAAACCTTGAAAAGACACAGCAACGAGGAATTATAAGTATTCAATAAGGTTTAAACCTTAGTCCAAGAAGACGATTTCATGATGGCCAGTATCCCTAAAATAAATGGCACTTTGAATAGAAAATAATTAATCAGAAAACATATTTTCAACATCCTCTTGGAAGTTACTGTGACCCATACCATCATTAAAACTATCGCGCTCTCACTGGTAATTAATCTTTCTTCACATGCGACAGCGGCAGTCACTGACAGTTCAAAACCCGATATCAAGTCGGTACAGAAATTCGAGTTGCGCAAGGAATTGATGGCGCAGTACCCCAATGTGCTGAACGTGCTGACTTCCAACGCCAATGCCGGTTTTGGCGGCGAACAGTCGGTTGCGATTGCCAATCACATGTATAGCCGCACCAATGCCGAAGCAATTGCCGATGCACGAGCCAAGCTGACGGTAGAACCCCATGGCAAGGGCACTTGGCTTCTGCGCTTTCCCTATGTGAATATTGCAGTGTTTGAGACCACTGAAGGTCTGGTACTGGTCGATGCTGGCTACGCTCCAGCAGGCCCCGCGTTGCTGGAAACCCTGCGCAAGCTCAGCAATAAGCCTGTCAACACCATCATCATTACCCACCATCACGCCGACCATGGCTTTGGAGCTTGGTCATTGTTTGAAGCCGGTGAAAAACCGAGGATCATCACCACCAAGGAATATCTTGCGGAGATGGAGCTGGACACTCGCACGGCCAATTACTCCATGGTGCACCTGAACAGCCAGGACCCGCGCGATGTACCGCGCAAGCTGCAGGAAGCAATTCTTCCCACCGAAACCTTTGTGGGCCAGAAGACACTCAAAATCGGTGACGATGAATTTGTGTTGACCCATGCACGCGGAGAATCAGCCGATCAGCTCTGGGTTAATGTGCCCACGCGCAAGGTTGTGATCAGTGCCGACTACTGGCAGCCATTTCTGCTGAACGCCGGCAATGGTAAACGCCGCCAACGTCATGTGGCCGAATGGGCTCAGGCTCTGCGTGACATGGCTGCTGCCAAACCTAATCTGTTGTTGCCCATGCATGGCCCTGCACTCACCAGTGCTGCCGAAGCACAGGACAAGTTGCTGGCATCTGCTGACATGCTTGACTCCGCCGTGAATCAAGTGATTGAGGGTCTCAACGCCAACTATCGCCCCGACGAAATCGTGGCCTCCGTGAAACTGCCCGAAAAACTGCAGAGCCGTAAGGAAATGGCTGAGACCTATGTGCGCTTTAAAAACGTCGCTAGCATGGTGCTTAAGGAGTACGGAGGCTGGTGGAATGGCATTCCGTCTGAATGGGATCCAGCATCGCGTGAGACTTTCAGCAAACAAATTGTAGCCATGAGCGGCGGCCTAGACAGGGTTAATCAGCAGATCAGGCAACTTAGCAATACCGATTCAGCTCTGGCATGTCAACTGGCTGATATTGCCTACTTTGCCGCTCCACGCAACACGGAGGTGCTGCAAACCGCTCTCGACGCTTATGCCAAGCGCGTGACTCCCGGCATGCCAACTCAAGAGCTAACAGTCTATATTCAGCACATGCTCAACCTCAAGAGTCAGCTGAAAACCGTCACGCAGCAGTAATACTGGGCGCAATTGCAAGCTGGCAAAGAGCTGTACAAAGATAACGTGGGCTGCCTACCGGCCAATGGACAGCTCCACCAGGTACTTCATCGACTTTACTTGTTGGGTCCAAATATCGAATATCAGCTTTTCGCGATCACAAGAGGCAGCAATTGGCCGATCCGCGACTGTCGCTGACCGCCCCCTGAGCTGTCACCTATCTAAGAGACCTGGTTACCTGCGCAAACTTAAGATCTGAGACTAACAGTGCGTCATGGCCAAAGCATTTGCTTTTGCCACGCAGACTCGTCGGCCGTTTTCGAGAAGATGACTCGTTTATGCAATCGATCCGTGGCACCCTGCCAAAACTCAATGCGTCTTGGTTGCACCGCAAATACTTTCCACCCAGGTTCAATGTATTCGGGGTTTTGGCTAAGAAAAGTGTGTGCGTCGTTCAAGCTTTTAGCAAGCTCTTGCTGGGATTCCAATATTTCGCTTTGCCGCGAGGCCATAGCACTGATTTTTGAACCCTCGGGACGCGTGAGAAAATCGTCTGCGCACTCTGCGTCTGGCAGCACCACGGCTTGTCCCCTCAACCGAATCTGACGGCCCAAAGCCGGCCAATAGAAGGTCAATGCGACGTTGGGATTTTCAGCCAATTGCTTCCCCTTAGGGCTATTCGCCTTGATCGCAAAGTGCCACCCACGTTCATCCACATTTTTCAGGATAAGAACGCGGGCATCAGGAAAGCCATCAGAATCAACCGTAGATAGCGTCATCGCGTGAGGTTCTTTGACGCCCTCTTCTATTGCATCGTTGAGCCAGTACTGGAATGCTTGCTGCGGCGTATCTGGCAACGTATCGATCTCCCAGTCAACAAATGGTCCCTTTAGAGAAGGAAGACTGCGTAGCCTGGTTTTCAAGGTGTCTATGCTCATTTACTCTCAATCAATGACTGCCTCTGGTCGGTCTCAGACTGTTGCAGATCGAGCCAAAATGGTCAATCGCTCACACGCTTTAGTCACCCTTTTGAGCGCAATATGCTCTCCAGACGAGTGCGCATCCAGCGATGCCATGGGCTGCTCAGATGCCGGTGCTGAAAATACACGTTCAGGGTGTATGACGGCACCTCAAAAGGTGCTTTGAAGATCGCAATCGCTGCCGATGCCTGCAACTGCAGTGCCGCCAGACGGGGCAGCGTGATGAGCAAATCTGAATTTGCCACGATAAAAGGCGCGGCCATGACACTGGGCAGCTCTATCGCAATCTCGCGGGTCCACCCGCCCTTGCACAAAGCTGAGTCTATGACGCCTTTCTCCTCCTGCCAGGGTTTCACGACCACATGGCGTTCCGCCAGATATTGCGCCATGGAGAGCCTCTTGCCGATGCGAGGATGACCTCTGCGTGCAACGACGACATAGGCATCGGTATGTCCCTGCAAGACCTCCACGCCTTCTTGCGCGGGGCTGAATTCGTCCGAAAAACCCATGACGAAATGGGCTCCTTCCTGCACCAGGTCGCTGTAGGCATCCCGATGACGCGAATGGACCACTCGCAGGCGCACATGAGGAGCCTCATGCTCGATCCTGGAGATCAACGCAGGCATCAAAGCGAAGGTGGTGAAGTCGGTCGCAGCGAAAGTGAAAGACTGAGTGCTGCTGCCAGGCGCAAAGGCTGCCGGGTCGCCCAGCTGGTCCGACAATGTATGCAGTGCCAGCGTAATTCCCTCCGCCATCTCGGTGGCTCGCGGTGTGGGCTGCATGCTGCTGCCTGAGCGAAAAAACAGCTCATCACCCAATCCCTCCCGCAGTCGGGCCAGGGCATGGCTGCACGCAGAAGGGCTGATGGCCAGCTCGTCGGCTGCCGCAACGACACTGCGGTGGCGAAACAGTGCATCAAAGACCAGCAGCAGATTGAGATCGAGACGGCGCAAAGCGGAGTGCATGACATGCAGTATGCAATGAAAACAATGCACTACATGCAGCTCTCATTCCAATTAGCATCATGAAATTGATGACTTATGCGCCTTGAAATGACCTCCGCCATGACACCAGATCTCACGTTCCGCCATGCTCAACCAGACGACGCCGATCGCTGCTACGCCATCGAAGCCGGTGCCTATGAGGGTGATGAAGCCGCCACGCTTGCCAAGATCAGCAAACGTATTCGTGAGTATCCGCATGGTTTCCTGATCATGGAAAACGGTGGACAGATCATTGGCTTCATCAACAGTGGCTGCGCCTACGAGGTGCGCATGTCTGACGAGGAGTTCAAGGAGCTGGTCGGGCATGACGCGGCCGCACCTAATGTGGTCATCATGTCCGTGGTGATCGATCCGGCTTTCCAAGGCCGCGGCTACGCCACCACCCTGATGCATACCTTTGTCGAGCAGATGCGCGCCGAGGACAAGAAAACCATCCACCTGATGTGCAGGGAGCGGCATGTGGGACTGTACTCCCGCCTGGGATTCCAGTACCAGCGTCCTTCGGACTCAGACCACGGTGGCATGGCCTGGCACGAAATGGTCATGGCCCTGTGAACCGCACGAACATCGAAGGCCCAAGGTTCTGGCCAATGACTGCTTCTGGCCGATCGCAGCCAACGACAAGGGGCTGCTCACGACCGAGGCTGTCGTTCGTGCTTCGTCAACAGGTGTCTGTGGTGCAGCGACTGCCGTCATTGGTACAGCCAAGTCCACCAATCACCTCATGACACTCCCCGGCCGCTCGAGCCTGCGAGCAGGATCTCTGCGAGGGGCGCATGCTCATACCTTGGCGAGGAAGGCCGCCGCATCACCCGCTTCACACTTCCAGTCTGCGAAGACCCCAACCAGATTGCATTCCACGCAGTGGCAAGCGATGTAGTACCAGCGCACGTCATGTGTGCCCTCGTACACGGAGACGCCGGACATCAGCTCGAACACCTCGTTCTCGCACACACACTCGTGCGCCTCGGGGCTGGCCTCCTCAATGTAGTCTGCGCTGTCGCCCATCAGGTGTCTCTGCCCGCAGTCGGTGCAGGTGCGGATTGCCACGCCGGCTTCTTCATCGGTCTGCAGCGCAAAAGTCCGGCACCCGCAATTGCATTTGGACGAGGCAAACCGGACGGCCTCATGGCGATTAGCAACGCTGTAGCTGCGCAGCTCGGCTTGGGTGTCGCCGGACGTCGTCCCGTACATGAACTCGCCCTTCTTCGTCAGTGCCATTGATCCTGTTCCATTCTTCAAGGTGGGCTTCCCGGCAGACCTGACGCCAGGCTTGCCCCGATCATCTGGATTTTGCCTGAAGGCACGGTGAATCATCGTCAAGGGGCCGGATCGGGGTGGCCTCCGACAAGGGCTGCGGAAATCCTTGAATGCCGATTCTTGGCAATTGCAGCCAGAGTCCATCAAGTTCAGCTGCTGATCGCCGCCGACATTCGGTGTTGAAGCCCCTAGGTCAGCTCTCTGCCTGAAGCTGCCAACTGCGGAAAAAGGCTGGCTTCTTCTGGCCGGTAGGCGACCGTCTCAGAACGCCCCAAAAGCGACATTCATCCCTCAACCGCAAAGCGATCTGTCATTTACTAAAATCCATAAGATCCAACAGCATGACGGTTTCGCTTGCAGCCCCTCTCAGCACATACGTGTAGATCAGGGTAGTAGACACATCGTTGTGGCCAGTGCTGGTGTTGCTCTGCTCCCGACCTCTGTCTCCGCTGAACTGAATCGTTAGCTCCAAGGAAAGAAGTATGCTCGGCCTGAAAAGAGATGCTGTACAGGTTGTCGCTTATTGCTCGGGTTGGAGCACTCTATTCGAGCAAGAATGGCGTGTCCTGAGCCAGCACATTGGGCATCTCGTTCTGGACATCCAACATGTGGGCAGCACCGCAGTGCCCGGTCTCGACGCCAAGCCCATTATTGACATCGCTGTGGCAGCGGATTCCAGTATGGAAATTTCCCAGATTCGACCGCTGCTCTGTACCCTTGGCTATCTGGATCGAGGCGATGGAGGCATCGATGGGGAATACCTCTTCGTGAAAGAATCGGCTCCTGATGTCCGGACGCATCACCTACACATTGTTCCGACAGGCAGCCCGCTATGGAGTAACTACCTCAGATTCCGGGATGTCCTTAGAGCTGACGTAATGCTTCGTAGCAGGTATGCGGCGCTGAAGAAAGCCTCACAGGCGCGGTTCTCACAAGATAGAAAGGCGTACACCGCATCCAAACATGCATTTATTCAGGACATACTTAGGCAAAACCAAGTCTAAAAATGGCTTGAAGCTGATTGCTTTTGGCCGGTACCAGCCAGCGACGGGGACAGTTCACGACCCATTGCAGCCAGTGGGCTCCGGCTTCACCGAGGTAATTGGCAGAGATTTGAAAAGCTATTCAACTGCAGCA